>NZ_JBQSXM010000004.1:0-346446 GCF_052378285.1 Brachybacterium sp. AOP3-A1-3 | reverse complement strand
ACCACAACTTCGTGGGCAGGGCAGCCACGATCGACCTGCCAGATGGGTCCGAGCTGTGCACGACGATCGAGGGCGTTCAGTGGGCGAAGTCGGGCCCCATCGGCGTGCACCTGGCAGTGCCCTACGACGATGATGGCCGTCGGTACATCGAGCTCGATCGGGACGCGCCAGTGATCGTGCCCAGGCCGGACGATGTCTGAGTACTGGGCATGAAGAAAGCGCCCCACCCACCAGCCGTAGCTGAGGGGTGGGGCGCTGTCATGTCATCGTCGTCTCGCGTCGCGGTCGTCGTCCGCGTCGATTGCCATGCACGTATCTCGTGCGGCTTCGCTGTTCCACATGGCTCCACAGGTGCGGCACTGCCAGTGGAGGCCGTCAGGCATCGTGCACGGCCCGGATCCGGGAGCCCTCGGCGATGGTGTCGTGGCCCTTGCCGGCGACGATCATGCCGCCGTCATCGAGCTCGACCACGCTGGACGAGGGGGTCACGTAGCGGCGGGCGATGGTGACGACGAGCGGTGCGGCGACGGCGACGACGCCGAGGATCGCGGTCGTCTGGGCCTCTGACAGTTCGACGCCGAACGCGACGATCAGGGCGATCACGGCGGCGACAGCTGCAGTGATGCCGGCAGTCGTCAGGACCGGTTCAGTGGACGGGGTGATGGCGCGGTGCGTGTTCATGGGGTGTCCTCCGTGGGGGTGGGTGTGGGGTCGGGGGATTCGGGGGTGACGATGCACGGCCCCGCATCCTCGGTGGTGTCGTCGCTGTAGGTGATCTGCCAGCGTCCGGTGTCAGTGCTGCATGTCGCGGACTGGATGCCGCGCCCGTTGGAGCCGTTCGTGCCGTCCTCGCCCGGATCCCCGGGAGGACCAGAAGGGCCAACGGCACCAGCAGGACCGGCAGGGCCGGTGTCTCCGGTCGCTCCCTTCGCGCCCGCATCTCCGGTATCGCCTTTCGGACCGGCAGAGCCGTTGCTCCCTGCCTCGCCCGTAGCGCCCGGGCTACCGGGCTCTCCGTTCACGCCAGGCTCCCCGACGGCTCCGGGGTCTCCCGCTGTTCCGGGGGCGCCGTCCGTGCCGTCGTCGCCGGGGTCGCCGAACGGGCCGGTGGGGCCAGCGACACCGACCTTCCCGTCGTCGCCGTTCTCACCATCGGCACCGTCGTTCCCGGCCACGCCTGCGGGGCCTCGAGGTCCCTGTGGCCCGGTGGCGCCCTTCGCCTGTGCGACCGTCTCGGCGGGGTCCGCCTCGGATGCCTCGACGGCCTCCTGGCAGACGGCCTTCCCGGCGTCGTCCTGCTTGATCGCTCCGGCTTCGCAGAGTTCCCGGATCGATTGCGCCTGGTTCTGCTTGTCCTGCGCGACCTCCGTTGCGGCGGAGTCGGAGTCGACGGCTTGTTCCTGTAGGGCGTCGATCCTGTCCTCGCGGTCCTGGCCCATCTGGTAGGCGCGGACCTGCACGGCGACGAGGGCGACCAGGAGGATCGACAGTGCCGCCCAGCCGATACGGGACGCCCACACGGTGCGGCGTTCCCGCTTCTCCGAATCGGCGATCATCTGATCCCCGCGCTCCGCGTCAGACATCGGGTTCCTCCCATTCAGGGTCCGGGATGATGCCAGCAGAGACGAGCTGCTTCTCGTAGGCGCGGAGTGTGGCCCGTGCGGTGAAGTACGCGGCCCGGTATTGGTCGCGTTCGTCCTCTGCTTCGGCGTGGTCTTTCTCCTCGGCGGCGAGGCGGAACTTCAAGGCCTCGATCATTTGGGTGCGCCTCCGTTGCCGGATCGTGTCGACCCATTTGATGCCTCCGCCTGCGATGCCGGCCGCGGCGGTGAGGACGAGCGAGAGCGGTCCGAGGGAATCCCAGTCCATGCCATGTCCTCACCTCCCCGCGTGTGCGGGCGTCGACGCCGGGGTCACTGGATCGGTAGGAGGTAGGCGGCGTACCAGCAGTCGGGGCCGATCTGGGAGTCGCGGGTGATGCCGGCGAGGCGCTGCAGGTTGTCGGCGGCGGCCGCGGTCTTGTCGCCGAACTTCCCATCGACCTTGAGGTCGTAGCCGCGCTCGTTCATCTGGGTCTGCCAGGTCTTGAGGCCCTCCGAGCCGGACTTGCCGACGTCACCGGGGTTCAGCGAGTTCGGAACATGCCCGGACACGGACTCCTTCGGGCCATCCTTCGGCCCGTAGTAGCAGCGGTGGGCGCTGGTGCGGAGCAGCGGGAAGTCGGGGGCGGCGATGAGGGCCACGAGAAGAGCCTTTCCAGTGGGGAGCGTTGCGGGAGGCGTGGTGGTCGGCGGCGTGGGAGTGACGGGCGCCGCGACGCCGCCGCGGGCCGCGGTGAGCACCGCGTCGATGGGGATGTCGCCGGGGTCGCCGTGGTCGTTCTCGGGGGCGTGCTGGTGGCCCAGCCATCCCGCGTAGCCGGTCCACTGCTCCCCGGTGAGGCGCTGGCCGGCCTTCTCCCCGTAGGAGCCCGGGTAGCGGGCCCAGGTGACCGAGGTGGACAGTGGGATCCCCAGCGTCTCGGAGACGGCGGCGAGGATCCCCGCGAGCGCGTCCCTGGCCCACTCCTGGGCGAGGAGGTCGGGGAGGTAGTGGTAGCCGTGCTTCGTCGCGAACGCCCGGTCGCACGTGCCGATCAGCTCGATCTGGAACACCTGCTCGTTGTTCGTCTGCACGCCGCCGGCTTTGTTCACCAGGGCGCGCGCCGGGCGAGTGCTCTTGAAGTGCTGACGTGCCTGCGCGGTCTCGGTGGCGGTGTCGAAGCGGACGGTGAGGTGCGGGGCGGAGGAGCCGCCGCCGTAGCCCGGCCAGGTCCCGGTCTCGGTGGAGTGCAGCAGCCCCTTCGGGGTGCCGCCCGTATAGGACTGACCGGTGAAGGCATCGTCGAATGCCTGGGTGGTGGTGTCCGCCCACGGGAACAGGCCATCGACGGCGGGGGCGAGCTCGGTCGAATGTGGGCTGCCGACGACCGGGGGGAGCGCGGAGATGGCATCCCCGACGGCGTCAGCGACGGTTTTTCCCAGCATCGCCGCCTTCGTGCCGGGGCCGACGATGCCGTCCGCCTCGAGGCCGCGCTCGGCCTGCCATGCCCGGATCAGCTTCACGGTGCCGACGCCGATCTTCCCGTCGATCTTCGCGCCGACGATCTTCTGCACCCAGGCGTGGTCGAGCCAACCGCGGGACGCGTACTGGTTCGGCAGGTCGAACACGAAGTGCCAATCCTCGCCGTTCTCCTGACCCTCCGTCCATGACCATCCCCAGTCGCGCCCCTCAGCCTTGAACAGTTCCTGGATCGGGCCGGGGTGCACGTCGATCGCGAGGCCGGAGCCGTGGTTGGACCAGCCGGGAGACGCGGTGTTGGGGCGCCCGGCGCGCTTCTCCCATGTCGACCCGCCCCAGCTGCGGTCCGAGGACTTCGAGCGGGCACGGGACACGCGCCGATAGTTCCGGTTGAGCATCGCGATCTGCTCTTCCATGGAGCGGTGTGCGTCCCAGATTTGGAAGTTCGCGCCGGACTTCGCGACCGCGAGGGCGAGGAAGTTCGACAGGGACTCGGCCGCGGCTTTCTGCAGCTGCTCATCCCGTCCCTGGTTCGACCACGAGGTAGGCAGGTCGACGAGTCGCCTATCGCCTCGCGAGAGGGTCAGCAGGGCCATGATGGGTGCTCCGTTCTCCCGCTGTGCGGGCATGAGAAAGGCCCCTGCCATGTGGCGAGGGGCTCGAGGGGTGTGGGGCAGGCGTTGAGCGCGGCCAGTGTGGCGACGGCGGATAAGATCTGGGCATGCGCGAACGTCTCATCACCTCAGAAGCCCATGCCGTCTATGGCTCGCTTCCAGAGTTCCTTGAAGCCCCCGAGTGCGTACCAGGCGTGCTGACAATCATGCACGGAGGGGTCCCGCTAGATGTAAAGTACGATCCCCGCGGCTACGGGACGACCATGGTGTTCTTCCATGCAGCGGTCTCGCGCAGGTTCACACAGCTGCCGATGTTCCCCGGAGCTGGAATATCGCAGCGACTGCCAGTAGACCGGATATTCATCACGGACCCCACGCTGTACTTAGATGACGACCTGACCCTTGGCTGGTTCGCAGGGAACCGCTGCCAGCCGGACCTGCAGGACGTCATCACTAAGGTGCTCGCGGCCCTCATTCCGAAGGGACGCCCAGCGGTGATGTTCGGAGGTTCGGGCGGGGGTTTCGCCGCGTTGCACTATGCCGCGCGCATTCCCAATTCACTGGCTGTGCCCGTGAATCCCCAGATCAAGATCGGGAACTTCTCCAAAGCACTGGTCGATGCGTGGCTCCGGCTTGGGTGGGGCCTCGATACGAGCTCCACTGGAATATCTGATGTGGCGACCGAGACTGACGCGGGGCGGGCCTACGTTGAAGGCAGCCCGACCCGCGTCTGGTACATCCAGAACACTGGCGATACGAGACACGTTAAGAAGCACTTCACGCCATTCATGGATGCTCTGCCACCGGGGCATGCTGTGAGCCCGTTCCTGGTGGACGCTGGCCCAGGCCATGTCCGGCCTCCGAAGGAGGTGCTGAAAGAGGTGCTCGCGGCCGCGATTGATGGGGAGGCGAGGCCTCCCCGCCCGGAAGACCTCGCGGCCTACCAGCAGGCGCCGTTCCAGGTGGAGGCTACAGCTGAGTGATCCCAGGGCTGGATTGGTCATCTAAGATGGCGTGGTTCACCCCGGCGACGACGTTTGAGCAACTCCCAAGAACCTGGATTACCTTGCCCGGCGCAAAGTTGCCCGTCACGAGCGCATCGGAAATGTTGCGTAGATACATGGCCTCTCCGCTCTGCCCGCGACACACGTTGCCTTGGATTAGTGCACGCACAATGGCTTCCGATCCATTGTTGACTGCCCTCACGCCCTGCCGTCCGCCTTCGACAACGTTGTTGACGATCTCTAGGTCCGTGACCGTAGCGGCAATGAAGACTGGGTAGTCGCCTAGTGAGCGCAGAGTGTTGCCCGAGATGCGCAGTTCAGCAATGGTGGAACTACCCGCAGATGCTACGACCGGGAGGGCGCAGTCAAGAATCGAGTTATCCGACACGACCAGCGAACGAGTAGAACCGTCTGGGATCTCGAACCGGACACCATTAGAGAATCCTCGAATGAGGTTGCCGGTGATGCGCACATCTTCGCACCGGTTCAGGACGCGCACCCCCGTCAGGGAGGTGTCATAGATACTGGTCCGCTTGCCGAGCATGACGTTGCCGGCGACGAGTATTTGTGTCCCGCGTACCTTGACGCCGACAGCCTCCGTCGTGAATGCGTTCCCTACAATCGTTAGATACTCCCCGCCACGGTGGGTATCGATCGGGTTTTGCCACGACCCATGGGCCGTGCACCCCGTAATCGTGATGATACGCGGAATGCCACGGTACGGCTCGTATCCGCTCGAAGTAGATGTCGACGTGGACGTGGTCACCATGTGCCGGTCGTTCCAGGATGAGCAGCCACGAATGGATACCATTTGGGTTGCGCCGTTGATTGAGATCCCGTACTGCAGTCGAACCCTGGCAGGATCGAACATGAAATGTACGTCTGTAACCTCCGCGCCGAGGCAAGAGTTCAGTCGGACGCACCTGTTCTCGACCTTCTCAAACCCCATGTCTGCAATGGTCACGTTCCGTGCCAGAGTCATCTGCACACCAGAGTCGCCACGGTTCGAGTCGACACCATCATTCACCAGGGATGCGGGGTTTAGGCCCTTGCCGACGATAGTCATCCCCGAGATTCCGGCGTCCACAAGATTGACGCGCTCAACCCTCGCATCAGATGCGCGGTCATACGAGTCGAACGTCGACGTGGAAAGATGCAGGGTGCCGCCGTCAATCTGCACGATGCGCTGAAATTCTGCCTTAACCGCCTCGCCCGCGACAATCTCCGTCGACGTAAGCCGGATAATGTCACCCACGTTGTAGGGGTGGCCGGATGGGACAGTGATTGACGCCGAGCCTCGCTCGATGTCCACTGTGGGGGTGGCGGGGTCCGTGAGGCTACCGTGTTCCCACTTCAGGAACGCGTCAGTCGATCCATTGGTCCACTCTGCCATTCCCGACCAGTCCAGCGTCGTCATAGCCTTACCTGCACCGCTTAGAATCGTTCCTGCCGGGATATCAAACACGTCGGTCAGGACGTAGCGCCCCGGAGGGAAGTGAACGTTCTGGCCGGGGTTGCTAGTGATCGCTGCGCGCACTGCATCCGTGTCATCGGTAGCGCCGTCACCTGTCGCCCCGTATTCCTTGACAGACACGAACGTGCGGAATGCGTCATCGAGAGACTTCCGAGTCGACGTTGCTGTGGCAATCAGCTGCGCAACCTGAGGGTCAGTCACGACGGTGCCACCGTATGGCCCCTCATCGCCCTTGGGTCCGGTCAGAGAGTCCAGCCACTCTTCGATGGACCCCTCGAAGCCCGACCTGACCGCCACGTCATATGCGGTCTCCAAGCCCCGGAATGCGTTAGCCACACCCTTTCCGAATGTGCGGAGCTCCTGCACGCCCGACCGAGAAATGTAGTCGGTGCCAGCGGGGATAACAAATTTGCCATCCAGGACATCAGCCATGGTTGCCTCCTAGTGGGCCAGAAGCCCATTGCGTCCACTGGACGGATCGGTGACTGGAACCCCAGTCATCCCATGTCGTATTTGCTTCGGACATCACAGAACCCCATGTCTGCCACGTCATCCCGTTATAGGAAATCGCGGTCGGACGCAGGGCAATGCTGTGCGTGACATCGAGCCCAGCGCCGGTAGCGGACATAGTGCGAGAGTCCTGCACGATCAGGCCTCGGATTGTCAGGCGGGTAACATGCGTGTCATCTACCGTGACCGTGTCGCCCAACTGCAAGCCAGGTACGGGGACGATAGAGATTGAGGAAAACACTGGTTGCGGGACGGTGATCCGTGCCGCCACATAGTCAGCGGTGTACCGGGCCTGAGATTCACGCTGAATCCACCATCCGGCGTCGATTTCGTGTTCCGGGGCGGCGCTCGGCCCCTTCTGATCCGAGTTCGTGATTTGGTCGCCGAATGTGAACTTTCCCTTGCCGCGAAGGATAGGCAGGTCGAAGTTGCGTCGACGCATCCACAGCCATGACGCGGCATCGTCTCCAAGTGTGCTCGCAACCATCGGCTGGGACCCACTCCAGGACGTGACCAGCTTGAAGTTGCGTCCGACCCGTTCGATACTGAGATTGGCTGCAATTTCCGGCGTGGCCCACGTGTCTGCGCTCGCACCCTGTCCTGGGTTGACTCCGCCATACCAGGAGCCAATGCCGAGGTTGAAGTTGTTGCTCCCGGCACTGCCGACCCGCTCGAAGAACAGGTCAGGGAGCAGCCACACCTCATCGTCGGGGACGTTAATCCATTCCTCCGTAGCAGGATCGCTCGGAGAATACGTTTTCCCGCCGCCCTGCCATAGGTCGACGGCATCCCTTGTCGACCACTCGAGGAGCGGCTCGCGCCACTTGACGACTGCCTGCGACTTCACAGACGAAAGATCATGTGACCACGTGAACCCCGAATCCGTGATGTCCTCGGCGGACGTTAACGTTGCGACAGTGTCGCGTGCTTCAAGCTGCGCAAGATCCCACCATTGCAGGACGCCGGCCTCATCAATCCAGTAAGTTGCCGCCTCTGCCGCGCACTGTGCTTGCAGGAGGTCCGCGCAGTTTTCCCCGATCACGCCAGGGAGCACCCGGAGCGAGTTGCGGGAGGACCCGCGCACATGGATGACAGCGTTGGGCTTCCAGCCTTGCCAGCGGCCACGTGAGGGCGGGAAGCCAATCTGGAATCCGCTGCCCACTGCTCTTCCCGTAATGGTCGCGTCAGTCACCGGCGTGGTCACGAGGGAGGGGTCGATCGTGACTGCCTTAGAAGTCGAGGAGCCATCGACGCTCAGCCACACAAGCACCGTCGTGTCCGATACGTACTCGATGGATGCTATTGCCAGTGCGCCTCGCATTCGAGGCAGGCTCGCGACAGTAACTAGATTGCCACTCGGGTAGGTGACGGAAATTGCGACTTCCGAATCCCTCCATACTAGCCGGAAAGCGCCCGCACTAGAGGATGCCTCCATGTACATGCCATCTCCGGTCGCCTGACCCAGGTAGGCCATCAATTCGATACGCCCGCGATCCTTTACGGAATAGTCTACGGCCATCTTGTATCGAGCCGTTACATCCTTGACACCCACTCCCCACGGCTCCCGTACCCAATCTGGGTTGCCGGTCGGGTCGCTAAGCTTGATTGAACTTACGCAGTAACCACGCTCCGGCCACATGGTGCCCATAGCCGGCACAGACAGAGCTGGGAATGAGATCGCGGGCGGCGTCGCATACCATCCACAATGCCGCAGAATCATGTCCGTGACCGCCGAGGACTGCAAGCCCACGTAACGGGCAATCGCGCCATCGGCTTCCGAAGGCATCGCGCCCGCCAAAGCGTCCCAAGAAATCATCCGGTCCAGAGACTGGTACTGATCCGCGATACTCATATGTGTCGCCCGGCTATCGGTGCCACCAGAGAGTGCAGTCGCCCGCCCGTTGGCGAGGACCGGCACCATGCCGGCGCCCATGTCTATTCCGATAGCAACCGGAGACTCCGGGGCGGGGGGCCACGTCGTGCCCGCATCCCACGGAGTAGAAACGACCTGCGAAACATCATCGCCGACCGTTGCCGTTAGCTCCCCCGTCGCCGCCGTGAACCTCCCCGCTCCCGGCAGTGAATCTGACAGTTCGCGATCCAAAGACAGTGACGAGGCGTCCACATCCATTCCGCCGACAACGGCAGACAGTTTCGGCTCGTACACGTCACTCCGCTGGATTGGCTGCTGCATTTACCCCACCTCTGTGATGCTGTAGCTGGACTCGGTGTAGTTGGCCCCCTGCCAGAGAGCGAGCGGGGAATGGTGCGGGGAGTGAATCACCGCAGCAGGGCATCCCGTCCCACCCTCATCCCGTGCAACGTTGCCCCACGAAATAGAAGGGCGGGCGTACTGTGCGCCGCCGCTTAGGGTCACCGTCACGAACGCAGCACCCGCAGGGGGAGTCAGGGTGTCCTGTGACCATTCCCAGTTCGCGAATGAAAGAGCAGACGCCTGCCAGTCACCGATGGGGGCAAGGGACTGGTCCAGCCATGCACCAGATGCCTGCACTCCCCCCATCGCCCATACGCCGACAGAAACGGTTCCGCCTGGGAGTATCGGGATTGCCTCGAAGCCGCCGTGCACGTTGCCCACCGAAATGGGATCTTCACCGGTATGTGCAACTGCGTGAGCGATCGAACCGTCTGGGAGCTTCGCAAGACCCACATCGGTCCCGTTCGACGGGTTCGGGTCCCACCCCGTCGCCTGCGGCGAGAAAAGGTTCCCAATCGCAGCCTCCGGCCCGTACCAGCCGTAAGGCCCTATGTTCCGGGCGACCGCCTCGATGGTCGACACCTCGCCGGGACGGGCGATGGACACGTCGATGGACCATGTCCGGCGGCCTCCCCGGCGAATGAACGCTTTCCGCTTCCCGCCCAGCGTTGACGTGAACGACACCTGCTGTGCCGTCTCGCGGTTCAGGCTGGACGGACACCCCACCTCAAGCAGGGCACCACCCGTGACGATGAACGCGCTCACTTCTTGCCCCCGTATGCTCGTGATGCGGACGCGCCGCGCTGATAGGTGGATGCCGCGACCCGATCCGACATCGTCAGAGTCGCCTGCGACGCGCCAGTACGGACCGCGTCCGCAAGCGCACCGAGCGCCGCCCCGTCAAGGGTCAGCGTCGACGGGCCCGACTGCTGGGGCGGGGCCTGCTGATATGCCGGCGCATACTGCACAGGCGCCACGGACCCGTTCTCGACACCACCACCCGTTGCCAGGTGCAGCGTCTTCGCGCCGGCGAGGAGCTGCTGCCGGAGCGAGTAGACCGCCTGATGTCCACCCGCACGAGACACTTCGTTCGCGGTGAACACGTGCTCGTTGTTCGACAGCATCGCCGGGATCGAGTCGGACGTGCCCGTACCAGGGCCGTGGACAGCGCCACCAGCGGCCTTCTTGATCGTCGCCGACCCCGAAGCGGATCCGCCCACGAACTTCTGCATGACGCTGATGACCGCGGTGCGAGGACGGGCAGCGTTGTTGATCGCCGAGTTGGCCGACCCTGTAGACGCAGACGCCGTGATGTGCGAACTGCGTGGACGAGCCGTATCGGTGATGTCCGATTCCGCGCCACCCGTCGCAGCGTCGACGTCGATCGTGCCCGTCGAGTTGTCCGCGTGGCCCTTAGCGCTGTCCGTTGCAGAGTTCGCAGGATCGTTGTTGCCATCGATCGTGACGGTGCCGCCGGAGCGGTTGATCGCCTCGATGGCCGCATCCAGCGCCTCGTCAGCGGGGTACGTCGTGCCGTCGATGGTCACGGTGCCATCGGAGTTGTTGATGATCCCCATGATCGTGTCGAGGGAAGCATCCGCAGGCACAGTGTTGCCGTTGATGGTGATCGTCCCGCCAGCGCTGTTGACCGCCAGTGCGAGGCGGTTGACCTCATTCGACGCAGGCTCAATGTCTGCCGCCACAGGGACCGGCGCGGTGTAGACGTCACCGACCTGGGATCCCCAGATCGTGACTTCCTCCTGCGCGCCCGACGTGTCCGCGTCGACCGGCACCTCGGGAGGCTCCTCGGACAGGATGCCCGTGGTGAACTCATCCCACTCGCCTTCGGCGGGGGCAGTATCCGCACTGATCGGCACCTCGGGCGGGTTGTAGCCGAGATCGTCCCAGAGCGCCGCCCAGTCAGCCTTCGCCTGGTCGGTCTCGAGCTTGACGAGCGTCTCGATCTCCTCGGGCGTGCCGAGCAGCTGATCGACATACTCCTCAGCCAGCTCCTTGCTGCCGGTCATCTCCGTAGCGACGTCGATCAGATCCTCGCGGGCCTTCTCGAGGAACGTGCCCGACTTGCCCTCAGCGGAGAGGGAGTCCGCCGTCTTGAGCGCCTGGTCCGCCAGGTCCAGCAGGGCGACCTTGTTGGCGTCGGCAGCCTTGGTGCCGTCCTCCCAGTGCTTGCCGTTCTCGTCGACGGCCTTACCGGCCTCCTTGAGAGACTCCTTGTAGTCCATCGCGGCACGCTCGGCGGTGATGAACTCGTTCGACAGGTCACGCAGCGACTTGTAGTAGTCCTCCGTCGCGGCCGCAGCATCCGTAGCGGCCTGCTCCACACCGGACAGCTCTTCCTCGAGCTCGCTGGCCGCTGCGGCACCGTCCTCCATGCCGGAAGCGGCCGACACGACAGCAGGGTCAAGGCCCTCCATGGCGATCTTCGCCAGCGTCGCGTTGTCGGCCTGCAGGCCCATCTCGGTAGCGATGGGGGTCAGCACCTCGCGGAGCCCCGGCATCTGCGCGATCAGATCCTCGGCGGTGTAGCCGTACGCCTCAGCGTCCTTCACGGCCTCCGCGAACGACTGGGAGAACTCCTCGAGGAATCCTCCGCCGACGAGCTGGGTGAGCGCCCCGTCCAGAGACGTCAGGCTCTCCGTCGCGACATCGACCGTGGTGGGCACGCCCAGGAGGGTCTTCGTCAGGCCCTCGACGCCGGCCGAGATCGGATCAGTGTCGATCAGGTCGAGCGCATCGCCCACGCCCCGCACGGACACGCCGAACGGGACGGTGGACGATACGAGCCCGTTGATCGACTCGGCGGTAATGTCACCGGACTGCGACACGTTCAGCAGCTGCGCGGCGACCAGCTCGGCCTGCTCCGCTCCATCACGGAACGACTCGGTCACCGACGACGCGACGTTGAGCACCGCGAAAGCACCCGCGGCGACGCCTGCCGCAGCCGCGACCTTGCCGAGACCCGAAGCGACAGCGGCATTGTCCGCCTTGAGCGTCTTGAACGCCTGCACGGTATCCATCACGCGGGGGAAGATCAGCAGGAACGCGCCCGCCGCGAGGGCTCCGGTCCCTGCGATCCCACCCAGTGCGCCAACGGCGCCATGAACAGGACCAGGCAGGTCAGCGAACGCGCCCGCCATGTCCGCGACACGATCCGCAACATCCGCCACCACGGGCAGGAACACGCCACCGATGCTGATACCGGCGTCCACCAGCGAGTTCTTCGCCATCGCGATCTTCGACTCGGCCGTCTCGTAGCGCTTCGCAGCCTCCTCGATCAGCGCAGAGCCCTTCTCGAACTCGTCGTTGCCCTGCTGTACAGCGCCCGCGAGTAGAGACATGCCGTCCGCACCCTGACCCGACGCGGCAGACAGGCGCAGCAGGGCATCCGACTCGCGGATCCCCGTGATGCCCAGTTCGGTCAGCACGCCGTTCGTGGTCATGCCCTGCGACTCGACACCGGACAGGCCGTTAATGAAGCTGTCCAGCGCCATCGCCGGATTGTCGTTCCAGGCCGTCGAGAACTGCTCGGCGGTGAGGCCGCTGACCTGAGCGAACAGGTCCAGCGATGCGCCACCCTCGTCGACCGCCTTGCCGATGCGCTTCATCGTCTGCGACATGGCAGAGCCGCCGGCCTCAGCCTCGATGCCCACAGAGGACATCGCCGCAGCCATGCCGAGCACATCGCCCTCGGTGAGCCCAGCCTGCGCACCCGCGCCGGAGAGGCGCTGCGCCATCTGCACGATCTCAGACTCGGTCGTCGCGAAGTTGTTGCCCAGCCCCACGACAGACGCGCCGAGCCGGCCGACGTCGGTCTGCGAGGTGCCCATGACGTTCATGAACCGCGCCAGGCTGGTCGCGGCTTCCTCGGCGGAGAGGTTCGTCGCCTCGCCCATGTCGATCATCGTGCGCGTGAATCCGAGGACGTTCGGCGTCTCGATGCCGAGCTGACCCGCAGCCTCAGCGACCGCAGCGATCTCCTGATGGGACGCGGGAAGCTCGCGCGCGAGACCTCGCAGGCCAGCCTCGAGCTCGGCCATCTGTGGCGCGGTGCCGTCAACCGTCTTCTGTACGCCAGCCCACGAGGACTCCCAGTCCATCGCAGCCTTCGTAGCGAGACCGAGACCACCCAGGGCCGCTGCGCCGAAGCCGGTCAGCGTTGCGCCTGCCGTAGTCCACGCCTGCCGGTTATCCTGGGCGGACCGGACCATCTGCCCCATCGCAGTCTGCGACCGCTTCGCAGAGTCCTCCGTGGCCTTCGTGGTCTGCTCGGCGGCCTTCGTCGCCGCATCGAACTGGTTCTTGAAGTCCGCGACATTCGCCCGGAGAGTGACTGTGATACTGCGGTTTCCGGCCACGGATGCCCCCTATGAAGTTGGAGAGAAGATGCGCGCTCGACGCCTTGCATTGCTCGCGGCCTGCGCCGCCGTCGCCCTCGCCGGGTGCGCCAGCGAAGACGTCCAGAAGGAAGAGGCGGCCGCGCCTGCCGCCGTCGAGTCCGAGGCGGCCACCTCTCCGCGCACTGTCGACCCGGACGCCCCCGCGAACGCCGTGCTCTCCGAGAGCGACGACATGGGGCACAAGATGTGTGAGCTCTGGACGACCGCACTCGCCGACGAGGGCGACCTGCGGGACACCGCCGACGACGTCGCCTGGTACGGCACGCAGGCCGACAACGACTTCATGCGGTCGCCGGTCAACACCCAGGGCTGGGGACCGGACAACGCCGGCCAGACCACGATCCTGTGCGGGTGGAACGGCTACGAGGCAGAGGACGGCTCGCCGGCAGACATGCTGGGCTGAGCACCCGCATCCCGCCAGCCGACGAGCAGGCCGCGCTCGCGCACGTTGCCCTCCTTCGACTGGTCGTCGTTGTACTCCTCAACCGAGACGAGCCACGCACAGGTCGACTCGACCGGCTCCGGCTCCGGGTCCGTGAAGTACGGGGAGTCCTCGTCGCACTCGTCCCGGTAATGCATGGCGCCCGCGCCCGACGGGCAGATCGATGCGTCATGCACCTTCCGCGCCATCGCGAGCAGACGATCCACGTCATCCCAGCCCGCGGGACCACCCAGGAAGTGGGACAGCGTCGTGCCCCACTCCCGGGCGACGTCCTGCGTGTCCCTCAGTCCCGGGAATCGTCGGAGGGCTCGGGCGAGAAAGGGATGCTCGGGAGCACCTTCCCGGCCGAGCGGAGCTCCGTCGCGGTCTGGTACAGCACCAGCGTCGGCCCATCGCCGAGCTTCTGCCGCATCTTCGTCACCTGAGCACGGGACAGCTTGGGAGACACCGTCGCCTCGGCCACGAGCGCGTCGCCGACAGCGACCTGGTCCGGCTTCATGCGGACCTGCTCCTTGCCGTGCTGGTCGGTGAACTTCTGCTCGATCTCGGGCACGCCCGCGGCCACGTCACGCACTTCCTCGTTCGTGAGCGCCTGCAGAGTCACCTCGATCGCGGACTCGGCCAGCTTGTCGAGCACGGCCTGATACTGCTCGCGCAGTTCCTCGCCGGAGACATCATCCATCGACGGATCCTGCTCCTGATCGGCCGCGGTGATCTTCTCCTCGATGCGCACGAGCTCGCCCATGAGGGACCAGTCGCGGTACACCTTCACGGTCGCCTGCGGGCGCGATCCCTGGTCCAGCCAGTCATCGAGGTTGAAGTCCTCAGGGGTGTCGCCAAAGTTCTCAGTCATGTCCTTCTCCTTCTCCTGTGTTCCTGTGTCCTGTGGGGTGCCCCCGAAGGGGCGGGCCGACGGAGCGCACAGGAAACGCTCGACGCCGGCCCGCAGGCATAGAAAAAGGACCCCGTCAGGAGTCCTCCGTCATGCCGGCCTTGTCACGCGCCAGCGGCGATCTCGCCCTTCCAGGCGTTCCGAATCGCCAGCGGCACGATCCGCTTCTGATAGCCCTCGCGGGACGACGGACGCTGCGGCTCGTCGGTGACGACCTGGTACAGCTCGTACTCGTCACCCGAGGCCAGCGCCTCACGGGACCGCTTCGACGTGTCCCGGATCAGGACGTACAGCTCGGTGTCCTTGTCCTTGAGGAGCTGGTACACCTCGTCACGAACGTCGCCATCCGTGCCCTCCTCGGACGCGCCCATCTCGTCGAAGAATCGGAAAGGCGCCACGTTCCCCTCGAAGTTCGACTGCCCGAACTCCGTCACGGCGATCTCGTCGCAGATCGCGGGATCCGAGAACGTTGCCGACGCGGCAGCGCTGATCCGGGAATCAGCCGAGGAGATCGCGCACGAGGCGTCGACCCCGGCATTCGCCTCGGTCAGCGTGACAGCCTCGGGGTCGGCGGGCGGTGCGGACAGGAGCATCCACTTCTCACGGCCTTCGGCCTTGGACTTGGGCATGGTCAGCCCTCCTTCGTGCTTGCGGCCTTCGAGGCCTTCGAGGCCTCAGCGGCCTTCTGAATGGGGGTCTTGCGGAGGTTCGGGAAGATGCCGAACCACTTCTCAGGGACCTTGTACGGGATCTTCCGGCCCGTGGTCTTGTCGTACGCGTCGACCTTGCCAGCCATCACGCACTCCCTTCTGTCGTCTCGACTCGATAGGTGAGGACGCCGAAGTACGGATACCGTGCCCCGCCGCCCGCAGTAGGTAGCTGAACCTCACGGCCCACCTGGACGGGGCGCACTTCCTGCCCGGTCAGCTCGAAGCCGTGGCGGCCAGGGACGGTCACGAGAGCGCCATCGAGGAGCTCCGCGATCGTGGATTGCAGCTGACGCGCGGCGCCGGCCACCGTCGACACGCACGTGACGCCGATGTCGCCGGCCACCTCGACCCGCGAGCCCGCGACGTCGACGGAGAACCGCTCGAAGTCGCCGCCCCACAGGACGATGTACGGGAACACCGGCTCACTGCCGGCGTCGGTGTCGTAGACGGTGTATTTGCTCGGGATGAGGGCCTTCACGGCCTCGAAGTGCTCAGCGATCACAGGTCACCGTCCAGCATGTTGCCGAGCGCGTTCTCGAAGTTGTCGCCCTCCTCCTCGAGTGCATGCGCAGGGTCGCGGACACTGCCGCCACCGCCACGCGCGCCGCCCCAGTAGGCGATGTGCGCGAGCTGTGCGCCTGCCTTGGCGACCGACTTGTCGGGTCCGATCTCCGCCTCGACGTTGCCGCCGGACGCTGTCACGTCGAAGTTGATCGACTTGGCGATCTGCCCGAAGTGCCGGGACCCTCGGAAGTCGCTCTGCATCGTCTTCTTGATGTTCACCGCGCCCTTCTTCACGACCTGCGGAATGCCCTTCGCGACCTTCGGCGTGAACGCCTGCAGGTCCCGGGT
Source organism: Brachybacterium sp. AOP3-A1-3 (assembly GCF_052378285.1). Lineage (NCBI taxonomy): Bacteria > Bacillati > Actinomycetota > Actinomycetes > Micrococcales > Dermabacteraceae > Brachybacterium > Brachybacterium sp. AOP3-A1-3. The sequence continues at coordinate 330,255 of NZ_JBQSXM010000004.1, read as the reverse complement.
GAGCCCCCGCAGCTGGGACACGTCAACCGACATTACCCACCACCTTCGCGTTCTGGACAACCTCGATCACGTTGAACCTGACCGCGGTCGTCCACGTCTTGTCGCCATCGATGCGCACGCGCACCTTGAGCCCGACCAGGCGCTCATTCCGGGACTTGACGCACTCGGTTACATCCCCGGTCTGCACCGACGTGGTGCCGATCGGGAAGTGCACCTGACGTACGCCCGCCGTCCACCGGGCCTCGCCAGCATCGGGGGTCGACGGATATGGATCCGAGTGCTGGAACTTCGCCCGGCCCTCGTAGATCACGAGCGGGGCGGGCTCGGTGACATTGCCGTCCGCATCCCAGCCCGGTTCCCCATCGGGATCCGCGCGAGTGACACGGACCGTGTCGGCCATAAGCGACGCGGCCATGCGCTGCCCGATCCGGATCGTGCGATCCATGCGTGGCATACCGACCTCCTCAGTACCAGGGGAACGGCGGGCCGCCCTCGGTGGGGACGTACCCCGACACGGGGCCGGCGAGGTCGCCGCGGGTGGTGGACACGACGCCCATGCCACCGAAGCGGCGTCCCGCGTACTTGCTCAGCGTGTCCTTCTCGGAAGCGGTGAGATACGCGCCGGCCTCGTCGACCTTCCAGCCTCCGCCAGCGTCGTCGACGTTCCACCTGTTCTGCCCCTCGCGGTTGTCGAACACGCGGGAGGCGCAGTACAGGGTGACCATGCGGACGTTCTCGGGGACGTCCTGCAGTGTGCCGTTGTCGGCGAGCCACGTCCGCCCTGCCTCGGATCGAACCAGGGCGGACGCGGCACGCAGGCAGAGCTCGGCACGCTTGCCCTCTGCGGAGTCGACGACGATCGACTCACCGAGCCAGTCGCCCAGCTCCGCGACGGTCGCGAGTGTCTGCTCTGCCATCCGGATCAGGCTCCGGCGACGGTGAAGGACACGGCCCGCTCGGCGTCCAGGGTGGAAGCGCCGTAGAAGGCGTCAGCCACGACCTGGTCCTCGAGCTGGGTCGGGTTGTAGTGCTGCAGGAGACGCAGCGCGAACCCGTCCTGGGACGCGGTGGCCGACCATGCGGCGCCCTGCGGCTGACGCGAGGGGCGGGTCACGAACGCGAACGCGTCCTTGTGGTAGGCGACCGCGAAGTTCGACGGCAGCTCCGGGGCGACCACGATGTTGAAGCCGAACAGCTTCCCGATCGAGGCGTTGCGGAGCAGGTCGCCGGAGTCGCCGGCCTCGTTGACCTTCTGCAGCTGCGGCAGGCCGAGGATCGCGGCCTCGACCTCGGTGCCCACGGCGAGGGTGCGGCCCTCACGCGGGATCTTCCGCTGGTTGAGCACCTGGTTCGCGGCGATCAGCACCTGCAGGATGTTCGAGCCGTCCGCGGCGACGTCCGGGATCGGCGAGTCCGCGTCGTTCTCGATCGCCGCCATCTGGGTGACGAGCGGAGCGGCCAGGCCATCGACCACAGCCTTCGCCATGGGGATGAACACCTGCGAGTTGGCGTCCTTGAGGGTGAAGGTCGCGAAGTCGTCGGGGAGACGGATCGCCTTGTAGATCTGGTCCTCGAGGGTGATCGGGACCCAGGTCTCCTCGAGGTCATCGAACACGATCGCCTCGCGGGCGTCGCGCTGCTCCTTCGTGTAGACCCGCGCCTCACCGACGGTGATCGGCGCGAGCACGTTCACGGTCTGCCCGCGGCCGGCGACGAACTCGTTGGAGAAGTCCATGCGGACGGTGCGCGGCAGGACCGACAGGTAACGCAGGTCGGTGAGCGTGGCCTGTGCGGCCTGAGTCGGGGTGAAAAGGGTATGTGCCACGGTGACCTCCTAGAGGGTCGGGATGAACCGCCTCGGCGACCGTGGCGGTGCCGTGCGGGGGTGGTGTCAGCTGGACAGCTGATCCAGGGCGAGCTTGTCGATGTCGACGCCGTCCTCGGCCGAGCCGGGAGTCCGCAGTGCGGCCTTCCGCTTCGGCGCCTGCGAGGGCGGCTCCTTCGCGACGAACAGACCCATCAGGTCTTCCGCGTCCGCGAGGAGCTCCTCCTCGGTGGACCCGGACAGCCGGCCGACGAGCTTCTCGGGCAGGCCGTGCTTGAGAGCGACCCGGAGCCGGAGGATCTCCGACGCCTGGGACTCGCTCGTCTTGGTGAGCTCGTCGACTCCCTCGGCCTTCTTCTCCGCCTCCTGGGCGCGATCACGAAGGTTCCGGGACTCGCTGTTGAGCTTCTGGATCTTCCGCAGTGCTCGATCCTTGTCGAACGGCGCGTCCGTCTCGTCCTCCTGGGACTCGTCGCCGTCGCCGCTCTCGTCGCCCCCCTCGGTGTCCTCTGCGCTGTCGCCCTCCTGGGGCTCCTGCGCGTCACCGCCCTCGGGGGCGGTCGGCTCCTCGGCGAACATGAGGTGGCCGAGCTGGGCGAGCATCTGCTGTCGCGTGTAGTGCATGTCGTGCCCTCCTGGGGCGTATAGAAGTACGGCCCACCAGGGGCCATGACCCGCCCCGTGAAGGGTGGGAGTGTGTGGGTCAGGCGGCCTTCTCGAAGATGCCGTCTGAGAACAGGTCCGGATTGGCCCTGCGCATCCGCCAGAGGATGTTGTCCTCCGTGCGTCCAGTGATGACGCCGTCAGCGTCACGAATGGTCTTCGGGGCGATGCGTGCCCGGTCGGCGGCATCTGCACCCGCTGCAGCCTCGAAGTACGCGTCGACATACTTCTGCTCCTGCGGCGTCGGCTTCCAGTCCGACCACTGCCCGTACCAGGGCTCCGCAGTGCACCCACAGCCTTTGTGGTACCGCAGGGCGTACTTCGACGAGGTCGCTGTCGACTCCATGTAGACCGGGCCGCGTGCGGCGAGCATCGCGCAGAACGCGCACGGGTTTCCGTCCGTGACGCGGCGCCACGCCTTCCGTTGCTGCCCGGAGGTGTTCGCGATCATCTCGCGGTACGTCCGCTGGGTCTCCGCGGCGACGATCTCGTTGAACCGCTCGCGCATCTGGTCCAGGGCGACGTCCATGCGGACTCCTTCATCGACCAGATTCGTGACCGCGTTCGCGCCGGCGCCGATTGACACGCCGATCAGGCGGTCGAAGTCGGTGCGGGGCTCGACGATCTCCACGGGCTGGCCGATCTCCGCGCCCGCGAACTCGGCGAGGTACGCCGAGGTGAGGCGCTGCGACTGACCCTTACGGTCGGCCAGCAGCAGCGCCTGCGCGTACGCCCACGGGTACGGATCCGACGGGTTCAGCTCGGACCACAGCACGTCGGCCTCCCCGGCTGCATTCGCCGCCAGGAGGATCTGCTCGTGCTTGTGTGCCTGGGTCAGCTCATTCCCCAGTGATGTCAGCGCCACGAGACTTCTCCAGTGCGGTTGCGATCCGGTTCGACGCCGACGGGTTCTTGGCCGCGTGCTTGCGCCACGACTCGGCCTCCTGCGCCGTCACCGTCGGGATTCGATCCCACAGCAGCTCCTTCGGCACGTCGAGCATCTGCGCGGACTTGCCGAGCGCATCCACGGCCTGGGACATCGACTGCGTCTCGAAGTCCGCCCACTTCGTGGCGAGCTCCCAGTCCTCAGCGTCCAGCTCGTTGCCGGACTGCCACGCCGAGAGACGGAGCACCTGGGAGTTCGACTCCCCGTAGGAGCGCTGGAGGTCCGTCAGCTTCCGGGCGTACATCGCATTGGCGAACGCCAGCGCTTCCGCACCGATGTTCACCATGCGACCAGTGATGTTCGGCGGGGTCTGCGTCAGTGCCGACAGGATCTCGATGTCCGCCTCGCGGGCCGACAGGATCGGCGACAGGTTCGTCTCGTCGAGCGTGCCGTAGCTGACCCCATCGCCGCCCATCAGGATGTCGCTCTGCGCGAGCTCCATCTTCTGCTGCGCGGACTCCTCATCTGTCGGCGCGTCACCCTCGAGGCCGGTCGCCGTTCGGACCTTCCAGCTGTTGAAGTGCTGGATCAGCATCCGGTCGTACTCGGTCTTGTTCAGCCGGCGCGCGACGTTGATGTACGGCTCGACCTCACCGACCACGCGGCCGTCCGAGTCCATGAAGTTCACGTAGCGCACGACCGGGGTGACGCCGGTTCCGTGCACCTCGTCGTCGATGTAGGAGATGCCATCCTGGCCCTCTGAGGAGAGCCGGTAGATCTGGCCCTCGTCCATCACGGTGTAGAGGAAGTGGTCGCCGGACTGCACGACCTCGATCGTCGACTCGGGGTACTCGTCGTTCGCCTCATCCCGCCATGATGCGAGCATGCGCCGCGGGGACTTGGCGGTCCACTGCGACACCGGGTCGCCGGGGAGCACCTGCACGAACGACTGCCCGTACGCGATGCCCTCCCGGTGCACCATTGGCTGGCGCTGCGCCCACCGGTTCCGGCGGAACACGTCGACGAACCGGCCCGTCGAGGCCTCGTCGCGGCCCGTCACCGTCTCAGCGAACAGGCCCTGCGCGGTGGTCTTCACCGTCAGCCACAGCCACGGCGTCTCGCCCATGTCCCGCAGCGTTTTGTGCTCACCCGTTGCGCGAGCGTGCACCTTGACCTTCTCCGGGGACCACCGATACCAGCAGTCCAGGAAGTCGATCTCTCGACGCTGCTTCCAGTAGGCGGGGAGTAGCTGGTCCTTGACGAGCTCGCGGATCGCTTCCTTGGATGTCATCGCGCCCAGCCACCTCCCTTCTTCTTCGATTCCAGGACCATGCGGCGCACCATGCGGGCGCCGACCAGGCCGATTGCCAGGTCGATCTTCTTGCGGGACTCGCGGTGCTCCTTCGCGATCGACACGACTCCGTTGATCGGGTAGCGGCGAGCGTGGAGCAGGTGCCGGCGCATGCGGACGTCGCCGTCCCACGTGAATGCCGCGTCCTTGATCTCCTGTAGCGTGAACGCGACCGCGTCAGCGAACTGCCCGGACACGTCCTTCTTCGCCATGTCGAACATGACCGCGTGCGCGTTCCGGCCACCCTTCGTGCCGCGGGCCCAGATCTTCAAGCGGCGCCCGAAGTCCTGATGCCAGCGGGAGAACAGCGGATCCCAGAACGACGCATCCGACTCGTCCTCGCGGGCGTGACCGGGGTCGCCGAAGAACCCGACGACCTGCTGAGTTGCGACCATGCGGCGCACCTCCATGTCGACCTCGTTGCGGGGGACGATCCACTCATCGCCGCGGCGCCCGGGCGGGCGCTGCCAGAGACCGACCGTGAACACATGCCCATCGGTCATGCGGCAGGCGACCAGCACGGTCGCGTCGTCGGTCTTCGCGCAGTCCAGGAATAGGGCCACAGGCTCGCCAGGCTCGAGGATCTTGTCGCCGTCGACCAGCGGGTCGATCTCCGACGGAACAGTCCATGCATCCTCGGCGGCGCGACGCTGGTTGTACCACTTGCGCCGCGACTCGTCCTGCGAGTTGCGGGGGTTCAGGATCGACTTCGTGACGCGACCACCAGCCGCCGTCTGCAGCCAGTAGGAGTCGCCCTTCACGTACTCGAGGACTTCCGGGATCACGTCCCGCGCGAGCGCCGCGTCCTCCGGCGCCTCGAGCGAGTCGTACATGAGCCCGTACTCGCCGAATTCGGCATTGTCGCCCTGCGTGGACTCCCACGCCTCGCGCTCAGCCTGCCCGACACTGTCCTCGCCCTCGCGGTATGCGTTGCAGATGTCGAGCACCCGCGCGGGCGCACCGGCTTCCGCCTTCGCGGCGTTGCCCTCCATGGCGCCAGCCATGTCGATGCCACCGTTCGACGCGTTCCAGTTCTGCGTCTCCGCGCGGATGATCAGCTTCGGCCGGCCACCCTCGATCGCCATCGGCGACGCGGTCACCGCCTCGATCTGCGCCTGATCCCCGCGCGCCCACACGTTCAGCTTGCCCAGCTGGATCCCGAAGTGACTCCGAGTCCGTGCCGGGATCAGCGACGGGAACAGCTTCATCGTGTTCTTCGTCTGGTCCTGGGACACCGCGGCGATCTGCACCCACGCGTCCGTGACCTGACGACCCACCGGGTCACCGTTGTGGTCGAAGTGATCGAACTCCACATCGCCGACGAGGACCGTCGTCGACACCGTGGCGCCGACCGGATCCTTGCCGTGCCCCTTCATGCGCTGCAGAACCGCCGAGTGGTAGTCCAGCTGCCCCTGCTCGTCCAGCGACCAGAACCACAGCAGGAAGCGCGCCTGCTCCATCGTGTACATCCACGGCTTGCCCTTGTTCTCGAGCCAGTAGCCCGCGAACGACAGCGCCCGCCACCCGAGAGTCCGCTCCGGGAGGACCCACCCGGACTCGTCCCACTGCCACGTCGGCCCGAGCCGCACAGCATCAACAGGCCACGGCTCCGGCAGCTTCGGCTCATACAGCGGGAACGTGCCCGCGAACCGGAACGGATCCGTCAGGCGCTCGCGATACCAGTCCTCGATCTCTCGATACTCGGCCTCGCGCGACGGGATGAAGGCAGGGGCGCCCGCATCAAGCGCCAGCGCCATGGGACACAGCCCATCGCGACTGCGCAGCCGAGCGCTGCTGATTCGACGCGGCCGGCGCCTCAGACGACACCGGATCCGGGAGCGCCAGACGCTTCCATAGCGACATCTTCGTCGCACGATGCTGCCGGGCCTCAGCAATCAGCGGATTCACGACCATCTGACCCATCGAGCCAGTCGTCATCAGATCTGCGGACGCGAGCGCCTGCTCGATCTTGTCGATCAGGTCAGCCTCGCGGCACACATCCTCGAGGACGTCGAGCTCATCGTGACGGAGCTGGTAGCCAGTCGTCACCTCGGACCACAGGCGCTTGCCCTTCGCGTTGAGCCCCGCCGGAGCCTTCCGGGACAGCTTCGTCGGTTCCATCATGCCCTCCAGGGACGAGTGTTCGCCCACCAGGGGCGTCAGAGAAGCGAGGACACCAGGCCCCCAAGATCAGCGAGCCGAGACGGCGCATCACCGAAGCGGCGCCCAGTCACAGCGATGTAGCGGCCAGCGGAGTACACCTCCACCGTGCGCCCAGACGAGCGCAGGTTCCTGCCCGGCCCCTCAGCGAGAAGGCCGAAGATGTGGATCCCCTCCTCGGACTGGGAGACCTCCACGTAGGTCCCCGGAGCGGCATCGAGGATCGCCTGAGCCCACGGCGCAACGACACCGTCGACGATGCAGTCGTCCAGGTCGATGCAGCCCACGTTCTCGCCGAGCGCGAAGCCCAGGCCGCTGCCGACCGTCGAGCCCTTCGCCTCGGAGTACGTGCTCCACGTGCGCGAGTCCGTCGACGACGCCTGCCGACCATTGATCTGCGTCGGCACCTTCGTCAAGCGGCCTGCACGCGGCACCAGGCGGTAACGCATCCACCGATCAGCTGCGCGCATCTCCTGCGGGATCGCGTCAGCAGTGCAGCGACGGTGCGCGCGGACACGGCAGGCAGGGGAGCAGTACGCGGCATCGCTGCGCCGGCCGATCGGGATCGGCTTGGGGCACTCGGAGCAGGTTCGTCGCACGCCCATATCCTACCCGATGTAACGCCTATAGCGCCATGACCTGCGCCATCACTGGTGCTGACAGACGGGCAGGAAGTGTCCGCTTTCCAGGCCATACATCACTGCAGGTCAGGGCAAAAAACCCAGGAAAGAGCGCACGCAGGATCGGAGTTGCTATCCGGCGGGTGGGGCGGGGGGAGCCGGGGGGGGGCCCCCACCCTCCTGACCTGCGGGTTTGTCCGCGCCGGTCGTCGTTGTCGAGCCGTCGGCCTCGTCCGCGACCTCGTCGCGCCTCTGTGACCTGCGGGTTCGCTTGGCCTTCATGTCGGTCGCGTTGACCTTCTCGACCTTCTCGGCCTTCGTCGGCTCGGTCGCGACTGCTGCTCCTGCTGCGATGAGGTGTTCGGCGACGCTGTCGATGCGGTCGATGGTAGCGCCCTTCGCGAGTCCGCCGACGGTTCGTGTGAGGGTGATCTTCATGGGGTCCTCCGTCCGGGGTGTGGTGGGGTGGGGCGTACCCGTAGGGCCAGGCGTAGGGCCTGGGCGCGGGCGTTGTCCTGGGTGGTCTTGACCTTGTGGTGTGGGTAGCAGAGCCACTGCAGGTTCCCCATGCTGTGGTCGTCGCCGGGGATGACGTGGTCGCAGTCGCTGCCTGGGGTGGGGCATCGTCGCCCGCCCTCGAGTACCCACTCGCACTGGTTGCCGGCCCGCTTGCGTACCTGGGATCTGAGTTGGGGCCAGTCGTCGGGGAGGCGGGAGCGGCGGTCACTGGTGTGCCAGGCCATGCCGTCCTCCCTGTTGCTGGGCCCCGCCGTGCCTGCCCGGGTCGCGTCCGGGCAGGGGCGGGGTTGGAGACCTGCACGTTGGTGCCCCGGCGTCCCGTGTACCGGTCGTGCCGGGTTGGGGTGGTGCCGGGGCGTGCACCTGCCTGGCTCGCGTGGGCCGTGGGTACGGCAGGTGTGCGCGGTGCCTGGGTGGGTGCGTCCCGCGAGCTGGTGGCTCGAGCGGGGGCTAGTGCCGGTGATGTGCGGCGACGGGGTCGCAGTGATCTGCCGGTCTTGGATACAGAAGAAGCCCCGACCGCAGTGGTCGAGGCTTGAGTGCCGGAGACAGTAATTCCAGGCAACTACAGATTAGGGTCACACGCTGACTTTTGCAAGTCGGACACGCACTGACTCGAGGGTGACACCTCCGCCCGGCGATGCGACGAGGGTGCCGCGCTTGACGGCCATGGACACGGCGGGCCGCTTGATGCCGAGCACCCATGCCGCCTGGGCGTGCGTGACGGCCTCGGTGCCACGGCCTTGCAGATGCTCCATGAGCTCGCTCTCGTGGCCCGCTTGGCACCTCACGACGGGTGGTCGCTCGTGATAGATCCACTGGACTGCATGGCAGATCCCGCAGGGCTCAGGCATGTACGTGCGTGACGGGAGCATGCCGAGCATGCCGGTGCCCTTGCGCGTGGCGTCGTCGAGCTCGTCGAGCATGTCGGGCGCCCATGCCGCGCCTGCGATCCAGATGGATCGTTGTCGCATGAACAGCGACTGGGCCGCCGGAGTGTCGGCCGGCAGGTCGTCGCCGGACTCCTCGTGCACGAGCCGCGACCACGACTGGAGCAGGCCCTCGATATGGACGGCGAGGTCGAGCATGCCGATGTCGGTGGGTGGGCGTGACCCGGATGCGCCGGGGGCTGCGGGTCCGTTGTGGGATCGGATCTCGCCGCGCACCTTGAGGCCGTCGTGGATCTCCTCGGCCTGGTTCACGGATCGGATGACGGAGTTGGCGTCGGTCATGCGATCACCTCGCGGTGGTGGTCACGGTCGAGTCCATCGAGGGTGATGGAGCCGAGGCGGATGCTCATGCGCACGCGGGTCACCTTGGTGATGTTCTCGACGAGGGTGGAGACGTCGCTGGTCTCGGTGTGGAGCTGCATGTCGGTGAGCGGTCCGGCGACGGTGCAGCCTTCGTGCTTCGTGCGGATGGTGTTTCGGCCGATCATGTTCGGGGTGAGGTCTCCGATGGTGGTCATGCGTTCTCCCTGAGCTGGTCGATGGTGTCGAGGAGCGCGAGGACGATGTCGGCTCCGAAGTAGTCCTCGCCCATTCCGAGCAGGTCGTCGGGGTTGGGTTCGGTGGCGAGGGCGCGGATCTTGTCGCACTGCTCGGGGGTGAGGAGGGCAAGGTTGACCATGAGTTCTCCTGCGGCTTTGTGCGGGCATAGAAATGCCGCACCCTCTACGGGTGCGGCTCGGGGTGTTCTGTCGCGTCCTGGGCTAGTCCTGTGCGCGCCAGGGGGTGACGTAGCGGGTCTGCTGCTGGATGGTGAGGCGGTCGGGCGGGAGTATGCCGGTGGCTGCTGCTCGGTTTGCGCGGGCGAGGGTCTGCTGAGCCGCTTCGGCGAGCGCCTCGGGTGTCACTCGCACCTCCTCCTCGGCTTCGATGGGCACGAGAGCCGTCACCACATCGCCGGCATAGAGGTCTACGGCGAGGCGGGTGCCCATCTCGGTCACGCCCCACCAGTCGCCCTCGAATCCTCGGGTATAGCGTTCCCCGGTCTCGACGCTGATCACGATTGCGTCATCGGGCAGCACTTCGGCCTGCTCGGCGGTCTCTATCAGGACGGGGCGGTAGAGCTTCACGGGGTCTCCTTCGTGGTGCCTGCGATGAGTGCGCGGACGTCTCTGGGTTCGGCGGGGCCGAGGGTGCGGCGGCGGGCTCCGACGGCGTGGTCGGCTTCTGCGCGTGCGGCAGCGGTCTCTGCGCCCCGGCCGAGTGCGCGGACGAGGGCGCGTCGCCATGCGAGCGTCGTGTTCGTGTCGATGTCGTCTGGTGGTTCGATGGCGGCGATGTCGGCCCGGTCGAGGTTGCGGCGCATGACGCGTTTCGTGGCCTGGAAGATGTCGCCGGGGCGGATGGCGACGAGGCCGGGGTCCCGGGCGAGCTCGAGGACGCCCTTCTCGGCCGTGGCGTAGTCGAGGGGCTCGAGCACTTGTTGCCAGACGGGGACGCGTTCGTCGGGGCGGGTGCGGTCGAGGGGCGGGACTCGGTGGTCGATGCCGGCGACCATGGCGATGATCTTCCCGGCTTCGTATTCGTTCACTGGTTCTCCTGGGGTTGGAAGAAGGCGAGGCCTTCCATGGAGGATTGGAGGCCGACGCCGCGGCGCTGTGTGCGGTCGGGCTGCTGGGCCTTGAGGCGGAGCTGGTCGAACTTGTCGCGCAGCTTCGGCATGGACTGGATGTTGGATCGCCAGAACTCGTCGGCCTGTGCCCAGCGGATCAGGTAGGCGATCTGTTCGGGGGTGCGGCCGTCGCGGTCGAGCATGAGCCGGGCGGCGTCGCGCCACTTCTGGGTGATGGTGGGGCGCTTCGAGCCGTTCTGTTCGACGAGGTCGGCGAGGAGGGTGCAGAGCGCTTCGATCTCGGGTCGGATGGGCGCGGTAGCGACCTCCGACGAAGAGGTCTGTTCCTCTGTTCCCCTGTTCCTCTGTTCCCCTGTTCCAGTGCCGGAACTTCTCGGTGCTTCCGTGACCTTCCGCTCCTCTGTAGCGGAAATACCGTGCATGTTCCCGTTTGTGGTGCTGGCCTGCGGTGATGTGGGTGGGTCGGGGTATTTGGACTGCTTGGCGCGGCGCTCGTTGCGCTGATGCTCCTCCCATGTCGGGATCGCGTAGTAGGGCCGATTGTCGGCCTCGTAGAACAGCACGCCGAAGCACTCTGCAACTTCCGCTACGAGTGCACGGAACTGCACGGTATTTCCGTGCCTGTCCGTGAAGGTGTCGTCGTTGGGGAACGCGAACCCTTCGAGCTCCTTGATGTTGGCGGTGCCGCGTCCGTAGTCGTCGGCCCAGTTCCACATGGCGATGAATAGGAGGCGTGCCCACGGGGAGGCGTTCGCGGTACTGGGGGAGTCCCAGAACTCGGGCTTGATCGAACGGATGCGGGCCATCAGGTCATCACCAATCTGGACGGGGCCGCGATGTTGGCCGGTGGATTCAGGCGGTCGATGGCGAGCGCCTCGAACCGGGCAGTGTTGGGGCCGTAGGTCATCCACGGCGGACGGGTGTGAGGAGGGGCTTCGGTGATTCGGACGATCGCGACGGTGGCCACTCGCTTCCACCACGACTTGCGGCGGTGCTTCGTGAACCGATCGGCGGGGCGGAACGACCGTCCGACGTAAACGAGTTCGTCGAGGCTGTCGAATAGCAGGTAGACGTACTCGGCTGCACTGGTCATGGGCGCGATCGTGTTGACCCGCTTCGGGACCGGGCCGTCGTACGTCACCTGCCAGTCCATCGCGGCGATGTCCTCGCTGGACCAGAACTCTGGCCGGATGCTGCGGATTCGCACAGTGCCTCCTTTCAGGTGGTGGGGGTGATGACGAGGCGGACGCGGTATGTGCCGGGGAGGCCGGTGGGTTGGCCGCGGCGCATGTCGGGTCCGGTGAGGTGGTCGTCGTTGTCGTCGGGCCAGATGCCGGCGTCGGTGCAGCCGTCGATGATGGCTTTGACGGTGGGGTAGGTGTTGCCGACGTCGGCGCGGGATTTCTTGGGTGCGGAGACGTGGGCCATGACGTGGACGGGGCCGGTGACGGGTTCGAGCTGTCGGGCGGTCCAGCCGGCGAGGGTGCGGACGTGTCTGGTCCGGCGTGCGCGCTCCATGTGGTGGAGTCGCTGGTTCGATGACTGCCACATCGCGGCGGGGATGTCGATCGTGAGCTCCTGCATCAGGCCTTCTTCCCGGCGATGATGTCGAGCAGCTGCCTGGGGTTGAGGAGGGTGCCGCGGCGTTGAGCGTCGTTCGCGAGGCGCCGGATGGCGGCGAGGATGACTGCGGGACGGTCTTCCATGAGGGGGCCTTTCGGGCATAAGGAAGGCCCCCGTCACATCACGTGACGAGGGCCTTTGGTGGGGGTTGGGGTCAGTCGCCCTTGACGTTGACGAGCTGGTGGAGGGTGTGGCGGATTTCGACGAGGTCGGCGGCGTCTGCCATGACCTGGTCGATGTCCTTGTACGCGGCGGGGATCTCGTCGATGAACGCGTCGGAGTCGCGGTATTCGATGCCGACCATTGCAGTGCGGAGGTCGTCGCCGGTGAACTTCTTCCGTGCGGCGGATCGGCTGTACTCGCGGCCGGCTCCGTGGGGTGCGGAGTTGAACGATGCCGCGTTGCCCTTGCCTTCGACGACGTACGAGGCGGTGCCCATGGATCCGGGGATCAGTCCGGGGTCGCCGACTCGGGCGCGGATCGCTCCCTTGCGGGAGATCCAGAGGTCTCGGCCCATGTGGTGTTCGCGGTCGGTCCAGTTGTGGTGGCACTGGATCTTCTCGAGCTGCTCTACGGCCATGCCCATGTGCTCGGTGAGAGCGTCCAGGGTGCGGTCCATCATCTCGGCGCGGTTGGCGAGGGCGAAGTCCTGCGCCCAGCGGAGCTCGGCGATGTACTGGTCGAACTCGGGCGTGCCCTCGGCGAGGTAGGCGAGATCCGGGTCCGGGAGGTCGATCCAGTAGCGCTTCGCGACCTGCTGTGCGGTCTTGATGTGGTGCTGGGCGATCTTGTTGCCGACGCCGCGGGAGCCGGAGTGGAGGAATGCCCACACCGTGCTGGTCTCGTCTGCGGTGATCTCGATGAAGTGGTTGCCACCGCCGAGGGTGCCGAGCTGCTGGCGCCACGTGCCGGAGTACTTGTCCGGGGAGCCGTCGGTGGGCCACTGCTCCTCGAGATCAGTGATGCGCGTCTTCGCGGTGTCGGTGAGGTGCTTGTTGTAGACACCTGCGGACACGGGGACGCGCTTCTCGATGCCTTCGCGGAGGTGGGCCAGGGGGCCGGCGTCGCGGATCTGGTCGGTGGTCCACTGGGTTCGGACGGCGATCATGCCGCAGCCGATGTCTACGCCGACGGCGGCGGGGATGATGGCGCGCTCGGTGGGGATGACGGAGCCGACGGTGGCGCCCTTGCCGAGGTGTGCGTCGGGCATGAGTGCGAGGTGGGGGTTGACGAACGGCATCGAGCCGGTGGTTGCGGCCTGCTCGCTGGTCTTGTCGTCGAGAATGCTGGCCCAGGACAGTACGTCGCTGGTGATCTTCATGGGCATGGGTGGTCCTTTCGTGGTGGTGCCCGGTCGCGGTCGCGACTGGGTCAACCTACGGGGTTGCGCTCCTCTTGGCGACGGCTTATTCCGTACCGAGGGCACGAGGAAGGCCGCCCCATCGGGACGGCCTCGGGTATCGGTTTCGTGCGGAAGTGTGGTTACTGGTCGGGGCTGGTATCACTTCGGTGGATGAGGTGCCCGATCACCCATGCGGGCACGGCGATGGCGAGCGTGCAGACGATCCAGCCGGTCACGGAGCGTCCAGGGCGCGGCGGAAGTTCTGCTCCCGTTGGCACGCCCTGCAGACGGGCAGGTCGGGTGCGGCTGTGGGCGCAAACTTGCCACTTCGCGGATGCCATTGGCCGCAAAGTGTGGACACTCGGGGGAGCCACTCGCTCTTGGAGTCTGCGATGTGCGCGGACCGTCCGGCGTAAGCGCGGATGTGGTCACCGGGGTGGATCACCACTCCCCCTCCGTGAAGACGAGGGCGTCGCGCCTGGGCTCCGACTTGTCGGTGATGGGCGGGAGCAGTCCACGGGAAGCGAGGTGGTCGGCCAGCTTGCCGTAGTTGTCCTCGGGGTGGGAGGGGACCAACTCGCGCATTAACGCTTCGATCTCCTCGGCTCCCTCGGGTCGGGACGGGGGCTCGGTGAGAGCGGCGCGGAGAACCATGTCACCGGCCTGTTCGTGCGTGAGGCTCCACTCACGGTTCTCCCATTCACGCATCGCCCGCCATGCGCGAATCCGCATCTCGTCGGTGATGTCGTCGGCGGTGAGGGGGCGGGACTCGGCGGCGTCCAGTGCGCGCAACGCGCAGACCGTCACGCACGGCCAGTCGTCTCCGCACTCGGCGCACGAGGGGTAGCAGCCGTCCTTCCCGCACTTGTCGGGGCCGTGCTCGTCGGGCTCATGTCCCTCCGCAAGATGGAGCATCGCGTCTCGGTCGATGGGGTGAGTGGTCATGGGGTCTCCTTGGGGTAGTGGGTGTCCCGGTATGCCTCTGCTGAGAACCGGGCGTGGCTGCAGGCCTCTGCGGACATCACTGCGCCCTTCGTGTGGAGTCGAAGGAAGCTCTCTTCCTCCTCCGCGATCAGCCCGTCGAGTGCTTCCCGTGCGGCGTCACGCTTGACCGCCTCGATGAACCGGTCGAACTCGGCGGCGCTGGGCTCGGGAAGGCTTAGACGGTGAGGCACCCGGTTGTGCTGCACGAGCCGGCCGGTGAAGTAGTGACGTCTCGCCATTTCCTTGTCGGGCGTGTAAGGCTGGTCAGTCATTGGTCTGCTCTCCTCGGTAGGGGTTGGGGTCGGTGGAGTGCTTCCATCCGTCACCCACGCCGCCGGTCTCCTGCCATGTGCACTGCGCTTCGTCCCAGCCGGACTCCCGCCCCTCGCCCCATGCGTCGGCTTGTGCCTTGAGGACGTCGGGTGCGAGCGCGGCGAGCGACTCTGCCAGACCACGGAGGATCGGGAGGGTGGCTGTGGCGTACGCCCGGTAATCGCGCCACGCACCCTCCCCCCGAACGTGGACGCGGGCCGCTATCGCCCGTGCGATCTGTTCGACTAGTGCTTCGTCGGTGGTCATGGCTTCCAATCGTCGGGCGGCGTGGGGTAGGTGGAGATGTCGTCGTGACACCTGCAGAACGAGTCGTGGTAGGCGATCAGGCGCTCCCTCTCGTCGGTGGTCATGACTGCTCCCTCGGGGCCTGGCAGTGCGCGCACGGGATCGGCTTGACCATCCCCATGCGGACGGCCATGTCGGACGGCGGCGTGAGCTTCTGCCAGAACGACCACGGGACGCGTTCGGTGATGTCGTCGTTGTCGTCCGTGACCTTCTCGTCATTGCAGTGATGGCAGATGATCATCGGTTCTGTTCCTTCTCGGGGTTGGTGGGGGTGAGGTCGACAGAGGCCGCGTCCGACTCGATCTGGTCCGCGATCATGCGGAGCAGCAGGGCGAGCGATCGCGGGTCGGATCTCGTCTTCGCGACGTAGTTGCCGACGCTGTCGATCATCACTCCGGCGTGCTCGTCTTGCAGGGCGATCCCGGCCCGGAGGGTGTAGTGCGTCATCTGTTCTGCTCCTGCTTCTCTCGTCCGTCGAGTGAGTGGTGAGTGACGACCCATCCCATAGACCCGTCGTCGCGGGGGACGGGCTCTATCAGGGGTCCGCACACGCAGTCTTCGGTTTCGGTGTCGTGGTCGATGAGGTCCCGGGTGGGGTAGACGTGGTACGTGCTCACGGCGTCTTCCGGTAGCCCAGTGCGGCGAGGTGGTCGGCCAGGTCGTCCAGCTCCTCGTGGGTGAAGCGCCGGTTGCCGTAGTCGTCCATCTCGTCCCAGCCGGAGAGGTCGTCCGCCAGCCCCTCGGCTCCTTCGGGGCGGGACGGGGGCGGGGTGAGAGCGGCCTCAAGGATTCCGCGCACCGACTCGCGGGCGTTGTTCTTGGCGAGTGCGGGCGAACGCTCCCAGGAGGTGTAGTCCTCCTCGATGTACTGTCGCGCTCCCCGCTCGACCATCTCGTCGGTGATGTCGTCGGCGGTGAGGGGGCGGGGGGAAGCGGTTGCGGCGCGCTTGTCGGCCTCGTCCCGCTGCCGGGCGGTGGTGGCGAGGGTGGCACGGAGGTGGTCCCTCTGCTGCTGGACCATGAGGAGCGTGTCCTCGGCCTGCTCGGCTCGGCGGATCTGCCCGCGCAGAGAGGTCTGGCACATCGCGGCCTCAGCCTTCGCCTCGTCGCGTTCCTGCACGAGGGACCGTGCCCGCTCGGGGGACAGGTGGTCGGTGCGGGTCTTCTCCCACATAGCCTTGCCGTCGACCTCGGCCTCGATGGCGGCAGCGGTTACGCCACCGTCCATCAGGTCGTCGCCCATGTCGAACGATGCGCGGAGGGTACGGGCGGGGAACGGGCCGACGGTGACCTCGTCGCGGCCCTCCGTCGCCGTGATCCACACGCCCTGGTGGTCGTGGGTGATGGTCAGTGCCCCGCCTGCGGGGTCGGTCAGTTCGTGGTCGATCATGGTCATGCTCCTTCGGGGGATCGGGTTCTGTGCATGTGGCAGACGGGGTACTCGTGCCCGTCCTCGGGATCGGTGCGGGTGGTGGTCGCGGGCTCGTTGCAGGCGTCGAGATGACCGTCCTCGTCGGTGACCTCCTGGTGGCAGTAGGGGGTCATCGGTTCTCCCATGTGTCGATCTGGTGGTCGGTGCCGCACGCGACGTGCGGTCCGTCGTGTCCCGGCTTGCGGGTGCAGACGCCGATGGACTCCGCGAAGCACGCCTCGTCCATCGGTTCGACCTCGGAGCAGTACGGGCAGGCGCTCACCGGTCCTCCTCCTTGATGTGCTCGGCCAGTGCGGCCTCCGGGTCGCATGCCCCGAGGCCCTGCTCGTCGAACCCGAGCTCGACGCCGCACGTGCACATGTAGACCCGCTGCCACGGCTCCGGGAAGTCACCGCCACAGCCCGGGTAGAACAAGGTCGCGATCGCGTGCTGGGCGCGTTGAATGGTGGTCATGACGGGTCCTCCTTGCGAACATCGACGATCTGGTCGTGCAGGAAGCGGGGCTGGTCCATACCAGGCGCGGCCCAGCACGTGACGGTCTTCGCGTTGACCCGGACCACGCGATGCCAGGACAAGCCGGTATGGCGACGGACCATCACCAGGGACGCACCCTTGAGTCGGGCAGGATCCACGGGCGAGAGGGCGGCACGTGCCGCCTCCCGCTCCTCGCGCCGCGCCTTCAGCACTGCTTCCTCGAGGCGGTCCCGCTCCCGAGACTCACGGCTCAGACGGTTCAGGTATGAGCGCAGGCTCTTGTTCCGCTTCGCCTGGGACTCGTGGAATCGCATCGACTGCAATCCGGGGTCGGTGGGCTGGACCTGGTGAGCGAGGTCCCAGGCTTTGAGTGCCGCCTCAGCGGCCTTGATAGTGGTCATGAGGTCATCTCCTCGAGTAGGGCGAGCATGTCCAGCTGCTCGGGGTTGGGTGTGCACTCCTCGTGGCCGAAGAGCGTGGCGAGCCCGCACGATGGGCAATGCCTGCGAGTGACGGGATGTCGGTTCCCGCAGTGAGGACAGTCCTGGATCGGGATCCCGGTCGGGGTGGTGGTCACGGGTGCCGCCAATCGCTGAACCCGGCGTGGTGCATCCCGTCATGCCCTTCCGGGCGTTCGCAGGGGCGTCGGCCCCGGACGAGGTGGGGGCACATCACGCGGCGGCGCTCCTGACGGGGATGGACAGCAGGTCCACTGCGGTCGCCTCGCGGACGCGTTGCGCACGGCCCTGATAGATGTGCTTGATCGTCCAGATGCCGTACCCGGAATGGGTGGCGATCGCGGCCTGCGTCCATCCGTCCGCCCTGAGCGCGAGTAGGTGTTCACGGATCGGTGCCGCGTCGACCGTGCGGGATCCACCGCCCCGGTAGTAGTCCCGCTGGTAGTCAGCGTTCGCACGGGTGCAGGACGCGCAGCGACACGAGTCGATCGAGTATTTGGAGCGGGTGCCATGGGATCGCATAGTGGTTACCTCTCAGTTGTGGATGAGGATGTGGATAAGCGCCCCGGCCGGGAGTCGAACCCGGCCTGCGACCATCGGGGCTACCTACTCGAAACGGTTGCGAGTAGCTGCGAGTAGGCATACGGAAGGCCCCCACCGGATCGGTGAAGGCCTCGGGGGTCGTGCGGGTCAGGCGATGGAGCCGTCTTCGATGATGACCGCGCCCTCGTCGGCGTCACCGACGCGTTCGATCCACAGCTGGAAGTCACGCTCGGCGACCTGCTCTCGGATCGCGGTCATCGCTTCGTCGTCGAGCAGGGATCCGTCGAGGATGCGGATCACGCGGAGCTTCGGGTTCGCGGCCATCGCCATTGCGAGGGACACGCGGATCTGCTCGGCGCTGGACGCCTGGGAGAACGGCACGCCCTGATAGGTCACGCCGGTCTCGTCGAAGCCGAGGCCGTCGACGGGGAACTCTGCGGCGGCGAGTGCGTCGCGCTTCGCCTCGTCGAGCGAGTCGATCGCCTGAGTGAGGCCGGCGTACTTCTCCCGCAGCTGCTCCTGCTCTGCGGCGCGGGCCCGTGCCGTGTTGTTGGCGCGGATCCGCTGGTTCTCCTCCTCGAGCGTCTCGAGGCGAGCCGCCAGTGGCGCCGGGTCCGGGGTGTCCCCGAGTCCGTCGACATCGGACTGGCACTGCGCGGCGTACGTCTCTGCCTTGGCGAGCGACTCCTTGAGTTGTTCGACGGTGGTCTCTGCCGCTTCCAGGTTGGCGCGAACCTGGTTCGCCTCGTCCGACTTGCGCTCGGCGTCTCGGAGCGCGGCCAGCGCGTCTGACATGCTCGTCTCAGCCTCGGGGAGGTTCGGGTCGACCTTCACGTCGCCGATGCGCTTGCCCTCCTGCCCGACCGCGGTGCGATCCGCGAACAGGCCGGCCCGCTGACGGTCCAGCTCGTCGAGATCGATCGGCAGGTCGACCAGACCGACGAGTGCGTCCCGCTGGTCCTTCGCAGACAGGCGAGTGAACTCGAGCGGGTCGAACGTCAGCTGCCCGACGAGCGCGTCGAGCATCTTCTGCGGCGACGAGAACGATGCGCCCTCGGCCGACGTGACCTTGAGCGCCGTGTTCGACCCGGTCCACGTCCGTGTGATGACGAGCTCACCGAGGTCGAGGGTCACGGATGCGTGGTCCTCGCCGTCACGGATCGGGACCGTGGTCGCCTTCCCTGCCTTGCCGCCGCCGAGCGCGAGCCAGATCGCGTCCAGCACCGACGACTTGCCCTGCGCGTTCCTGCCACCGACGACCTGCAGGGTGCCGTCCGGGGTGATGTGCACTGCCTTGAGCCGCTTCACGTTCGTGGCTCTAAGTTCGATGATCTTCATGTTGTTCTCCTGGTGGGATCGGGTTAGTTACTGGTCGGTCAGAAAGGCGGCGGCGAGTCGTCGAACCCGCCACCCTGCGGAGCGCCACCCTGCGGAGCGCCACCCTGCGGCGCGCCACCCTGCGGCGCGCCATAGCCGCCCTGGGACTGGCCTCCGTACCCGCCCTGCTGGCCCTGCGAGGCGCCGCCGTAGCCGCCGCCCTGCTGCTGGCGCTTCGGCCAGACCTTGACGCCCTCGGCGCGCACCTCGACCGACGCCTGCGCCTGCCCCTGGTTGTCCTCGTACGTACGGACGCCGGTCACGGTCCCTGTGATGCGGACCTGGGATCCCTTCTCCGGCATCTGCGCGGCGAGGAGGTCGTGGATCTCGTTCCAGCACGCCACGTCGAACGGCGTCGACGACAGCTGGTCGTAGCCGCCCTGATCGTTCTTCCGAGACCGGCCTGCACGGACGGTGAGGTTCCCGACCCGGTTGCCGTTCGGGGTGTTCCAGCGGGGGTCAGCGACGATGCCGCCGCCGATGATGATCGTTGCGTCTGCCATGGGGTCAGTTCTCCAGTGTGGTGAGGCGGGTGAGGATGGTGGTCACGTCGTCGTCGGTGAGCTCCTGGGACGACTGCACGTCGCGGCCGAGGGTCTCGGTCACGTAGGCGAGGATCGGGTCCTTCTCGGTCATGCCCTGGACCTTGAGGAGCTCGAACATCTGGTTCCGCGGGGACGGGGGAGCGGGCGCTGCCTGGTGCTCGATGAGGGGGTCGACGTGGAACGGCTTCTTCTTGCCGCGGGTAACGGTGAGCATGGCTGTGGTGCGTCGCTCGATGTGGGACATGTGGGAGATCTCGATGCCTCCCACGGTGTCGCGGCCGAACTTGGTGCTCGGGTTCCGGAACAGGGTCAGGCGGCGACCGGTGTACGTGGTCGTGTCTCCTCCCCAGATCTCGACGAGCAGGCGTCGCATCGTCAGGGAGGGACGGTAAGCGCGGCCGGGGTACTCGACGAGGTGGAGGTTCGCAGGCTGCTCCTCGGTCCCCTTGGTCACGTTCTGGATCGTGACGGTGACGGGGCCGGGTCTGAGGCTGTCGGCGTTGAGCTGGTCGCTCTTGGGTTCGATGGTGGTGGACAGATCCATCAGAAAGTCATCTCCTGTTCGGCCCAGTGGTCGATGCGGGGCGCGATGGGTGCGCCCTCGGTGCGGGTCTTGTACGTCTCGGTCATGAGGTCCGCGAACGTCTCGTAGGCGATGAGTGCGTCCTGGATCGCGTCCTGCCAGTGGGGGTCGGCGGTGACGCGTTTGATGTACAGCGGCCATCCGCCGGCGTAGGACACGTAGTCGATCCATGCCCTCCCGGTGACGTACAGGCCGCATTGCAGCTGGGCCATGTTCGCGGCGGGCACCGTGTCGTCGAGCCAGGTGCGGAGGTGAATCTTCGGCTTGCGGGACTTGATCTCGAGGAGGCCGTCGTCGCCGATCATGCCGTCGGGGGAGTAGCCGAGTCGCCGCCCGAGCGGGTCCTCGTAGACGGCGAATCCGATCTCGTCGATCTTCTGCCCGGTGTGCTCGGCGTACAGGTCGCGGGCGTAAGGCTCGTCGAGGGTGCCGCGTTCCATGTCAGCAGTCATCGGGAACTCGTCGACGTGCCCGGCGATCCGTTCGGCGAGCAGGTTCTCCATCACGGCGCGGGCAGTATCCGACTTCGACAACTGCACCTTGCTCGGCGTGATCAGCTGCCCGACCACCGAAGCGGTGAGGATCCCGGCGCGTGCCTGCAGCCAGGCTTCGGACCCCTGCTCGAGCTCCTTGTAGACGGTGAGTGTCATCGCCGCTCACCCGCGCTCTCCCACACATCGAATCGGTCGGTCCAGGCGTGGAGCTTCGGGTCCTGCCCGAGCTTCACGGCGGAGTCGCGGCGAGTGAGTCTCTGCCACGGGCTCTTGCGGACGTGGTCGGCGTCGCACGCTCGTGCGATCGCTTGATCGGTGAGGATGGCCATGTCAGTTCAGCGCCTTCCGTGCTTGAGCGATCGCGGAGAGAACCTTCTCCTGGTCGTAGCCGGGAGTCACCGCCTCGTACGTCGCCTCGAAGATGTCCGGCTTGCAGGGGTAGAACTCGCCGTGTACGCCGCGGATCACCCAGTCGCCGATGCTGACTCGCATGTCGCCTTCGAGCGTGCGGATCATCAGCTCGCCGGTCGCAGGGTCGATGTAGATGCCCTTGTCGGGTCGGGAGTCGTCGTTCTCGACCTGGTCCGGGTATCGGAGCGTCTCGGGCTCCAACGCGTTCCCCACGAGGAACGGGTAGAGGTTCCGCTCCATCCACGAGGTCAGCGTGTGGGCGTGTGAGGGCGGCGGCACGAAACACATCGCCTCGATCTCGACGGGCTTCTTGCGGAACTTGCTGGGGGTGGTGGTCACCGGTTCTTCTCCTTCTTGCGTTGACTGTCGACGTTGCCGATCGCGTCGTTGGCGGTCTTGTCTCGGTAGGTGGGCCCGCCGCGCCGTGGACGGGTGTAGGTCGGCTTCATCGGGTTGTTGATGTTCGCGGTGCTGCGGGGGTTGCGCGGCATGCGGGGGAGGTCCGTGTCGTTCGCTCTCTTGTCGATCGCGGCGAGCATCGCGGCCAGTACGTCATCCGCCATGTCGCCGGTCCTCCCAGTCGAGGAACAGCTTCACGACGACCAGGCAGCAGCCGACGCCGACGACAGCGCCACCGCCGAGCAAGGTCACGGTCAGGAGCAGGTCATCGATCACGACTCGTCCTCCTTGTCGAAGTCGGGGCCGAGCTCCATGCGGTCCATGAGCGTGAGGATGGTTCCCTCGTCCCTGATGCCGTTCCGCAGAACCAGATCCATCAGCCGGGACCGAGTCTCGATCGCGTCGTTGTTGACGCCCGCACCGAGCGCCGGCTCGCGCTTCGGGACGAACGGGCCAGGATTCGGGGTGGTGGTCATGACTCGACCCCTTCCTTCTGCACCCAGTCGCGCAGGTTCTCGGTAGTGATGACGTACTTGCCGCCCGCGAGTCGAGCGCGAAGGACGTTGCCTTCGGTGCGTCTGATTGCCCGGAAGATGTAGTCCTTCGAGAAGGGGACGTAGTTCGGTGCGTCCTTGAGGGCAATGGCGAGAGGTTGATCAGCCACAGTCGGCTCCTTCGGTGTCTCGGTGGATGTCCCACCTGGTGGCGCGGCGCCCGGAGTCGGTGACGCCGAGGGTGTCGACGGCGCGGACGCCGCCGACCTCGTGCAGCTCGCTGGTGCGGGTGCGGATGCTGGTCGGTGATGTGCCGCGGCCGTAGCCATGGCGGAGCAGATACCAGTCGCGGATCTCGTCGTGGGTACAGGGCCCGTGGTCGGTGAGGATCGCGTGGATCCGTTGCTGGATGACGCGGACCTTCTCGCCGGTCGGTACGGCTTCGTGCGAGGTGGTCGGGTCGGTGAAGCGGGCCGCGTGGAGGCGGTCGTACAGGGGGGTGCTCATCGGTTCTCACCTCTGCACTCGGCCTTCGCGTCGAGGTAGGCGTCGGGGTCGCCGAGGTCGTCGTTGATGTCGGCGAGGTCGCCGTTGATCCGATCGAGCGTGGCCGCGTCCCATGTCGCTGCTGCGACGACTGCTTCGCCGGCGAGGCCGAGCGCTTCGGAGGTGAGGTCGAGGGCGCGGTCTCCCTCGTCGATGGCGATGAGGCAGGCTTTCGGGGTGGGGGCGGTGGCGCGGCCGGTGCCGAAGCCGAGGGCGGCGGAGCCGATGGACGCGAAGGCGAGAGCGCCGACGGCGAGGCCGGTGAGGACGGTGTTGCGGTTCACGGTGGTCACTTCCTGTGGGTCTGGGGGTGGGGGCCGACGACGTCCTCGTATGCACTGCGTGCGATGTCGCGGGCGGTGAGGGCGGCCTGGGCTCGGTCGGCTTCGGCCTGCATGGCGGCGACCCACGGCGGGGCCATGTGGGTGGCGGTCATGCCTCGACCTCGCCGCTGTCGAGGTAGTCGAAGCTGTCGGCGCTCGTGCCGTGCGTGTCGGTGATCTTCATGTGGTGCCTCCTGGGCATAGAGAAAGCCCGTCGCGTGTGCGGCGGGCATTGGGTGGTTGCGGTCAGGACAGTTCGTCGAGTGGGTCTGCGCCGAACCGATGGCGGTATACGCGCCGGATGGTCGTGATCGCACTGTTCGAGTCCCCGGTGAAGGGGAGCCCATGGCGGTTGGAGAGCTCCGCTCGGAGCCGGGCGAGCAGCTTCCCGCGGCTCCACGTCTCTGGACTCATCACGTAGATCTGTCGGTTGAGCAGCGGCTCGTGCATGGCGATCTCAGCCCGCTCGACTGCCAGTGCAGCCACCCGGGTTGGGTGGACCGTGATCCGCATGCGCTCTGTTGCGGACGCGACTCCGGTCTTGCCGTGCTGCTTCCAGCGCTTGGCGACATCGTGGCTGCAGCCGACGTACACGATCTCTCCGGCGCCGTTCAGGCACCGGTACACGAAGTGCCGTCCCGCCTTCATGCCGCCGCCTCCATGGAGCGGATCGCGTCACGGGCAGTGGTGTCGCTCGTCATGCCGAGAATGCGGAGGCACTCGTAGAAGTCGAACTCCTCCTGCATGTCGGCGGCGCGGCGGGCGAGGCGGGCGGCGAGCTTCTTCACCTGACCGCGGGAGAGGTCGGGAGCTTCGGCGGCGATGCGCTTCTCAAAACCGGTGGTGGACATACGTCTCCCTGGGGGTTTCTGCGTCGTCGGCGAACCAACGAACGGGGGTACTGCGAGTGGGTAGGTCAGGCTGCGCGGCGCGTGGTCTTCACGGTTAACGCTTCGAGCGTGAAGAGGTCGTCGGAGCTGACGCCGAGAGCGGTCGCGAAGGCGGTAGCGGTCTCAGGGTTGAACGTCCGGCGGTTCCCGTTCAGGACGTTGCCGACGGTGCCCTTGCTGAGCCCAGAGAGGCGGGCCAGGTCGGCCTTGCTCATGTTGTTCCGGAACTTCATCGCCATCTTGATGGCGTGGACGTTGGGGCGGGCCGTGAGGGTCCGGCGCGAGTCTTCGTAGTTCATTCGGTGCCTCCTTCCTGGGGTGCGGTGCGTGAAGCTCACACTACACACTGTGCACTGTCGAGTGCAAGCCCTAGAGCGAAAGTCATGCCTGACCAGGAATTACACCCGTGTTGTTTGTGAACTGCGAGTGCAAGCGTAGGCTTGCCAGATCTGCCCCCTGACCTGGAAGGTTGCCCCATGAGCGGACTGAGCGATCTCCTGCAGCACCTCAACACCGAGGGCTGGTCGTCTCGCCGCATCGAGAGGGAGGCGGCGAGCCATGGGCACCAGCTATCCAACGCGACAGCGGCGAAGTACATCCGAGGCGACCACCCGGACCGTCCCGGCGCAGACACACTGCAGGCTCTCGCAGACGTGTTCAGCGTCAACGTCGACCGACTCCGAGAAGCCGCCGGCCTTCCGGGTATCGGTCAGCCGTTCGAGCTCGGCGCGGACGCTGCCCGGCTCACTGGCCCTCAGCGCGAGGCGATCCGCACGACCGTGCGTCTCTTCGTCGAGCAGAACGACAAGCTGGCGGATCGAGCTGTCGCGGATGGCTCAACAACTCGAACGTCAGGCCGGCGGCTGACACTCGTCTCAGAAGACGTACCGGATCTGAGGGGGCTGCCGTTTGCTGCAGACGAGGAGAAGCCAGGGGACGATCCCGGCGAGGACGACGACTAACCTGATCCTCCACGCGGAGGACATGGGCGCCAGTGTCTTCTGGGCCCGGGATCTCCCGGAGCGTGGTCGGTACTACCCGGGCGTTGATGTGATCGTCCTGCGGCACGGCATGACCGAACGGCGTACCGTCTCGACGCTCGCTCACGAGCTCGCGCACCACTACTACGGCGACGCGCTCTGCACGCCTCCGGTGGGGCGCCGGGCGTGGCGGTGGGCGGCGCGGCTGTTGATCCCGGCCCGGGACTACGCCGAGGCCGAGGCTGAGCACCAATCAGCCGGCGCGATCGCAGATCACCTCGGCGTCACCATAGAAGTGGTCTACGCGTTCGCCGCGTAGGCATGACGAAAGGCCCCCTCCCGCCGACGTGGCGAGAGGGGGCTTGTGTCTGTGGGTCAGGTGGTGAGCTGCAGCTGGGTCGCGATCTGCTCGAGCGCCTCACGGGCGCGCTTGTCGGAGAGGTGGAGGTACCCGCGGGTCGAGGCCATGGAGGAGTGGCCGACGATCATGCGGATGATCTCGGAGTCCACGCCTGCCTCGTGGAGAAGCGTGGCGGTGGTGTGGCGGGCTTCGTGGAGTACGTAGCGGCGTCCGGTCTCGTGGGCGACACCGGCGGCTTCCTGAATGTCCTTCCAGTCCTGCAGGTCGTCGCCCTCGTTGCGGGAGAGCCCGTCGAGGCGGGGCCACACCAGGCCGAGCTCGGACGACGGGGCGACGGTGCGCCACTCCCGGAGTGCGTCGACCATCCAGGGGACCAGAGGGATGATGCGGTGTCCGGCGGTGGACTTCGGTCGCGCCCAGTGGATCCTCCCGTGCATGTGCCGCACCTCGTAGTCGTCCGGGTAGATGAATCGGGCCTCGGGGCAGTCGACGCCGCGCTTCTTCTTGCAGGGCGCCTCGCAGCCGTGCTGCCACGTCAGGGCCATCCTCTGCCAGGAGATGTCTGCCGTGCCGGTCTCGAGGTTGAGCGCCGCCCACGTGAGGCCCAGGCACTCGGCCTGCCTCATTCCCTGCAGGAGCGCCGCGGCCCAGCGAGTCCGGTCGGTTCGGTGCTCGGTGACCCAGGCGAGGATCTTGAGCGCGTCCTCGAGGGGGATCGCGTCACGATCGGTGAGTCCAGCACTGGGTGGAGGGACGTCGGTGGCGGCGGCGGGGACCTGATGGCCGTCGCGGCGGGCGTCCTTGAGGATCTTCGCGAGGACGTTGTGCGCGCGCGTGACGGTCGACGGCTTCCGGTCTCCCTTCCGCATGGCGGTGTGGACCTTGCGGATGTCGGCGGCGGTGAGCACGGAGAGCTTGCGGTGCCCGATGGTGGGGATGACCCAGTTGGTGACGGCGGAGCGGTCGGCGGTGAAGGATGAGGGGCGGAGGCGCTTCTGCGCGCGGGGGAGCCATTCGTCGCACCAGACCTTGACGGTCGTCTTCGTGTCGAGGTCTCCGCGGCCTTCCTCGTGGTCGCGGATCGCGTTCCGAAGTCGGCGCTTGGCGTCGGCCTCGGTGGTGGCGACGACGGTCTTGCGGCGGCGTCCTCCAGTGCGGGTGAAGCCTGCGTCGAAGCGGCCGACCCACTTGCCGTCGGCGCGCTGCGAGACGCTGCCCGTCCCGTACTGTCGCCGTTTCTTCTCCTTGGCCATGATGCCCCTCTCTCTGGATGCCCATTCGGTTACCCATGCTGAGCGTATGCTAGGCATTCGCGGTGCACCTATAAGGGCAGGTCAGACCTGGTTTCGTCTCTCCCTCACTCTAGCAGACTCATTCACTCGTAATGAATAGGTCACCAGTTCGATTCTGGTAGGCGGCTCCGAGTGTCAGAAGACCCCCTCACCTCCCAGGTGCGGGGGTCTTCTGCTGTCATGGTCACGCGGGTGGGTGACGTCGGTCCCCGGCGCCGAGGGGGCTGCCGGCGCTAGAGTCGCCTCACGATCCCGACCCGGCAGGAGCTGCCATGGACCACGCCGTAACCCCCGATGCATCTCGAGGCGCCAACCCGTTCGGCGTGGCCTCCGTGATCGCGGGAGTGCTGCTGCTCCTCGTCGGCACCGCGACGATCATGCTCTCTCCGGCGATTCCGTTGATCCTCTCGAGGTTCCAGCTTTCCTATCAGTTCGTGGGGCTGCTGACGGCGCTCCCGCAGGCGCTCATCGCCCTGGTCGGGACCGTGCTCGGCATCGTCGGGCTGCTCGCCAAGGGCCGACGCCGGGTCGCCGCGATCATCGGCACCACCATCGGCGCGTCGCACCTGGTCACCGCCATCGTCGGATTCGTCGGATCGCAGGTCGTCGTCCTTCTGCTCGGCTGAGCATCCCTCGAGGACTGCGGACGCGCGCCGAGAAAGACCTTCGTGCCCGGCTCGCGCCGACATCGTGACGCGTCTCGGGCATCGACGACCCCGAGGGAGTCGCGCTCAGGCGCGGCGACGCGCGGTGAGCTCCTCGTCGATCCAGGAGGTGAGCGCGGGCGTGGACGCGGCGAGGCCGGCGGGCAGCCACAGTGCCTTCTGCATGCGCCCATCCGCCTTCTCGCGATCGAACACCGTGACCAGTCCGGCGTCGAACTGCCGCTGGGCCTCGGCGTTGGTCACCCCGAGCTCGATCTGGCGGTTGGAATCCTGCGTGATGAGCTCGACGTCGAGCATCTCCGCCCAGGGGATCTCGCCCGCTTGCGCGGTCGTCATGGTGAGGCCGCTGGGTGCGACGGTGAGGCCGACGGCCGGGCTGATCGCGCGACGGATCTGGACGACCATCAGGAGCAGACATCCGAGGACCATCAGCCAGCCGAGCAGCATGACGACGCCGCTGGCGGCGAGGCCGAGGACGAAGCCGACCAGGATGAGGAGCACGCAGAGCAGAGCGAGCAGCGCGGCCCGGAGGCGGGAGAAGCGGAAGGTCACCGGCTCCTCCTGGGCGAGGGTCGAGGCCCAGGCGGCGGCATTCTTCGTTGGTGTGCTCATATGTGTCGAATCCCTGTGATCGTGGTGTCTGTGCCGTGCTGCCGTGCTGCCGTGCTGCCGTGCTGCCGTGCTGCCGTGCGGCCGGACTGCGCGGGCCGAAGGACAATGTACTGCTGCGTGCACCATTGCTGGGCGCTGACCCGCAGGCTGTGTGCGGCACGGATCGCCTGCCCCGCCTGCGCCCCGTGTTGTCATGAGGTGTGCACGGACGAGGCGGCGCGGCAGCGGTGCCGTCGGTCGGGCCCGTCCACCTTTTCTTGATTAAGTCCAGAGTGCACGTTATGGTCGGGGTATGCCGACGCTCGACCACCCCTCCGCCCTGCGCGAGGCAGGACTGCGCGTGACCGCCCCGCGGCTCGCGACGCTGGCCGCGGTCGCCGAGCATCCTCATGCCGACGCCGAGGTGATCGCCCATGCGGTGCGCGGGCAGCTCGGGACGGTGTCCCGGCAGGCTGTCTACGACGTGCTCAACGCTCTGTCCGACGCGGAACTCCTGCGCCGCGTCTCCGTGGGCGGTCGGAGCATGCAGTACGAGCTGCATCGGCACGACAACCACCATCACCTCGTGTGCCGCAGCTGCGGCCGCTTGGAGGACGTGCCCTGCTCCATCGGCCATTCGCCGTGCCTGACCCCCTCCGACGACCACGGCTTCGACATCGAGATCGCCGACGTCGTCTACCGAGGCATCTGCTCCCGGTGCCGCGCCGCGCACTCGTCGGCTGAGCCGTCCGCCGCGCACGCCACCCCCGAATCCCCCTGACCCTCCGGGGTTCGGGTCCTTGTCCCCGACCGTCACTGTCCGAACGTCACTGTCCGCACTTATCGTTACAACGTGTCAGAAACCATCACGACCCCTAGGAGACGCATATGACCGACTTCGATCCCACGATCCCGAGCACCACGGAATCCGGCGCTCCGCGCGAGTCCGACGCGAACTCCCTCAGCGTCGGCGCCGACGGCCCGCTCATGCTCCATGACACCGCCCTGGTCGAGAAGCTCGCGCGCTTCGACCGCGAGCGCGTCCCGGAGCGCAGCCCCCACGCGAAGGGCTCCGGCGCCTTCGGTGAGCTGGAGATCACCGAGGACGTCTCGCAGTACACCAAGGCGGATCTCTTCCAGCCCGGTCGCAAGACCCCGATGCTGGCTCGCTTCTCCACCGTCGCCGGCGAGCTGGGCTCGCCCGACACCTGGCGGGACGTGCGCGGCTTCGCGCTGAAGTTCTACACCCAGGAGGGCAACTACGACCTGGTCGGGAACAACACCCCGGTCTTCTTCGTGCGCGACCCCATGAAGTTCCCCGACTTCATCCACTCCCAGAAGCGCACCCCGGACTCGGGCCTGCGCTCGAACACCATGCAGTGGGACTTCTGGTCGAACTCCCCGGAGTCCGCCCACCAGGTCACCTACCTCATGGGTGATCGGGGTCTGCCCAAGTCCTGGCGCCACATGAACGGCTACGGATCGCACACCTACATGTGGATCAACGAGTCCGGAGAGAAGTTCTGGGTCAAGTACCACTTCCACACGGATCAGGGCCTGGAGTTCCTCAGCAATGAGGAGGCGGAGAAGATCGCCGGCTCCGACGGCGACTACCACCGCCGGGACCTCTTCGACGCGATCGACCGCGGTGAGAACCCGAGCTGGACCCTGTCCGTCCAGGTCATCCCCTATGAGGATGCGAAGACCTACCGCTTCAACATCTTCGACCTGACCAAGACGGTGTCCAAGAAGGACTACCCGCTGATCAAGGTCGGCACGATGACCCTGAACAAGAACCCGCAGAACCACTACGCCCAGGTGGAGCAGGCGGCCTTCAGCCCCTCGAACCTGGTGCCGGGCATCGGGGTCTCCCCGGACAAGATGCTGCTGGGCCGCGTGTTCTCCTACCCGGACGCGCAGCGCCACCGCATCGGCACGAACTTCAACCAGCTGCCGGTGAACCAGCCGGTCGTGCCCACGAACTCCTACGACAAGGAGGGGTTCATGCAGTTCCTGCACTCCGGTGACGCGCCGGTGTACTCGCCGAACTCCTACGGTCGTGCGTATCAGGACGAGCAGGGCCCCGTCGACAACGGCTGGGAGACCGACGGCGAGCTGGTGCGCGCCGCCTACACCCTCCACTCCGAGGACGGCGACTTCGTGCAGCCCGGCATCCTGGTGCGCGAGGTCTTCGACGACGGTGACCGCGACCGCCTGGTCGAGACCGTCTCCGGCGGTCTGAGCACCGTCGAGGAGCCTGTCCTGTCCAAGGCTCTGCAGTACTGGAAGAGCATCGACCAGACCATCGGTGAGCGCATCGAGAAGGCCATTGGCACCGCCGCGGCCGACGAGCAGTCCGGCGGCGACCCGCTGAACAGCTGATCCGTCCCGGGCCACCCCAGGTGGCCCGGTGTTCGCCACACGAGCGCGGCGCGTCCCCGGCATCCGGGGGCGCGCCGCGCTCGTGTGTGTATGTGCGTGCGTGTGGCTCGTGCGGAGGGGAGTGCTGGGGGAGGGCGCCGGGGGTGTCGGCAGGGCCCTCAGACCACCAGCACCTCGCAGGGAGCGGAGAGCAGGAGCTTCTGGACGGTGAGTCCGAGCAGGTGACGGGCGAGGTCGTTCTGACGGCGGATGCCCAGGACGAGCAGGTCCGCCTTCTCCTCCTCGATCACGTGCAGCAGCACGTCGGAGATGTCGTCCTCGGTGTGCTCCTGGCGCATCGCGACGCGCACGGCGGCCTGCCGGAGCTGGTCACGGGCGATCTCGAGCTGCTGGTCGTCGGCGTGACGGGGATCCGAGGTGACGCCGTCGCGCACCACATTGACCACGATCAGCGGCCCGCCGCGCCGTTCAGCCTGTTCGCGTGCGGCTGCCAGCGCCTTGAAACCCACGTCGGTGGGGATGAATCCGACGACGACTGCCATCTGTTCTCCTCGGGTGCGGTCCGGGCGTCGGCCGTGCCCGTGGGGGAGCGGCCAGCTCCGATCCTACGGGCTGACGGCCCCGGGAGGGGACCGGTGCCGCTCTCAGACTCCGGTGCCGGACCCGGAAATGGGGGTCTCGGAGCGCTGCTGGCCGGAGAGCTGCTGGATCTCGTCCATGATCCGTGCCGTCATCAGGCGGCGCTTGACACCCTTGGAGGCGCCGGGGTCGATATCGCTGAAGTCGATCGGGCGGCCGATGCGCACGCTGACGACGCCGCGCTCGGGAAGCTTCTTCTTCATGAGCTCGGGCGTGCCCTTGAGTCCCACGGGGATGATCGGCCGGCCGGACTCCAGTGCGAGCCAGGCGGCGCCCTGCTTCCCCGGGTGCAGCAGGCCGTCCTTCGAGCGGGAACCCTCGGGGTAGATGCCGAAGCCCGCCCCTTCGCGGAGGATGACCTGCGCGGACTGCAGCGCGCCCTTGCCGGAGGCGAGGGCCTCCCGGTCGACGGGCACGGCGTCGACGGCCGTGAAGAACCACTTCAGGACCTTGCCCCTGAGCCCCTTCTGGGACCACAGGCTCGACTTGGCCACGAACCGGATCTGGCGCGGGAACGCCACCGGGAGCACGAAGCTGTCGATGTTGGAGAGGTGGTTGGAGGCGATGATGAAGCCGCCCTCGGTCGGCACGTTCTCCAGTCCGGTGATCCGGGGGCTCCAGATGAGAGAGACGAAAGGGCGCACAGCGGTGCGGACTCCCATGTAGAAGCGCTGGGTCACGTGGTCCTCCTGGGTCGGCTCAGAACGCGCACCACGATATCCCTGTCGGGCGGGTGCCTGGTGCCGATGGTCGCAGCGCATGCCTCGTCGCAGGCGCAGATGATGCGCTGGTCGCGCCGGTGAAGCGGACGGGGCGGGCACGGGCTGATGTGGTAGAACAGGCGTGCGTCACGCGCCGAATCCGAGGCGCGCAGCCGGGGACGGCCGATGCGCCCGCCGCAGGTCGGTGGTGCTGCCGCTGTCCCCGTCGATCCCGAGGAGCCTGTCGATGCCGAAGACCTTGAACATCGCCGTGATCGGCGCCGGAACCATGGCGCAGGCCGTGCATCTTCCGGTGCTGCGTCGGCGCTGGGACCGCTTCGCGGTCACTGCACTGGTGGATCATTCCCCGCGTCGCCGCCGGGAATCCTCCGAGGTGTGGGGGGTCGGGGAGGAGGCGCGCTATGAGAGCGTCGCCGACCTGATCGCTGCGGTGCGCGCGAAGAGCGTCGCCGTGGATGCTGTGGTGCTGTCCACCGATGGCCTGCACGTCGACGACCTGCTGCAGCTCATGAAGCGGGGCATCCCGATCCTCGCCGAGCCGCCCCTGGGCTATTCCGAGGAAGAGGTCGCTCGGGTGGCGGACTTCGAGCGGATGACCGGTCGCCGCCTCGTGATGATGGCCTACCCGCAGCAGTACGACGACTCCGTGTCGCGGATGGCCGAGCAGATCGCCACCAAGGACCTGCGGATGGTGGACCACGAGGTGCTGATGCCGGCGAGCCAGCCGCTGTTCGGCGGCGCGCACGTCACCACGTCCTCGTACGACCTCCCCTCCGAGGTGCGCTCCCAGCGCCGCACGAATCTCCAGGCGGCAGTGGTCGCCGGCTCCGGTGACGGCGCCACCCAGCGCGATCGCGACCTCTACGTCAAGGGCCTGCTGACCGGCGTGGCCCATCAGCTGGCCGTGCTCGAGGCCGTGTACGGCCCGGTCGCGCGCCTGGTCGCCGTGCGTCATTGGCCCAAGGGCGTGATCCCCGGTTCGATCGAGCTGCTCGGCGAGCTCGAGGGCGGAGCGCAGGTGAGGCTGGTCTGGCACTACCTCCCGTTCGCCCCGGAGTACTCCGAGACCATCCAGGTGCTCTCCGCCCGCAGGCGGATGCAGGTCGAGCTGCCCGCGCCCTCGCACGGCGATCGCCGCTCGACGGTCTCGCTGCGGGAGAAGAAGGCCGGCGTGGTCCAGGAGACCTCCACGACCGCGGCCAAGGGCTCGGTGGAGCTGATGTGGGAGGCGTTCCATGCCTTCGTCGAGAAGGGAACGCTGCCCTACTCCGGAGCCGCCGAGGCGCAGACCCAGGTCGCGCTGCTGCGCGAGGTGCTCTCTGCGATCGTGGTCGCCGACGGGCGGAGCCTCGAGGCGGAGCCCACGGACGACGAGGACCCGGCCGGTGAGGAGAAGGCCGACGACACGAAGGCCGTCGGTACGGATGTCCCCGCCGGCACGGATTCCCTCGACAGCATGGATGCCCCCGACAGCACGGATGCGGCCGGCAGCGCCGATGGGGCCGGCAGCGCCGATGGGGCTGACGGCATCGATGGTGGCGCTCCGAGCGCCGATGAGGCGGCGGTCGACAGGTCGCGGTCGACGCCCACGAGCCCGCCCATGATGGTCACCGCGCCGCCTGCGGCCGACGCGGCCCCTGAGGGATCCGACAGCGCGGGCGGAAGCGTGGACGGGGCCCAGACGCCGCTCGTCCCCACCGACCCTGTGGTCAACGCCTGGATCGTCCCGGGGACGCAGAACGAGGCGGACGCCGAGGGCGCGGACTCGCCCGAGGACCGGCCGGAGGGCCCGGCGCACCGCTGAAGCCGCCCGCCCCGTCTCGACCCGCCGTCAGCACGCGACCTCTCCTCCGGGAGGCCCGGATCCCCGCAGCTCCGATCGTCAGGAGAGGCGGGGATCGTCGCGTCCGGGAACGACACGCCGAGGCCCGCTGAGAGACATGGCGACGACACGCCCGGGCGCCGTCAGGACACGCCGGGATCCTCCTCACGTGAGGGGCGTGTCGGAGTGCTCCGCAGCGCTCGTCGGAGCCCGTCGTCCACCGCGCCGATGGGCTGTCGGACCCGTCGTCCACACTGCTCTGTGCATGCTTTCCCGGCTTTCGTGCGTGGCCTCCGACGGTTGTCCCCATCCCTCCCGATCTGTCCACAGCCCGTCAACAGTCGATTGTGGATGACAGGGTTGTAACTCAGTACATCTTGTGGTCGTTCCGCCGGGGCACCACTAGGTGTAGTGTTGACGTTGTCGCAGCGATCCGGGCTCCCCGGGGAACTGTCACCGCATCAGAAGCCCTCGTGGCAGAGGTGACGGGGAGATTCCAGAGCATCGCGACACGGTCCTCGGACCTCCTGAACCACCAGCAAGAACCATCCTCATCGCGCCGCCGGCGCGGCGCTCGAGAAAGGCCCCTTCCCTTGGACATCACCGTGTACTCCAAGCCCCTCTGCGTGCAGTGCGACGCCACCAAGCGCGCCCTCAACAAGGCGGGCGTGGCCTATGACGTCGTCGACATCACCGAGGATGCCGACGCACTCGCTCGCATCAAGTCGATGGGCTACGTCCAGGCGCCCGTCGTCATCACCGAGCAGGACCACTGGTCCGGCTTCCGTCCCGACAAGATCAAGGCCGTCGTGGCCGCCACCGGCGCTCAGCGCAGCGCCGCCGCGATCTGATTGGCTCCCGGAGCTGCAGGGCGAATCGGCGTGACTGACCTCGTCTACTTCTCCTCGGTCTCGGGCAACACCCATCGCTTCGTCGAGAAGCTCGGGATGCCTGCATCCCGGATCCCGCTCTACCCCCGGGACGAGCACCTTGTCGCCGACAAGGAGTTCGTCCTGGTGACCCCGACCTATGGCGGCGGCAACGGCCACGGTGCCGTTCCCAAGCAGGTCATCAAGTTCCTCAACGACGAACGCAACCGGAACCTCATCCGGGGCGTGATCGGTGCTGGCAACACCAATTTCGGGGAGGCGTACTGCTTGGCCGGAGACATCATCTCCGCCAAGTGCCGCGTCCCGCACATGTACAAGTTCGAACTGTTCGGTACCCCTCGCGACGTGCAGCGGGTCCACGACGGATTGGAAGAGTTTTGGCGACACTGACCGAGATGCCCCCGGTCGAGCACAACAGGCAGCTCGACTACCACGCGCTGAACGCGATGCTCAACCTCTATGGTGCGGATGGTGAGATCCAGTTCGAGAAGGATCGGCTCGCCGCTCGCGAGTACTTCTTGCAGCACGTGAACCCCAACACGGTGTTCTTCCACTCGCTGCGCGAGAAGATGGACTACCTGATCGAGAACCAGTACTACGAGGCCGCGGTCATCGAGCAGTACGACTTCTCCTTCGTGGAGTCGCTGTCCGAGCAGGCCTTCGCGAAGAAGTTCCGCTTCCCGACCTTCCTGGGCGCGTTCAAGTACTACACCTCGTACACGCTGAAGACGTTCGACGGCAAGCGGTACCTGGAGCGCTTCGAGGACCGCGTGGTGATGGTGGCGCTCACCCTCGCCGAGGGTGATGAGCAGCTGGCCCGCAACCTCGTCGAGGAGATCCTCGACGGGCGCTTCCAGCCGGCCACCCCCACCTTCCTCAACGCCGGCAAGGCTCAGCGCGGAGAGCTCGTCTCCTGCTTCCTGCTGCGCATCGAGGACAACATGGAGTCCATCGGGCGCTCCATCAATTCCGCGCTGCAGCTGTCCAAGCGCGGCGGCGGCGTCGCCCTGCTGCTGAGCAACGTGCGCGAGTACGGTGCGCCGATCAAGCGCATCGAGAACCAGTCCAGCGGCGTCATCCCCGTGATGAAGCTGCTCGAGGACTCCTTCTCCTACGCGAACCAGCTCGGTGCGCGTCAGGGTGCCGGCGCGGTGTACCTCAACGCCCACCACCCGGACATCCTGCGGTTCCTCGACACCAAGCGCGAGAACGCCGACGAGAAGATCCGCATCAAGACCCTCTCCCTCGGTGTGGTCATCCCCGACATCACCTTCGAGCTCGCCAAGAACAACGAGCCGATGTACCTGTTCTCCCCGTACGACGTGGAGCGCGAGTACGGCAAGCCGTTCGCCGAGGTGAACGTCTCGGAGTCCTACCGCGAGATGGTCGACAACCCGAAGATCGCCAAGAAGAAGATCAAGGCGCGCGACTTCTTCCAGATCCTGGCGGAGATCCAGTTCGAGTCCGGCTACCCGTACATCATGTTCGAGGACACCGTGAACCGGGCCAACCCGATCCCGGGCAAGGTCACCCACTCGAACCTGTGCTCCGAGATCCTGCAGGTCTCGACCCCGTCGACCATGAACGTCGACCTGACGTACGACGAGCTCGGTCGCGACATCTCCTGCAACCTCGGCTCGATGAACATCGCCAAGGCGATGGACTCCGCGGACTTCGGCCGCACCATCGAGACCGCGATCCGTGGTCTGACCTCGGTCTCGGACAACTCCGACATCGAGTCGGTGCCGACGATCGCCGAGGGCAACCGCAAGTCGCACGCCATCGGCCTGGGCCAGATGAACCTCCACGGCTACCTCGCTCGCGAGTCCATCTTCTACGGTTCCGAAGAGGGCCTGGACTTCACGAACATGTACTTCTACGCGGTCACCTACAACGCCATCAAGGCGTCGAACAGGATCGCCAAGGAGCGCAAGGAGGTCTTCTACGACTTCGAGAACTCCACCTACGGCACCGGCACCTACTTCGACAAGTACATCGACAAGGTGTGGGAGCCCCGCACTGAGAAGGTCCGCGGCCTGTTCGAGAGCTCCAGCGTGCACCTGCCCACCCAGGAGGACTGGAAGCAGCTGCGCGAGGACGTTCAGGCGCACGGCATGTACAACGCCTACCTGCAGGCGGTCCCGCCGACCGGGTCGATCTCGTACATCAACCACTCGACGAGCTCGATCCACCCGATCGTCTCCAAGATCGAGATCCGCAAGGAAGGCAAGATCGGCCGGGTCTACTACCCCGCGCCGTACATGACCAACGACAACCTCGAGTACTACGAGGATGCGTACGAGATCGGCTACGAGAAGATCGTCGACACCTACGCCGAGGCCACGCAGCACGTGGACCAGGGCCTGTCGCTGACGCTGTTCTTCCCGGACACCGCTACCACGCGCGACATCAACAAGGCGCAGATCTACGCATGGCGCAAGGGCATCAAGACCCTGTACTACATCCGCCTGCGCCAGATGGCGATCGAGGGCACCGAGGTCGAGGGCTGCGTCAGCTGCATGCTGTGAGTCTCTGACCCCGATCACGACGGGCGGGCATCCGGATCACCGGGTGCCCGCCCGTTGTCGTCTCTGCGGGGGCGGCGGGCGCTCATCATCTGGGTCGTGTGCGCTCATCATCGGGGCGGTGAGCGCACATCATCGGGGCGGTGAGCGCACATCAGCGACGCGGTGAGCGCACGTCAGCGGGGCGGCGAGCGCAGAACGGGCGTCCAATAGGGCGAACGGTGTCCAACGGACTGTCTCTACTGGGTAGGCTGGCACGGACATCCGCCATCCCTCGAGCGAAGGAGCTCCCATGCGTGCCGAAGACTCCGCAGCCCCGAACGCAGCCACAACCGCCGCCCCCTCCGCCGCCCCCTCCGCCGCCCCCTCCGTCGTCCCGCAAGGTGCATCGGACTCTCGGCCGGCGCCGACCCCGGCCGACGATCCGGAGCGCGGATCCCGGCCTCGGGTGGTCATCGCCGTGGACCTCCCCGAGGCGCTCTGCCAGCAGATCGCGGAGGCCGAGCCCCGCGTCGACGTCATCCGCGACCACACGCTCTATCGGCCCCGTCGCGGACCGGCGGACTGGGCCGGCGATCCCGACCATGTCCGCACTCCCGCGGAGCAGACCGCCTACGACGAGATGGTCGATTCGGCCGACGTGCTGTTCTCCCTGCCCGACGTCGACCCCTCCGCCCTGCGCCGCACGGCCGAGGCCAACCCGCGCCTGCGCTGGGTGCAGGCCATGGCCGCCGGGAGCGGTGCGCAGGTCCGGGCTGCCGGCCTCGACCCCGCCACGCTCGAGCGGATCACCGTCACCACCACGGCCGGCGTCCATGGCCGCCCGCTCGCGGAGTTCGCCCTCTTCGGCGTCCTCGCCGGCGCGAAGACCCTCCCGCAGCTCGCCGCCCAGCAGCGGGCCCATGAGTGGAGCGACCGCTGGGAGATGAAGCAGCTCGACGAGATGACCGTGCTGATCGTGGGCCTCGGCGGCATCGGCAGCGCCTGCGCGAGCCTTTTCTCCGCAGTCGGTGCGCACGTGCTCGGCACCACCCGCAGCGGGGAGCCCGTGGACGGTGTCGACGAGCTCGTCCCCGCCGACCAGCTGGTTGCGGCCGCCGCACGGGCCGACGCGATCGTCGTGACCCTGCCCGGGACCGCGGCGACCGAGGGGCTCGTCGGCGCGGAGGTGCTCGAGGCCGTGCGGCCGGGAACCATCCTGGCGAACGTCGGGCGCGGCACCGTGGTCGACGAGAGCGCGCTTCTCGCCGCGCTCGAGGACGGTCGGATCGGTTTCGCCGCCCTCGACGTCTTCGCGACCGAGCCGCTGCCGTCGACCAGCCCGCTGTGGGATCATCCTCGTGTCCTGGTCAGCCCGCACACCGCTGCCCTCAGCTCGCACGAGGAGGCGCGGATCGTGCGACTGTTCCTCGACAACCTCGGTCGTCTCCTCGACGGCGCAGAGCTGCGCAACGTAGTGGACACCGTCGAGTTCTACTGAGACTCCCGAGAGTTCTGCTGAGACTTTCGAGAGTTCTGCTGGAACTCCCGAGCGTTCTGCTGAGGCTCCCGAGAGCCCCCGAAGGAAGGACCTGTCATGTCCAGCCCTGAGACCCGCGACCCGTCGCCCGCCGTCTCCCGAGCCCTGGGGATCCTGCGCGCCCTCGAGGTCGCCGGTGTGCCCCTGACGCTCTCGGAGATCGCCCGTGAGGTCGGGATCGCGAAGTCCTCCGCCTCGAACATCTGCCAGGCGCTCGAGGGGGAGGGCATGATCCAGCGCGCCGAGAGCGGCTACCGGCTCGGCCTGCGCACGGCCGAGCTCGGCGGGGCCTTCGCCGCCCAGTTCAACCAGGTGCGTGAATTCTTCAGCGTGGTCGAAGCGGATCCGCTGCTGCGCACCCATGTCGTGCAGATCGCGATGCTGGATGCTCCGGACGCCATCTACCTCGCCCGTCACGAGGGGCGCACCGAGCGCCTCGGCACGCCCCTGGGCTCCCGGCTGCCACTGGTCTACTGCGCGGTCGGCAACGCGATGCTGCTCGGGATGGGGGAGGAGGAGGTCGAGGCCGTCCTGTCCGCGTCGACCTTCGTCCCGAAGACCGAGCGCTCCGTGACCACACCCGATCAGGTGCGCACGAAGATCGCCGAAGGCCGCGAGCGCGGTTATGCCGTCGACCACGGCGAGTCCTTCCCGGGCATCTTCGGCGTCGCCGCACCCCTGGAGCCGTGGCAGCCGGGCGATCCACGCATGGCCGTCGGCGTCCCTCTCGGTGCCTCCGAGGCCGACGAGACGACCATCGCCGCCCTCGGCGCCGCACTGCTCGATATCTCCGCGGAGCTCACGAATCCGCTGTCGCGCCGGCCTGCGTGAAGACCGACCTGCTGTCGGGGCGACCCGTCTGACGGTGAGCCCGCTGTCGCGCCGACCCGCGTGACGGCGAGCCCGCTGTCGGGCCGACCCGCGTGAGGACCGGCCTGCTGTCGCGCTGTCTCGCCCGACGGCGATCCAGTCGCGCCCCCTGATCGGTGGCCCTTCACCACCCACGCTCTGCCCGCCACGTGTTCAACCAGCTGCACTGCGTTCACAATTGAGTACAGTGGGCGACGCCGCGCGGCTCTGCCGCGCTCCAGCGCCACCGCACGCACCCGACGCATCGAAGGAGATGCCATGAGCTCGACGACGAGCGCACCTCGCCCCGAGGGCGCGCAGCATCTGTCCGATCAGGAGTACGCCGCGAACCTCCGTCGTGCAACGCTCTCCTCGAGCATCGGCAGCGCGATGGAGTACTTCGACTTCGCGATGTACGGCCTGATGACCGCCCTGGTCTTCAACACCCTCTTCTTCCCCGACGGTGACCCGGCGATGAACACGGTCGCCGCCTTCGGGATCTACGGCGTCGGGTTCGTCGCCCGCCCCTTCGGCGGCCTCATCTTCGGCACCCTCGGTGACCGGGTGGGACGCAAGTGGGTCCTGGTCGTCACGGTGCTGCTGATGGGCGGCTCCTCGACCCTCATCGGGGTGCTGCCCACCTTCCACCAGGCGGGCTACCTCGCCCCGATCCTCTTGGTGATCCTGCGCCTGCTGCAGGGCCTCGGAGCCGGCGCCGAGCAGGCCGGGGCCACCGTGCTCATGGCCGAGTACGCCCCGGTGCGACGCCGCGGCTTCTTCTCCGCACTGCCGTTCATCGGCATCCAGGCCGGCACGCTGCTCGCGGCGCTCGTCTTCACGCTGCTCACGCTGATGCCCGAGGACGCCTTCCTCGCCTACGGCTGGCGGATCCCGTTCCTCGCGTCGTTCGTGCTGATCATCGTCGCGCTGCTGATCCGCTCCCACCTGCGGGAGACCCCCACCTTCGTGCATCTCGAGAAGCACGAGCAGGTCGCCGAGCGGCCGCTGCGGGAGATCTTCACCCGCGGCCGGCCCGGCGTGGTCGTGGGCATCGGGCTGCGCATGGCCGAGAACGGCGGCAGCTATATGTTCCAGTCGCTCGCGCTCGCCTTCGTCACCTCTGCCGCGATCGGCCTGGACCGGGGAATCGTCACCTGGGGCGTCACCCTCGGCTCGCTGCTGGGCATGGTCACCGTGCCGCTGAGCGGGCACCTCTCCGATCGTTTCGGTCGGGTGCCCGTCTATCGCGCCGGCGCCGTGTTCATGCTCGCGTACACGTTCCCGGCCTGGTACCTGCTGTCCATCGGCAGCGAGGTCGTCGCGGTGGCGGTCATCGCGATCGGTCTCGGCATCGCGGTGAACACCATGCTCGGTCCGCAGTGCGCGATGCTGCCCGAGCTGTTCGGCGCCCGCCACCGCTACCTCGGCGTCGCCATGGCCCGGGAGATCTCCGCGGTGCTCGCCGGCGGCCTGGCCGGTGTGCTCGGTGCGGCGCTGCTGG
This sequence comes from Brachybacterium sp. AOP3-A1-3, assembly GCF_052378285.1. Classification (NCBI taxonomy): domain Bacteria; kingdom Bacillati; phylum Actinomycetota; class Actinomycetes; order Micrococcales; family Dermabacteraceae; genus Brachybacterium; species Brachybacterium sp. AOP3-A1-3. The sequence continues at coordinate 289,377 of NZ_JBQSXM010000004.1, read as the reverse complement.
CCTGGACCGACGGGAACTGGATCGTGCTGGCCGTCTACATGGGAACGCTCGCCTCCATCACCGTGGGTGCCACGTTCCTGGTGCCGGAGACCCGCGGCCGGGACCTGCTGTCGGTGCAGGACGCCCTGCGCCTCTCGCTCGATGAGTCCGACCGCGAGGACCGTGCGGCGGAGTTGGCTCTCGCCTCGGGCAGTGCGCGAACCTCCGCCTCGAGGACCCTCAGCACGCCACAGTCCTGAGGCCGGCGGTGCCGTGCCGAGCGGTCGAGCGTCCGACGGCGGGCCGTCGGCGACGAGGGAGACTCCGAGGTCTCACTGTCTCCCTCCCGTCGGGGGCCGGTGATCAGGGCTGCCGGGGCCGCTGCGGATCGAGGCGACCGTACGTCAGCCGCCGCAGCAGCATCTCCGCCGGGCCGCGCACGCTTCGTGAGTCCATCCAGGCTGCGAGGGGCAGGGAGAGCAGCCACACCAGGAGAGCGATCGCGACGGCGCCGGCAGTGCTCAGGTGCACGCCGAGTCCCAGTCCCCAGTCCGCCATCAGCGGCGCCAGCAGCAGGGACTGGAGCAGATAGAAGGTCAGCGAGCGCTGCCCGACGGCGCTCAGCGCACGCACCAGCGCGCCGGTCCGGGGCGCCGACGCCCCCGTCGGGGCGACCCCGGGAACTCGCGCCTGTGTGGAGGAGGGAAGGCCATAGGCACGCTGAGCCGGTTCCCGCGCCGCGTCCGCGGCGGCGGCCTCCCGGCGTCTCTCGCGCTGGGCCGCCTTGTCCAGAGGACCGTCCCCCGAGCCCGAGCCCGAGCCCGAGCCAGAGCCCGCACCCGCGCCTGAGCTCGTTTCCGAGCCCGGGTCCAGGTCAGGACTTGACGTCGTCCTCGCGGGGGCACGTCCCTCCAGGTGGACTGCGAGCAGGCCGAACGCCGCGGCGTACCCGATCCCGCAGGCGATGCCGGCCAGCGAGTTGAGACCGCTGAACGCCCAGCCCACCGCCTCTGGCAGGGGGATCACCCCCGTGATGAGGAGGGCGTCGGGCACCCCGCCGAGCCAGCCGATGGCGATGCCGCCGACCGCCACGCGTGCCAGCAGGCGGGTGTGTCGCCGCGGCTCGTCGAGCACCCGGTGGCGGGCGGCGACCCAGCCCACCAGGATCGACACCGGGGTGAGGAGCAGAGCGCCAGGCAGCAGCCCCATGGTCCAGATCGCCAGGCGGGCGAGGATGGAGACCAGATACGGCTGCCCGTAGGCGTAGTCCCGCACGAGCCCCATCCCGAAGGATCCGGACTCCATGGAGCCGATGACCTCGGGCGGCGCGAAGAAGGCCAGTGAGATGGCGCTGAGGATGCTGAACAGGGCGAACAGGAGGATCAGCGCGACGAGCACCCCGATCCAGATTACCAGGGTGCGCGTGCGTCGACCGAAGAAGATCCACACCATCAGCAGTCCGGCGACCGCGTACGCCCCCAGGATGTCCCCGTAGAACAGCAGAGCGGCGTGGAGCAGGCCCAGCAGAAGCATCGCCCAGTGGCGGCGGCGCATCATGGCGCGCACGATGCGTGGCTCCATGCCGCGGTCGAGGCGGGAGCGGTAGAACTGCACCATCCCGTAGCCGAAGAGGACCGCGAACAGGGGCATCGCCCGGTGGTCGACCGCGATGGTCATGGCGACCTGCACCACCCAGTCGGCGCCGCTGCGGGCAGGGACGTGCGGGGTCATGCCCACGGAGCCCTCGTGGCCCCAGAGATACCAGGACACGTTCGCGATCGCGATCAGCGCGAGCATCAGCCCACGGGCGATGTCCGGCGCGAGGGACCGCGGCGGGGCGGCGGACGGAATCGCCGGCGCAGATGGCCCCTGGTCGGCCGGCCTCGGATCGGACGGCCTCGGATCGGCCGGGGCGGGATCAGGCGGGTTCCGGTCGGACGGGGTCGGGTCGGTGGCCGGGGTGGGTACGTCGGTCACGTCGGGGCCTTCCTCTGCGGCGGCGCACCCGGATCTCCAGCACTGCTCGCTGCGGGCGCTTCGCGTCGTCTCCCGAACCTAGTGAGGCGCAGGGAGGATGTCCCGCGACCAAAGTCGGGTGCCTGTCATGGATCGGCGTGACGGATGTCAGGGACGGGCGGGAGCGCTCGGAGCGATCGGAGCGATCGCAGCGGTCAGGGCGTCGGGGATGGTGCGATGCGGTTCGACGGGCCGCGCGACACGACGCGCCGGGACGAGGTCCTGGGGGCGGATCTCCGCACTCCGCACCGCCGTTCCTGGGACCGCGATGCAGGTCGTGGCCATGGCGCGGACGTGGTGTCCAGAGACACCCGTCCCGGAGGAGCGGGGATGGCCCGGCCGAGCGCCCGTACTGCCTAGACTGGCGGGGAACTAGACCCCCTGGCGGGGAGCTACACCCCCGATTCTTTGCGACAGTGAGGCTGCGGTGAACGACCACCTGAAGACGACGGTCCAGGCGATCAACTGGAACCGGATTCCGGACCCGAAGGACCAGGAGGTGTGGGACCGCCTGACCGGCAACTTCTGGCTGCCGGAGAAGGTCCCGCTGTCCAACGACATCCAGTCCTGGAACCGGCTCCCCGAGACCGAGAAGAACCTGACCATGCGCGTGTTCACGGGGCTCACCCTGCTGGACACGGTGCAGGGCACCGTCGGCGCGGTCTCGCTGATCCCCGACGCGATCACCCCCCACGAGGAGGCGGTGTACACCAACATCGCGTTCATGGAGTCGGTGCACGCGAAGTCGTACTCCCAGATCTTCTCGACGCTGTCGAACACGAAGCAGATCGACGAGGCGTTCCGCTGGAGCGAGTTCAACGAGCCGCTGCAGAAGAAGGCTCAGATCGTCATGGGCTACTACGCGGGCGATGACCCGGAGAAGCGCAAGGTCGCCTCCACGCTGCTGGAGTCGTTCCTGTTCTACTCGGGCTTCTACCTGCCCATGCACTACTCCGCCCACGGCGAGCTCACCAACACCGCCGACATCATCCGCCTGATCATCCGTGACGAGGCGGTCCACGGCTACTACATCGGGTACAAGTTCCAGAAGGCGATGGAGAAGGCCTCTCCGGAGCGCCGCCAGGAGCTCAAGGACTACACGATGTCCCTGATGTTCGAGCTGTACGAGAACGAGGAGGAGTACACCGAGGATCTCTACGACCCGGTGGGCTGGACCGAGGAGGTCAAGACCTTCCTGCGCTACAACGCGAACAAGGCGCTCATGAACCTCGGCTTCGAAGGTCTGTTCCCGCAGGATCAGACCGAGGTCAACCCGGCGATCCTCGCCGCGCTCTCCCCGAACGCGGATGAGAACCACGACTTCTTCTCCGGCTCGGGCTCCAGCTACGTCATGGGCAAGGCCGTCGAGACCGAGGACGACGACTGGGACTTCTGAGCCCCGCCGCGGAGCAGCCCATGCCCGCACATCCCGCCGACGGCGCTTCACATCCCGGGGTCGACCGGCGATCTGCGAGCGACGGTCCGCTTCCACGCCGTCGAGCAGGACGCCGACGACATCCTGCGCGCACGCATCGCGGACCTGCTCGGTGCGGCCACCAGCACGCTCGCATCGTGCGACGCAGACGCAGACGCAGACGCAGACGCAGACGCCGACGCCGACGCCGACGCGGGCGCAGGAGCGCACGCCGCTGCCGCGATCCACGTCGGCCGCCTCTGCCCGCGCTGCGGCTCCGCCGCGCACGGCCGGCCCTGGGCACGGGTCGCGGCCCTGTCGACGCCGATCGGGGTGAGCCTCTCCCGCTCCGGACCCCACCTCGCCACCGCCTGCCGGGCGGGCGGTCCGATCGGTGTGGACATCGAGGAGATCCGGGCGGTCGCCTCGCGCTGGGACGAGGCGCTCGTCGCGCACCCGAGCGAACGGGGCCTCGCGACGACCGCGCTGGAGCAGGCGCGGATGTGGAGCCGCAAGGAGGCCGTGCTCAAGGCGCGCGGCACGGGCCTCGCGGTGCCGATGGCGCAGATCGTCCTGGCGGAGCACGAGGTGATAGACGTGCCGGCTCCGCCCGGATACGTCGCGGCGGTCGCGAGCGACGGCCTGCTCGTCGCAGCCCCCGACCAGGCCTCAGGCCTCGGCCGCCGCCGGTGACCGCTGCTGCAGCGTGGTCGGAGCGGCGTGAACGTCGGGCGCAGCAGGCTCAGGCGCGGATGCCGCGCGGGCACGCAGGGAGCTCGAGGGCATCCAACCACGGCGTGAACAGGTCCTCGAGGTCCTCACCGGACACGCGCTGCGCATGCTCGCGGAACATCCCGGTGGTGACGTTGCCGCCGCTGTTCTCCGCGATCCAGGATTGGAGGATCTCGAAGAAGGCCGCGTCGCCCACCCGCACCCGCAGCGCATGCGCGGTCAGGGCGCCGCGCTTGTAGATCCGGTCGTCGAACATCAGCTCCGCGCCGGGGTCGGCGAGCAGGAGGTCCTGCGGCAGGTCCGCGAGCTTCGCGTGATGCTCGTCGACCTGCTCCTGCACCGTCGAGACGCCGGACTCCTCGGCCCAGAGCCATTCGCTGTAGCAGGCGAAGCCCTCGTGCAGCCAGATGTCCTGCCAGCGGGCGAGGGTCACCGCATTGCCGAACCACTGGTGGGAGATCTCGTGGGCGACCAGGCGCACGGCCTCCCAGTCGGAGTCCACGAAGTTCTGGCCGAAGGTGGACAGCCCCTGGGACTCCAGCGGGATCTCGAGATCATCCTCGGTGATCACGGCGGTGTAGGAGGGGAACGGGTAGGGCCCGAAGAGGCGGGCGAAGCAGCGGATCATCTCCGGCTGCCGGCCGAAGGAGGCCGCGAACTCCTCGGCGTCCTGCTGGGGCGGGGCGATGGTGCGCACGGGGATCGGGGCGCCCCGCTGCTCGGTCACCTCGTAACGGCCGATCTGCACCGTGGCCAGGTAGGTCGGCATCGGCACCGCCTGCTCGGAGCACCAGGTCACGGTGGCCCCGCTGCGCCGGGTCCCGGTCTGCTCGCCGGCGGTGGCGACGTGATAGCCCGGCGGGACCGCGACGGCCAGGGAGTAGGTGGCCTTGTTGTCGGGCCGATCGTTGCAGGGATACCAGGACGGGGCGCCATGGGGCTGCGCGGCGACGATGACCCCGTCGGCCAGCTCCTCCCAGCCGGTGCTCCCGTGCAGCCGAGATGGCACCGGCTTCGGCTTGCCGGAGTAGCGCACCCGGATCTCGAACTCCTCGCCCGCACGCACCGGATGCTTCAGGACGATGCGGTCCTTGTGGTGGGTGACCTTCTGCGGGCGCCCGTCCACGAGCACCTTCTGCAGGCGCAGGGCGTGGAGGTCGAGGTGGAGGACGTCGGTGTCGCCGGCGGCGCGGCACCGCAGGGTGGCGTCTCCGTCCAGACGGTTCGAGTCGACCTTGTAGACCAGCGACAGGTCGTAGTGGAGGACGTCGAAGCTCCGGTCGCCATGTCCGGGCACATAGGGGTCGCTCCCGGCGTTGGTCGAAGAGTGCGTGCTGCTCATGCGTCGTCCTCCCAGGGACCGATCGGGTTGCCGGTCCAGCGTGTTCCAGAAGGCACTCTCTCACCTCGCATGACCAGCGAGACGGGTCCGACGGTGGCGTGGCGGTCGATCCACGCGGCGGGAAGGATCACGCTGCCCGGCCCCAGCGTCGCACCTGCACCCAGACCCACGGTGTCCATGCTCAGCACGCGGTCGTGGAAGAGGTGGGTCTGGACCACGCAGCCGCGGTTGACGGTGGCCCCGTCGCCGAGCTCCACGAGGTCCGTCTCGGGCAGCCAGTAGGAGTCGCACCACACCCCTGTGCCGATCCTCGCGCCCAGCAGGCGCAGCCAGGCGTTCAGGGCGACGGTCCCCGAGGCGACCTGCGCGAACCACGGGGCGGCGAGCACCTCCGTGAACGTGTCGGCGAGCTCGTTGCGCCACACGAAGGAGGTCCACAGGGCGTGCTCGCCGATGCGGTGACGGCCCACGATCGTCCACTTGGCGAGCACCGTGACTGCGGCGGCGGCGAGGCTGCCGGCGATCAGCACGGGCCCGCCGAGGAGCAGGGCGGGCAGGATCCCGACGCCCTCGACCTGGCCCGTGCGCAGGATCAGGTACAGGAGCACGCCGACGCCGAGGCGGAGCAGCACGGCCAGGAGCATCGGCACGACCCGGAGGGTCTCGACCAGTCCGCGATACACGTGCAGGCGGCGCGAGGGCGCGTAGGTGCGGCTGTCGTCCTGCTCGTCCTGGGCCCGACGCAGCTTCCGCGGCGGGCTGCCCAGCCACGAGGTCCCGGCCTTGGCCTGGGTGCGACGCGGGGCGGCGGAGAGCACCGCGACGAGCGACTGCTTGGGGACCTTGCGGCCCGGGGCGAGCATGCCGGAGTTGCCCACGAAGGCCCGCTTGCCGACCTTCACCCGTTCGACGCGGATCCAGCCGCCGCCCAGCTCATAGGGTCCGATCAGGGTGTCATCGGCCAGGAAGGCGTGGTCGTTGACGGTGACCAGGGAGGGGATCAGCAGCACGGTGGAAGCCTCCACGCCCGTGCCCACCCTGGCGCCGAGCAGCCGCAGCCAGATCGGGGTGAGGGCTCCGGAGTAGATCGGGAAGAGCCAGGTGCGGGCCTCGTCGAGGAGCCGGAGCGTTCCCCAGATCGCGAGGCCCGACGGGGAGCGCACCGGGCGGTGGCCGGGGCTGATGGCGAGGCCGAAGAGCCTGGTGAGTCCGAGCACCAGGAGGATGAGCAGGGCGTAGCCGGCCAGGGCCGCGAGCGGCAGCCGCAGCAGGGCCGCGCCGAGAGCCTGCCCGAGGCTCTGCGTGCCGGACAGCGCCGGCAGGAGCACGGCCGCTCCGGCGAGCACCGCGATCGCAGGGAGCGCCGCGATCACGCCGGCCACCAGGGCGTACAGGAGCAGCCAGGCGGTGCCGCGGGGCGGGGCGTCCGTGGACCAGGGGCCGCGCGAGGCGGCCTGGTGCTCGGCAGGGGAGCCGGACCAGAACTCTCCGGCGGGGACCTCGCCCAGCACGGAGGAGCCCGGAGCGACCTCCGCCTCCCGTCCGATCGTCGCACCGGGGTTGAGCATGCTGCGAGCGCCGATCCGTGCCCGCTTACCGATCCGCACCTCCCCGATATGGAGCAGATCGCCGTCGATCCAGTAGCCGGCGAGGTCGACCTCCGGTTCGATCGAGGCGCCCGCCCCGATCGTGAGCATCCCGGTGACCGGGGGCAGGGCGTGCAGATCGACGTCGCGGCCGATCTGTGCGCCCAGCAGGCGGGCGTAGGGGAGGAAGAACGGGGCCCCGGCGAGGCCCGCCGCGCCCAGCTCCTCCTGGATCTTCTCGGCGAGCCAGAGCAGCAGGTGGACCCGGCCGCCGCGGGGGTGGCTGCCCGGGGTCACGCCGCGCAGCAGCAGCCGGGCGAGGCCCGCGGCCAGGGCCATCCGGCCCGGTGGCAGCACGAACACGAGGCCCATCACGATCATCAGCCACAGCGGGAAGGCGGTGAGCCAGGGGATCGGGGTGAGAGCGGTCCCGAGGCTCGAGGCGATCATGAGCCAGGTGATCCAGCGCATCGAGGCCAGCGCCCGCAGCGGCACCAGGGCGAGCAGCTGCGCGAGCTGGCTGCGGCGGCGCAGGGGGCGCACGGTGCGGTCGCTGCGGGTCACGGTGGTGCCCATGGCGTCGAGGTGAACGGCGAGTCCGGCGATCGACGGGTGGGAGTACACATCGCCGACGGTGACCTCGGGATGCTTCTCCCGCAGCCGGCTGACCACCTGGGCGGCGCTCAGCGAGCCGCCGCCGGCGTCGAAGAAGTCATCGGCGGGGGAGGTGACCTCGGCGCCGAGCACCTCGGCCCAGATCTCCGCGATCCAGGCGCTCGTGCCCGCGAGCGCGGCGGCCGGCTCATGCCGGGTGGGCAGCGGCCAGGGCAGCGCGTCGCGGTCGATCTTGCCGGAGGTGCGGGTGGGGAGCTCGTCGAGCACCGCCAGGCGGGGCACGAGGGCGGCGGGCATCCGCTCGCGCAGCAGCTGCTTGGCGGCGCCCGCGTCGTACCGTGCATCGGTCGTGAGGTACCCGACCAGCAGCTTGTTGCCCGAGCGGGTGGAGCGCACGGCGGCCGCCGCGGAGACCACGCCGGGCAGTCGCAGCATCTGATCGTCGATCTCGCCGAGCTCGATGCGTCGGCCACCGAGCTTGATCTGGTCGTCGGAGCGGCCGGCGAACAGGAGCCCGGCGGGGTCGTTGCGCACGATGTCGCCGGATCGGTAGGCCCGCTCCCAGCCCAGCGTGGGCATGGCGGCGTACTTCTCGGCATCCTTCTCCGGGTCGAGGTAGCGGGCCAGCCCGATCCCGCCGATGATCAGCTCGCCGGATTCGCCCGGGCCGACAGGGTGCCCTTCGGGGTCCACGACGGCGAGGTCCCAGCCGTCCAGCGGCAGCCCGATCCGCACCGGCTCGGTGCCGTCCAGGAGTGCACCGCACGCGACGACGGTGGCCTCCGTGGGCCCGTAGGTGTTCCACACTTCGCGGCCCTCGGCCTGGAGCCGGGAGGCGAGCTCGGACGGGCAGGCCTCACCTCCCATGATCAGCAGCCGCACCTCGGCGAGGGCCTCGTGGGGCCATAGGGCGACGAGGGTGGGGACCGTGGAGACGATGGTGATGCGGTTGGCGACCAGCCAGGGGCCGACGTCGACCCCCGAGCGCACGAGCGAGCGCGGGGCAGGGACCAGGCAGGCGCCGTACGCCCAGGCCAGCCACATCTCCTCGCAGCTGGCATCGAAGGCGACGGAGAGCCCGGCCATCACCCGGTCCCCGGGACCGATCGGCCGCTCCTGGAGGAACATCGCGGACTCGGCGTCCACGAAGGCGGCCGCATTGCGATGGGTGACGGCGACGCCCTTGGGCCTGCCCGTGGAGCCGGACGTGAAGATCACCCAGGCGTCATCCTCGGGACGCACCTCGCGCGGGGGCGTGGGGGTGGCGGCGCGGCCGACGGCGGTGGGTGTGATGGCCAGGTCGTTGCCGACCAGGGCCACGGCGGCGGACTCCTCGAAGACCACCCGGGCGCGCTCGTCGGGGTCGTCCGCATCGACGGGCACGTAGGCGCCGCCGGCGACGAGGATGCCGATGATCGCGACATAGAGGTCGGTGGTGCCGGACTTGATGCGCACGCCGACCTTGTCGCCAGGGCCGACGCCGACCGTGGCGAGCCGGGCCGCGAGCTCGGAGGCGGCCTCGTGGAGCTCCGTGTAGGTCAGCGGGTCGATCCCGTTGTCGACCGCGAGGGAGTCGCCGCAGGTCTCGACGGTGCGTCGGAAGATCTCGACGAGGGAGCTCGGGGCGGGGGCCCGATCTGCGGCGAGGAGCTCGGGGAGGAGGCCGTACTGGGCGGGGGTCACCCCGGGAGTGTCGTACGTCGAGGTGACGAGAAGGTGTCCAGGGCGTCGTCCTGGACGTGATGCCGCGCACGTCGAGCCGATGGTCGAAAATTCTCGCCTTTCCCGGACGTCGCATCCGAGGAATGTCCTACGACTCGTGCAGATCACATAGACCGCGTGGTCGTCCGTCTGATCTGCGTTGATGCTCGCATCCCGCAATACGTGTTCAAAACGGTGCACACTATGGGTGCAGTAATACTTCCCTTCCCCTTCATAGACAGGAGATCCGATCATGGGACTTCTCTGGGCAATCATTTCCTGGATCATCATCGGCGGCATCATCGGCCTCATCGCTCGGGCGATCATGCCCGGCAAGCAGGCCATGAGCCTCGGTCTGACCATCGTCCTGGGCGTCATCGGCGCGATCGTCGGCGGCTTCATCGGCGGCCTGCTGGGCAGCAAGGGCATCAGCGGCGTCATGAGTGACCCGTGGAGCCTCTGGACCATCGTGCTCTCGGTGATCGGTGCCCTCATCGTCATGTTCATCTACGGTCTCGCGACGAAGAACCGCGCCTGACCCTAGGCAGCGTCTTCACACTGGCGGCGCCGTCCCGGATCTCCGGGGCGGCGCCGCCGTCGTGTCCGGCGGTGTCGCGCCGGAGCAGGACGGGTCAGCGGGGAAGGTCCGCGGTGCGACGACCCGCGTCGCGCACCTCGATGCGTCCGGAGGACCACCGTGCGGTATCCGCACGCAGGTCCTCGAGGAGCTCGGGGCTGAGCAGCACAGTCAGGGTCGCGTCCCGGGAGGAGTACGTCGTGGGCTCCACCGGGGCGGCGTGCGCCCCTGCCCAGATCCGCACCGCGTTCTCCGCGATGCCCACTTCGGCGAGCGGCACGTCGAGCTCGGCGACGACCAGCTCGGTGCGACGCAGCAGAGTCGCTGCGGAGACGGCCTGCTCGACCCCGGCGGTATAGGCGCGCACCAGCCCGCCGGCTCCCAGCTTCACCCCGCCGAAATAGCGGATGACGATCGCGAGGGTGTCGACGAGCCCGGCATGCAGCAGCGACTGCAGCATCGGCATCCCGGCGGTCCCCGACGGTTCGCCGTCGTCGCTGGAGCGGTTGACCTCGGCGGACTGTGCGGTCTCGCCGATCACGAGGGCGGTGCAGTGGTGGCGGGCATCGGGATGCTCGCGGCGTGCGGCCCGGACCAGGGCGTCGACCTCCTCGAGGGACTCCACCCGATGCAGGCGGGTGAGGAACCGGGAGCGCTTCTCGACCAGCTCCGTCTCGACATCGGCGGCGAGGACGAGGGGTTCGGGCATGGGGCCGAGTCTAGGTGGGCGCGTCCAGCCCGGTCCTGTCCGGGTGGGTCCGATGACCGCCGCCGTCGCCTGTCGCCGGGGCATTACGCTGGCACCGGGCCGCATCGCGGCAGCCAACCGATACGTCCTGGAGGACCCTTTGACCGCTCCAATCTCCTCGCCCTACCCGTCTCCCGGACCGCAGCCCGGCCAGAACCTGGGCCAGCCCCCGCAGCGACAGAGAGCCGGGAAGGCCCCGAAGATCCTCATCATCCTCGGCAGCATCATCCTGGCGCTGGCCGTCATCATCGGGGCCGTGATCGCGATCATCGGGATCCGTGCGACCGCCGGCGGGATCGGCGACATCGAGGTCTTCGACAGCGGCTCCGCCTCGATCACGGCCGAACAGGGCGACTCGCTGCAGCTCTACGCCGAAGCGGGAACGGACGCACCGGCCTGCGAGATCCTGTCCCCGTCCGGTGAGGCCCCGGGCGAGGGCACCATCCAGACCAGTTCGACCGCGATCGACGGCAAGCAGTGGGATTCCTTCGACTCCTTCACCGCGAACGAGGCCGGCGAGTACACCGTCGACTGCGCGGGCACCCCGGTCGCCGTCGGCCCGCCCGTCTCCATCGGTGGCATCTTCGGCGCGATCGGCGGCATCCTGCTCGCCGTGGGCGGAGGTTTCCTCGGGTTCGTGCTCCTCGCGATCGGCGTGATCCTGCTGATCGTGCGCAAGCGCCGCGTGACGGCGTGAGCACGGAGCGGAAGTTCCCGTTCGAGCTGGAGCCCGGCGAGCAGCCGCGGAAGAGCGGCGGCGCGAACATGCAGCGAGGCGCCGAGGCCGTCGGCGGGAGGCTGTTCCTGACCACTTCGCGCCTGGTGTTCCGGCCCCATGCCCTGAATCTGCAGACCGCGCCGGCGCAGATCGAGCTGGGAGCCGTCGTCGGCGTCGCCCCGGCCTGGACCAAAGTGTTCGGGAAGCTTCCGCTGCTGAAGAACTCGGTGGAGGTGACGCTGGCCGACGGGTCGCGGCAGAGCTTCGTCGTGACCGGGCGCTCCGCGTGGATCGTGGCGATCGACGCAGCACGCGGCGGGGGAGTGCGCGTCGGCTGACCTGACCGGTCACCGGTCATGACGCGAGGGGCCCACCCGGAGCATTTCTGCTCCCGGTGGGCCCCTCTCGCACAGCCACTCAGCCACGCAGTCGCTGGGCCAGTCCAGTCACGCAATCACTCGGCCCTGCAGCTAGTCAGCCGCTGGGGGAGGTCGCTGCGCTCTCACTGTGCCGCGATGCGCGACGGCGATGGGTGAGGACTCAGGCGTCCTCGGTCACCAGCGGGTACACGCCGTTCTCGTCGTGGACCTCGCGGCCGGTCACCGGCGGGTTGAACACGCACACGCACTTGATCTCCGTGCGGGGGCGCACGATGTGCTTGTCGTGGTCGTTGAGCAGGTAGAGGCTGCCCGGGGCGAGCTCATGCGTCTCGCCGGTGGCGAGGTCCTCGATGGTGCCCTCACCCTGGGTGATGAACACGGCCTCGATGTGGTTCGCGTACCAGAAGTAGCTCTCGGTCCCGGCGTACAGGGTGGTCTCGTGGACCGAGAAGCCCACGCCCTCCTTGGCCAGGATGATGCGCTTGGAGCGCCAGTTCTCCGACTGGATGTCGGCGTCGGTGCCTTCGACCTCTGCAAGGGTGCGAACGAGCATGGGGGTGGTCCTCTCCGTGGATGGTCTGTGGGTCCTGCACCTGAGCGTGCGCTCAGGGACGTCGGCCCGTCCCTGGACGGGAACGGGCCGACGGGTACTGGGGGATCAGGCGGACAGCGCCTCGTCGATGGCGGTCTCGATGATGTCGAGTCCGTCGCGGAGCTGCTCATCGGGGATGGTGAGTGCGGGGAGCAGCTTGACGACCTCGTCGGACGGACCGGAGGTCTCCACCAGCAGGCCCTCCTCGAAGGCGCGCGAGGTGACCTTGCCGGCCTGCTCGCCGGTGGGCAGCTGCAGACCGCGGGCGAGGCCGCGGCCCTTGACGATCAGCTCGTGCTGATCGGCGTGACGGGCGGCGATCTGATTGAAGCGGCTCTCGATGTAGGCGCCCTTGGCGATGGTGGACTTCTCGAGCTCGTCATCGCTCCAGAACAGCTCGAAGGCCTTGGCGCCGGAGGCGAACGCGGGGCCGAAGCCGCGGAAGGTGCCGTTGTGCTCGCCCGGCTCCCAGATGTCCAGCTCGGGCTTGAGGAGGGTCAGCGCGAGGGGCATGCCGTAGCCGCTGATGGACTTCGACAGCGTGACGATGTCGGGCTTGATGCCCGCCTCCTCGAAGCTGAAGAAGCCGCCCGTGCGGCCGCAGCCCATCTGGATGTCGTCGACGATCAGCAGGATGTCGTGGACCTTGCACAGGTCGGCGAGGCCGCGCAGCCACTCGGCGCGGGCCGCGTTGATGCCGCCCTCGCCCTGGACCGTCTCGACGATCACGGCGGCGGGCTTGTTCAGGCCGCTGCCGCCGTCGGTGAGCAGACGCTCGAGGTACATGAAGTCCGGGACGACCTGGCCGAAGTAGTCGTCGAAGGGCATCGGGGTGGCGTGCACCAGCGGGATGCCGGCGCCGCCGCGCTTGAGCGAGTTGCCGGTGACCGACAGGGCGCCCAGCGTCATGCCGTGGAAGGCGTTGGTGAAGTTCACGACCGACTCGCGGCCGGTGACCTTGCGGGCGAGCTTCAGCGCGGCCTCGACGGCGTTCGCACCGCCCGGGCCGGGGAAGGCAACCTTGTAGTCGAGATCGCGCGGGGCCAGGATCAGATCGTTGAAGGTCTCCAGGAAGCGGCTGCGCACATCGGTGAACATGTCCAGGCCGTGCACGATGCGGTCCTCGAGGAAGTGGTCGATGACGACCTTCTTCAGCTCGGGGTGGTTGTGGCCGTAGTTCAGGGTGCCGGCGCCGGCGAAGAAGTCGGTGTACTCGCGGCCGTCCTCGGCGACGAGCGTGGAGCCCTTGGCGTGCGTGAAGCTCACGGGCCAGCTGCGCGAGTAGCTGCGGACCTCGGACTCGAGCGAGGTGGAGTTGATGGGGGCGATCGCAGTCATGGTGTCTCCCTAGGTGAGGTGTGCAGATGGTCTGGGTGTCCGGGTGGACTTGGTCTTCGGGCGCGGTCTCCGGGCGCGCCGGAGCGCCCGTGTCGACGGGTCGTGCGACGGGGTGGGGTCAGGAGCCGGTGTGCAGCTCTCCGATCACATGGAGCAGCTCGGCCCCGTGTCCGGCGTCCGGGAAGTCGGTCTCCTCGAAGAGCGGCTCGATGCGATGGTCGGCGCCGTGACGCTCGGCGAAGGAGGCGAACAGCCGCTGGGACGCGGCGTTGTCCTCGGTGATGGTGGTCTCCAGGGTGCGCACGTGGGTCAGGTCCTCGAGCAGTGCATCGAGCATCCGGCGGGCGACCTGGCGGCCGCGCATCGACTCGTCCACGGCGATCTGCCAGATGAACAGGCAGTCGGGGTCGGTGGGTCGCAGGTAACCGATGACGAAGCCGACGACCGCGCCGTCGTGGACGGCGACACGGGAGGTCTGTGCGAAGTCCCGTGCGAGCAGGAGGTAGGCGTAGGACGTGTTCAGATCCAGCGTCCCGCTGTCGCGGGCCACGCGCCACATCTCGGCGCCGTGGCGATGGATGGGGGTGATGATCTCCGGATCGGAGCTCTCAGCAGCAGTCTCAGCAGCAGATCGTGTCGTACTTCGAGGTGAAGGGTGGTCGTCGGAACTTGTCGTCAGTTGGCCCATAACGCTCACCAACGCTATCGAGAGCAGCGACAAATGTGGAGCCCGTGCCGTGGTGCAACGCACCTTCCTCGGAGTGTCGTGACGCAAACGTGACCGTCAGTCCTTCGATCTCCGGATTGTCCGACAACCCGGGGTCATGCGTGGCGACCAGCGGGTTTGTTCGCAGTTCAGGGCGCTTTTCAGGGGGTCGACCGGAGTTGGTGTGGGGTGCATCACTGCCTGGCCCTCGGGGCCCGCTCTCGCGCGCGGGGATGGCAAGGGCCCCCACGGGTGTCTCGATCATGGAGACCTGCCGCGCCGGCGAGAGGGCCTCGGTACCGTCTAGGTCATGAACCCCCTCGATTCACTCAACGAGTTCCTCGGAAACGCGGAGGGCTGGCTCTGGACCTGGGCCGGCATGCCCGTGGTCGTGGTGCTCGGTCTGTACTTCACGATCCGCTCCAAGGGCGTCCAGTTCCGGATGATCCCGGCGATGTTCGGAGCGATCACCCAGAAGGCCCAGCGGGAGGAGGTCGGCGAGGGCAGGGGGCGCTCCGAGCGCACCAAGTCCCTCAGCGCCTTCCAGGCGTTCTCCGTTTCCGCCGCAGCCCGTGTGGGCACCGGGAACATCTCCGGTGTGGCCGGGGCGATCTTCCTCGGCGGTCCGGGCGCGGTGCTGTGGATGTGGGTGATGTGCCTGCTCACGGGTGCCGCAAGCTTCATCGAGTCCACGCTCGCGCAGCTGTGGAAGACCCGCGCCGCGGATACCTACAAGGGTGGCCCGGCGTTCTACATCGCCCGTGGTCTGGGCAGTCGGAAGTTCGGTCTGTTCTTCGCGGTGCTGTTCATCTTCTGCTTCGCGTTCGCCTTCACCTCGCTGCAGGCCAACACGATCGTGGATGCCTTCTCCGGGGCCGTCGCCGTCTACACCGATCCTGAGGGTCTGCCGTGGCTGCCCATCGTGCTCGGCGTGCTGCTGGCCGTGCTCACCGGCGTGATCGTCTTCGGCGGGATGCGCCGCGTGGCCAGCGTCGCCCAGAACATGGTTCCGATCATGGCGGCGATCTACCTGCTGCTCGGGATCATCATCGTGGGCATGAACGTCGGCGAGCTGCCCCGCGTCATCACCCAGATCGTCACCGAGGCCTTCAGCCCCCAGGCCGCGATCGGCGGCGGCATCGGTGCCGTCATCGTCAACGGCGTCCAGCGCGGCATGCTCTCCAACGAGGCCGGCATGGGCTCGGTCCCCAACGTCGCTGCCACCGCCTCGGTCAGCCACCCGGTCAAGCAGGGCCTGGTGCAGACGCTCGGCGTCTACTTCGACACGATCCTGATCTGCTCGATCACCGCGTTCATCGTGCTGGTCGCCTTCCCGGACGTCTCCATGGGCGACGAGGGCCTGGTGATGGTGCAGCAGTCGCTCACCGACAACCTCGGCGGCTGGGCCGCGATCCTGCTCGCAGTGATCATGTTCCTGCTCGCGTTCACCTCGGTGCTGGGGAACTTCTCCTACGGCGAGGCGAACATGCACTTCATCACCTCCAAGCGCGGCTGGCACATCGCCTTCGGCGCCGCCGTGACCGTGCTGGTGTTCATCGGCTCCGTGATCGCCGTGGACCTCGCCTGGACCATCGCCGGCGTGTCCATGGTGTTCATCGCCCTGATCAACCTCGTGGTGATCGCGTTCCTGGCACCCACGGCGTTCAAGCTGCTGCGCCACTACAACGCCCAGCGCGCCCAGGGCCTGGACCCCATCTTCCTGGCCTCGGACCTTCCCGAGATCAAGAACGTCGAGGTCTGGGTCGACGAGGACGTCTGCGACTACCAGGAGCAGCGAGAGCTGGACTCCGCTCACTGAGCATCGGCCGCTGAGCGTCGCCCGCTGAGCGTCGCCCACTGTGCGTCGGCAGGTGGGTGCTGGCTGCAGAGTGTTGGCCGTCGGGCGCCGACGGGTGAACAGCACAAATCGGGTGCGGGACGGATCCCGCACCCGATCTGCACGTCGAGTTCCTCCGCTGTTCACTCCGGAGCGTCCTCGGCCCCCTACGCTCTGGCGCGATGAATTCTCCGATGCCGCCCGCTGCGTCTGAGCGACAGCACTGGATGGACCTGCTTCGCGGTGGCGCGATCCTCCTCGTGATCGCCCACCACCTCCGCCTCGTCCAGCAGGTCTGGGACGGTTCCGCCCCCTGGGCGATGGTCGAGCTGTCCGAGGCGCTCGCGCCGTTCCGGATGCCGGCGCTGCTGTTCGCCTCCGGGATGCTGCTGGCGAGATCGCTCGAGAAGCCGGCCGGCCGCTACCTCGTGGGCAAGGTGCGCAGCCTGCTGTGGCCGTGGCTGCTGTGGTCGGCGATCATGCTGCCGATCCTGGGGTGGAGCAACGGCGCGGATCCGCTGTGGTGGATCAACGGCATGTACACCTGGTTCCTCATGGCGCTGTTCCTGTACTACGTGATCGGGCTCCTCGTCCGCTGGGTCCCGCCGGGATGGATCGCCCTGGCGAGCGTCGCCGTCTGGACGGCCCTGCCCCTGCTCGGCATCGAGCACGACGTCGACGGGCCGCGGCCGGACAAGTTCATCTACTACGCGGTGTACTTCTTCGCCGGGGCGGCGCTGCGGAACGTGCTCACCGCGCGCACGATCCCGCTCGCCCTGCTGGTCCCTGCCCTGGGTCTCGCGGCGGCCTGGGCGCTGTGGGCGGCGCTGAGCGATGCCGAGCCGTCGGTCCCCGTGGTGACTCAGGTCGTCGTGCTGGTGTCCGTGATCGCCGCGATAGGACTCGCGCAGCGTCTCCCGCGGATGCGGCTCACCCGTCCCGTGGAGTGGCTGGGCCGCCACTCGATCGTCGCCTACCTCGTGCACCTCCCCGTGATCGAGCTCCTCTGCCGCCACCTGGACGTGCCGCCGAGCGCGGCGAGCTACCTGCTGTTCTACCTGGTGACGACCGGGATCTGCGTGCTCGCGATCCTGATCCGGCCGACGACGGGAATCCTGTATGCCTGGCCGGCCCGGCGTCCCGCGCCGGCGCGCCAAGAGCAGGCCCGTGCGCCGCGTCCGGCGTTCTCGAGCGCCGCCGCGCACAGGTAGGATGGTCTGGCTCGCTCAGCGGGCGCGGGCCTGTAGCTCAGTCGGCAGAGCATCGGACTTTTAATCCGCGGGTCGAGGGTTCGATCCCCTCCGGGCCCACTGGTCAGAGAGAGTTCTGGGGAGACGAGAGGCGGATGTCGTGCCCATGTGGTGCCACATCCGCACTCTCGGACGAGTCCTAGCTGGGGTATAGCCCAGGGCTAGTGCAGTCCGAAATCCAGACTGTCCCGCCCGCGGCGCACACTCTCCCCATGGACCTGATCCGAACCCGCCACGGCTGGACCTACCCCGACCCCGGCCCATGCGAATGCGGCGAGTCTGGCGCGTGCGTCAGCTTCCAGTTCCGCCAGTTCGCCGGCGCGACCGGCGGCGGCCGCCCCGCGTGGCCGTGTCGGGCCTGCCACACGGTGCGGACGCTCGGCTGCTCGGGCGCGATCGCGGTACCGAACGAGTACGGGGGGCGCGACGGAGCGCCCTGGGTATGACGAAAGCGCCCACCCTCCCCTGGGAGAGTGGGGGCGTACTTTCGTGGGGAGCGGCCCTCGACTCTCAGCCATGTCGCTGCCAACGAAGGCGGCCGTAGCGTCGAGTCATGAGCGAGAAGAAACGACAAGTCTCCCTGCACGAAGCCCTGACCGTCGCGATGCGCTGGTTGCGACGCAACTCATAGCGAAGCTGATCCTGCCGGACGAATGGCTTGCCGCGTGGACTATGTGGCACATCGTCGGAGTCTCGGCGCTGATCGCGCTGGCGTGCCTCGGCGTGGCGACGCTCGTACGATCAAGGACTGCCAAACGGCGGGAAACATCCAGGACATGAAGAGAGCGCCCCCTCGCCCTGCGAGTAGTCAGGTAGGTGGGGGCGCTTCTCCTTCCCTCTCCTCAGAGGGGTGCGGCCTCGCCATGGGTTTCACGACGTAACGAAGCCGCGTCCCAGAGACTAGATGCAGTAGCTGGGGAGCACCCGATCGACTGGTCGGGGCAGCGGCGGTGCTGGAGGGTTGGAGCCGCGCTAGAATCCGCATCATCGATAGCCAAGCTAAGGAGTGCGGATGGAGCACGACAAGCTCGTTGAGGTCATCAGAACCGTGATCGAGAACCGACAGGATCCCGGGGTGTCTCATCGGCTCGAGGATTACGACCTCGACGCGATCGCTACCGAGGTGCACGAGCAGACTGTGGCCGCAGGTGCAGACGAACTCGACCCTGAGAAGTACTGGAACATCGTCGACAAGCACTTCAAGGGCTGAGGTCCCTGGCATAACGAAAGCGCCCCACCTCCCAGCCGAAGCTGAGGGTGGGGCGCTTCTCGTTCCCTCTCCTCAGAGGGGCGCGGCCTCGCCATGGGTTTCGAGGACACCGCGAGGCCGCACGCAACAGCTTAGCTAGGCGAAGCAGTTATTTCCAACTGGCTCTCGACATGCGGAAGTGCCCATCCTTTGAGCAGGTGGGTGTTCCGCGCGTCACGGGAGATCGAGAGGGGGGCTTGGGGGCGACGGCGGCACCTCGCCGAGGACCTTGCGGAGGATCTCAGCGAACTTGCTCTCGTCCTGCCGGATGCAGCCGAGCGGGCCCGCGGTTCGTTCCGCGACGGGATCCACTTCGTAGTAGGCGTCGACGGCAGAAAGGAACTTCGCGCACTGCTGCGAGGTGAGGTCCGGACTGTTGGACTCGAGCCATACCGTTGCTTCAATTCGTTCACTCTCGGTGCTCACCAGATTCGCCCTTTGGTCAGTTTCGACAATAACCAAATTTTACTGCACAGTCCTAGAAGTTTTCTAGCCCGTTGCAGGTCAGAGGGGTAGGGTGGTGGTAGTCGGCAGCATGGTGGATCTGCTTATTTTGGGCCACTCAAAGAGGAGACCCATGACTAGTTGAACTGCTCCCGACACGTATGCCGTGATCGAACCGCCCGCTCCAGACAGTCTGACCTTCATCTAGACCGCGCACATTCACTACAAGGGGTACAAGCGTACGGAGATGATCGAGTCGTACTGCGAGGAGAGCTTGAAGAAGCGTTGCCAAGCTCGGGGTGTCACCAGATTCGTCATGATGCAGGACGCCGAGTAGGCAGGTCCCAGGCCAGGAGTCAGCACTACGTCTCGTGAGCCCGGGTCCTACCGGCGGCGTGCGTCAGAATTTGGCGTGTCGAGAAGCATTCCAGCGCCCGCAGCCAACAACACTCCGATCCCGGCGACGACGGCCACCGCCAAGGCGATGAACGCGACCAGTAGAACGATGTGAGCCAGTGCCATGTGGCGATCGTACCCGCCGGCCGGCCGTCACCAGCGGGCCCGGGCATAGAAGTGCCTCCATCCCGCCGTAAAGGGATGGAGGCTCCCCTTCCCAGGGGGTCGCCCCCGTCTGGCACTGCAGGAAGAGACGGGGTGACCAGGAAATACTACAAGCTTTGACCATCGTGAATCTGACCTATAGGCGTGCGAAGGCGCCCCCACCTTCCCGGAGGAAGATGGGGGCGTTTCTGAGAGCATCGACCGCGAAGTGTTCAGCAGCGCGAGACCGACTGGTCAACCGTATCGGCGCCCGCGCGCTCCTTCAGGTGCAACTGGTAACCGTTTGGTATCGGGCCGGTCCGACCGCGATCATCTCGTGCTTTGAGCAAGACCGACGGTGACGCCTTGCCGGGCATCGCCTGTCTGGTGGCTCATCGGCGCACCTGCCGGCAGGGCCTCTCGCCAATCTGATCGTGTCGTCGCTCCGAACAATCTCTTGGGTCAGATGTCCTCTTGATCCTGACCAAGGAGACTCCTATGACTGGCAAGACAGCATCCGAGACTTACGCCGTGATCGAAGCTCCCGCCTCGGGTGGCAACTCGTTCACATGGACAGCGACGATCCGCCGCAGAGGGTTCAAGCGCACGGAGACACTGTTCGCGTACACCGAGAGCGCTCTGAGGGAGCAATGCATGGCGAAGCGCGTCACTCGGTTTGAGACCGTGCAGGGCAGTGACTAGTGGAGCGACTGCGGACGCGACGCGCCAGCCGACGTCACCTATGACGAAAGCGCCCCACCTCCCAGCCTTAGCTGAGAGGTGGGCGCTGTCATGTCGTCGTCGACTGGTGTTGTTCTCGGCTGGTCAGCGGTTGCTGGCTGCTCGGGTGTCTGTGGCGGTGAAGAGCTGTCGTGCGGCATCCCCGAGCCGGATGATGCCCAGCACCGCGACGATCCCACCGATCAGTACGCTCTGCGATAGCGAGACGCCGGACGTGGCCCAGGTGATTCCGAACCAGACGATAATCAGGGACACCAGAATCCCGACGGCCCCCAGGACGAGTTTCTTCCAGTCCAACTGTCCTCCTCGCAATTGCGTACGGCCGCGACAATGGTACATATAGGGCGGCTCCCCGTCCTTGTCGTCGTGCGTCGCGGTCGGCTTGCTGGTCCTCGAGCTCGCACACGATCACTACGGGGACGCGCTCTGTACGCGGCCGGTGGGGCGCAGCGCGTGGCGTTGGGCTGCACGGCTCCTGATCCCCGACGAGGACTACGCCGACGCTGAGGCGGAACACCAGTCGGCAGGTGCGATCGCAGAGCACCTCGGCGTCACCGTCGAAATCGTCCACGCGTGGGCGTGTCAGATGGTCTGTGTAAGCCGTACTGAGAGGAACGGTAAGAATCATGACCATGACGAACGAGAAGCAGCAGCCGGGCGGTGAGCCCTCCGGCCAGGACCTGGTCGAGCAGTTGAAGGCCTCCGGACAGCTCGACGTACTGTGGGAGCGGGACGAGGATCTGCTGCTGGCGTCGACGTGATCCACGCAGTCTTGAGACCTGCAGTCAGCCCTCCTGCCACGTCGATGTCGAGGCTGTCGCCCACCATCCATCCGTCGAGAGGGCACGCGAGTCGTCGGGCGACCTCGCGGAAGATATCCGGGTCTGGTTTGCGGCGTCCGAACTCGGAGGAGATGACCCATCCGTCCACGAGATCCGCGAGTCCCGTGCTCCGGATCTTGCTCTCCTGGTTATCGGCCATGCCGTTGGTGCAGATGCCCAGCCGCCACCCGGCGTTGCGAAGGTCCTCCAGCGCTGATCGGTCGGCATCAGTGCATCGGACGAGATCCGGCATCTGTGCGCGATAATCGCTCCATGCGGCCTCGGGTGTCACGGGGGGGGGGGCGAAGCGCTCGACGATCATCGAGAAGATCTCGCCCTTCGGGCGGCGCCGGGTCAACGCTGCGGCGATGTCGCCCGCATCCTGCTCATCGAGGCTCCATGCCTTCGCGAACCCGCGTGTCCAAGTCCGCGCGGCGCCCGCCTGGTCCACGAGGGTTCCGTCCAGATCGAATATCGCAAGGGGCACGGCCACAGCCTACGGACCACGCGTGCCTCGTCGTGGATGGGCCAGGACCGGCCGACGATGCTGCCGTTCGTGAGGCGCGCCGACATATCCTCGGGACCATGGTGCACCGTCTGTCGTCCGCGTCGATGGTGCCGCATGCCCAGTACCTGGCGAGCCTGCCGAGGAAGCGGGTGATCACCAGTGCGCTGATCATCGCGGAGGACCGCAGGGTGCTGTGCGTCGAGCCCACCTACAAGGACGCCTGGCATCTCCCCGGAGGCACCGTGGAGTAGGGCGAGTCACCGTCGGACGCATGTATTCGCGCGTGTCGAGAAGAGCTGGGTGTCTCGATCGATCTCGGCAGGCTGCTCGCCGTGGGGCACATCGAACCGGGAGTAGATGACCCGCACGGGGCGCTGGCGTTCGTCTATGAAGCCTCGATGGGCTCGTCCGCGATCGACGGCCTCGACCTGGCGAACGACGAGATTCGCAGTGCCGCCTGGTTGGGGGACGCGGAGATGCATCGACAGCTGAGCCACCTGGCACTCCGATTCGTCCGGTCGGGGAGAGAAGCTTTGGACCGGGGCGGCCTTGTGGAGTTCGATCGAGATGAGAGATCCATGGGCTCCGGCCGCGGATCCCTTCGTCGATGAGCACGGGGGAGCTCCTCACTTTCGACGTGAGCGGGTCATCCCGCATCCTCGATGGGGGCCGCGGTGACGGCGCCGTCGATACGGCTGTCGGTGAGTGCGGCGTGGAGCGCAGTGCGGGGGATCGGGCCGATGGTGACCTCGGACAGGTCAGTGGTGCACGTGAGCCACACGTCGGTGCCGCGGGTGGTGATGGTGAGGGCGTCGCCGTCGTGGTCGCTGAGCTCGATGGGGAACATGCTGTCTCCGGTAGAAGGGTCGGCGCTGGGATGCAGCGCTGTGGTCGTTGCGGATGAGGACGTCACGGCGGGCGGAGTTCTCACGCGATCGGAGCCCTTTTGTGAAAGGCTTCACATTTTGCGGTAGCCGACGTGGGGTCTGACGGGTCCTCCCGGGTGAGGGGTCGGTGCTGTCCGCTCGCAGGAACCTCGCAGCGGAGCTCGGCAGCCCCGCGATGACCGTCCGCGATCGCCTCTCCGCGGAACGGAGTCCGGGCACTTCAGGCCGGGTGGTCTGCCCGTAGGCTTGCCCGGTGACCTTCGCCGACCTCGCTCTCCTCGCGACGATCATCGGCGTCGGGGCGGGGCTCCAACGGCTCACGGGCATGGGGTTCGCCCTGGTCGCCTCACCCTTCCTGGTCCTGACGGCGGGGCCCGTCGAGGGCGTGCTGGTGACGAATGCGTGCGGTGTCGTGTCATCGCTCCTCAACCTCGGGCTCGTGCACCGCGACGTCGAGTGGCGACGCCTGCTGCGCTTCACCCCGTTCTCGTTGGTGGGGATCGTGCTGGGCGTGCTCGTGCTCACAGTGCTTCCCGCGGATCCCTTGGCCGTGCTGGTCGGAGTGCTGATCCTGATCGCCATCGGCGTGACCGTGATTGCCAGGCCCGGCGCCGTGAAGGACGGCCTGCCGGTGAGCTCCGGGTTCGGTGTCGCCTCGGGCTTCATGAACGTGACGGCAGGCGTGGGCGGGCCCGCGTTGGCCGTCTACGCGGCGGCTACCGGGTGGGCCCATAAGGGTTTCGCGGCGTCGGCCCAGGCCCACTTCCTGCTCCTCAGTGCACTCTCGTTGGTCGCGAAGGGGTCGCTGCCCTCGATGGAGGGGACCGGCTGGGTGGTGACGATCGCGGCGATCCTGATCGGTGCCGCGATCGGGCAGCGACTCGCCGGACGCTTCGCGGGCAAGACTCTGATGCGGGTCGTGCTCGTCCTGTCCGCTGCGGGCGCGGTGATGACGATCGCCCAGGCGCTCATCTGACGAGGGTCAGGTGTCAGGGGGCGGGCTCCCGACACGGAGATGCCCGACTCCTGCCGGGGAGCCACGCCGGACCTCGGCGCGATCGTCGCCTCACCACGGGTTTCGAGTCGCGAGGGGTCCGTGGTGATCACGCGTGTCGTGACGGGAGCGCGGGGTCCGATCGAGTGGTAGGGCCTCCACTGTCGATTCCCGTATCGGGAGCGTTATGTTCTCCTGCACCAGTAGAGAAGCTAAGGACCCACGATGAGCAAACCCCCACTCGAGCTGTCTGATCGGGACAACGATTCCCTCACTCTCCAGGCCGACGGGGAAAGCGTCTGGGTGACATGCACCAGCGGCGCCGACGAGGTGACGGTGGGCGCCGTGGAGAAGGACGAGATTCTCGACTGGCTCACCGAGACGCCTCCGAACTGACGCTCGACGGACCAGGCGCTCCACCTCGCGCGGTTCAGCCGGGTGCGGGGAAGCTCCTCGTGGTGCTCAGGAAGCGTCCGTGTCCGGGGCCGCCGTGGGGTGCTCCCTGCCCAGCACCTCGCGCAGGATGGCCGCGAAGGCGCGATCGTCCTCGTGGAGGATGCTGATCGGGTCCGGACCGCGCGAGGCGATCGGGTGCTCGTCGTAGTAGACGTCGACGGCGGCGAAGAACTCGTCACGCTGCTGCGCGGAGATGTCGGTGTGGGCAGCTTCGAGCCAGACCAGGGCCTCGAGCTGCTCTCCCGGGGTGCTCATCACTTCTGTCCTTTTGCGGCGGGTCGACGTTCACGTGAATCTTGCCGGCCGGCAACTGCCGCAGGAACACGAAACTGCAGGTCAAGACGCCCGTTATGGGCGTTTTTTGAAGTCGGAGCCCTCGGAATGTCCCGGGTTCCTCGCGAGGATCTGCTGCGACGGACAGGACTGCGCGTGGCACCCGGGCAGCGCCCGATGCTCCCACCCCGACCGGTTGGGGGGTTCATCGGGGCCACGACGGCTCACCGGAGCACACGGGTAGTGTCGCCACCATGGTCGAGCTCGAGTCGCACGACGCTCTCTGGGCGAGCTCCTTCGCGCACGCCGCGGGCGACATCTCTGCTGCGCTGACCGGACGGGTCGACGCGATCGAGCACATCGGGAGCACGGCAGTTCCCGGTCTCCTCGCCAAGCCGGTCATCGACATCGCTGCACGTGCTGTCGCCGACGCAGACCCGTTCGCGATGGGGGAGCCGCTGGAAGGCCTCGGATACGCCGTGCACGGCGCGGGCCCGACGAATCACGCAGAGCTCGCTCATCCAGGAGCTGCTCGATGAGGAGCGCAGAAGTCGCGGGCTGCCAACAGTCGGTGCCTGGGACAAGTAGCGTGCAGCGAGATCGCGTCGGCAGCGCAGCTGAGGAACGGCGGATCGACGGCGGAGGACAGAAGGAATGAACAGTGCCTGATCGACCTGAGATCGTCTGCCTCTGCGGTTCGATGCGCTTTGCGGACGAGATGCGTGCGTGGAGCCGTGATCTGACCATGGCCGGTGTCATCGTCCTCGCGCCTGGTGAGGCAGGCGAGAAGATCACCGAGGAGCAGAAAGCAGCGCTGGGCGCCCTGCATCTGCGAAAGATCGACCTCGCGGACAGGGTGCTGATCGTGAATCCCGGCGGGTACGTCGGCGAGACCACGCGAGGCGAGATCGCCTATGCGCAGGCCATCGGCACAGCGATCTCGTTCACTGATCCGGGCCGGCCGGCCGGCAGTCTGCAACCCGCACGATCGTGAAGGCCCGGCCCGGCAAGGAGGCCACGGGCCATGAGCTCCACCTCGGCGAGTGACCACCACCAGATAGGCTCGGCATCCGGGGTACTTGACCGCGCCCACGCTGGCCGGTCACGCGAGAGGGAGACACATGCCGGAGACGAACTATCCCTACGGCCACGGGGGAGATCAGGACCGACCAGGCGGCGGACTCCCGGACCATGAGCCCACCCCGCCTGGATACGGCGAGGCCCCGTTCTCGCCGTCACCCTCCGGGGGAGCGTTCGGCTCCATCCCGCCGGGCACGGCCTCCGGCCCATCCTTCGACTCTGCGGCACCGCCCACATCGCCCACCTCGGCCTCGTCCGCTGCGCCGGCACCCTGGGCCGCCTCCGCGACCTCGGGACCGGCAGCACCGACGGGCGCCCAGGGTACGCAGGTCTCCCAGGGGGCACAGATGCTCTCTGCGGCGCAGGCCGGCGCTACCCTGCGGAAGGTCGGCATCGGCAACCCCCTGCCCACGTTCGCCGTCGGGGCGCTCGCCTACATCGTGGCCCTCGGCGCCGCGCTGCTGGTGATCATCTCGGGCATCCTCGCCGCGCTCACCGCCGATACCGGCGACCTGACCGGCGGCGGCACCGTCCCGACCGATGGCTCGACCTCTCCCGCGGGGGACGGCGGCTGGCAGGCGATCGTGGGTCTGGTGGGGATCCCGTTCCAGCTGGTCTCCCTCGCCTCCTTCGGCTCCTACGACGCCGAGCTGAACCTGGGCTTCTTCGGCAATGCCGCGATGAGCTTGCGGGGGCTGCCCTTGCTGATCACTGTGGCGATGGTCGCGACCGCCTTCGTCGTCGGCCGTCTCGTCCAGCGCCGCTGGGGCTCGAACGGCGTGCTCGGTGCCCTGCTGTGGTCGGGGATCTCCGGGCTCGCCGTCGCGATCTTCGCCGTGATCGCCACCCGTGTCACCGCGCTCACGATCGAGGACGACACGCTCGGGTTGTCCCTGTCGATGCACTCCGCCGGGGTGGACATGTTCTTCGGCACCTGGGTGCTCATCGCGCTTCCCCTGTTCCTGGGTCATGTCGCGGGACTCGAGAAGCCCGCCTGGTGGCCGGTGATCGCGGACCTCGCCGCCGCGCCCCGGCTGGCACTCGTCCACGCCCTGGTCTTCGCGGTCCCGGTCTGGATCCTGATGGCGGTGGTCGTATCGATCGGGATGGTGGTCCAGGGTGATGGGGGGACGGTTCTCTCCATGTTCCTGGCGATCCCGATCTGGGGGCTCACGGGCCTCGCGCTGCTGCCCGGGCTGGGCATGCTGACGGTTCCGATGCACATGAACTCCAGGGGTGCGGTCGAGGATTTCGGGGGCGCGCGCGGCAACGAGTTCCTGTGGTTCTTCGAGCTGCCCTGGTACCTGTGGATCCCCCTGGTGCTGATCGCTCTGCTGATGCCGGCGGTGGTCGCGGTGCTCTGGAACCGGGACCGCCGGATCGAGAAGGGGAACGTCCTCGCGCAGGTCGTGTCCTGGGCTGCGCTTCCGCTCGCCTACTTCGGGTGGTCGCTGATCCTGCTCGCGCTGGTCCGGATCTCCCTGCAGATGCAGATGGGGATGGTGGGCGACCTCGGGATGACCGTCGGCCTCGCCCCGTGGATGCCGGTGGTCGCGTTCTTCATCGGACTGATGGTCGAGGCGCTCGCCCGGTTCGGTGCCCCGTTCGTGGATCGGTTCGTGCCCGGGCCGCTCGTGAACTGGTTCCGACGGTCGGCGCGGAGGCGACGGGCCGACGGGACGCCGGGCACGGGCCAGACAGCTCCCGGCCAGGCGGCTCCCGGCCAGGCGGCTCCCGGTCAGGTGCCTCCGATGCAGGGACCCCCGATGCAGGCATCGTCGGCGCAGCTGCCGCCCGCGCCCCGCTTCCCGGGAGCCTGATCGGGGCTTGATCGGCGCCTGGCCCGGCCCTGAGGGCCGTCATCCCAGAATGCTGAAGTTCCCGCGAAGGGTCTGCTGCGGATCGAGTTCCTCCTTGAGCCGCCGCAGCCGCTGCATCGAGGCGTCCGGGAGCGCGGTGGCCAGGGTCTCCGTAGGGCTGAGGAAGGTGATCGGCTTGCGGCCGCTGACCGGCAGCGCCGAGGCGATCTCCGCCTGGCGATCCGAGATCCCCGCGGCCACCTCCGGGGTCGAGGGCACCCCGAACAGGTAGACGGCATACGGCTCTTCGAGTGCGCCATGCGGGTTGCCGGTGCCCTCGGCGAGGGCGCCGCCCAGGTGTCGGATCTGCACGGTCATCAGCGGAGCGATCGGCGTGTCCAGGAGCGTGGTGAGGGCATCGTCATCGAGTCGGGTGAGCAGCTCGCCGCGGGACAGCCCGGGCCCCGGATCGACGGGCTCAGCGGTGATCCGGCCCAGCTCGGCCACGCTGAGCGCGGCGCGGGAGTCCGCCAGGGGAGCGGGGAGGCGCTCAGTGGCCTGCAGGAGCCTGCGGGCCTCGTCCTCCTCGCCCAGGAAGGTGGAGTCGATCGCGATCATCGGCTCGGAGCCGGGGAAGCTGAGCAGCTCGAGCCAGAGGGTCAGCTCCGGCGGGGCGGCCTCGGTCAGCGCCCGGTAAGCCCGGGCGACCTCCTGCGCATGTGTGGCGGACCAGAGCTGTCGCCCGCCCGCGACGGACGGTGCGGGATGCACCCTCAGCTCGAGCGAGGTGACGATCGCCAGGTCCCCGCCCCCGCCGCCCAGCGCCCACAGGAGCTCGGGATCGCTCTGCGGGGTCACCGTGCGTGCGGCGCCGTCGGCGGTGATCACCTCGGCGGAGAGGATGCTGTCGGCGATCCACCCGAAGGCGCGCCCGAACCAGCTCAGCCCGCCGCCGAGCGCCGCGCCGGTCACCGTGACCACCGGCGAGCTGCCCGGCAGCGCGGTCAGCCCGTGCGGGGCGAGAGCCCGCTGCAGCTCGCCCGAACGCACCCCTGCGCCGATGCGGGCGGTCCTGGCACCGGGATCGACCTCGATCGTGTCCAGGCGTGAGGTGCGCAGCAGGATCGACCCGTCGGCCCGACCGGTGGCACCGTGCCCGCTGGGCTGCGTCGCGACGCTCAGCGCGTGGGCGGAGGCGAAACACACGAGCTCGGCGACGTCTGCGGCATCGGCGGCCTCGACGACCGCACTGACGTCCTGCGGAATCGCGAGGTTCCAGGGGCGGTGCGCCCGCTCGAAGCCGGGGTCGCCGGGCAGCTGCACCGGCCCGCGGACGATATGGGGCAGCGCGGTGAGGGTGGTGTGCGGGAGGATGCTCATCAGGACTCCTTGAGGTTGGCGATCTGAGAATGCCGATCTGTCGTTGCCGATCGGGGTGAGGACGCCTCGAGGTGGGCGTTCCTGACAGGGAGTCGGTCGACGCCGACGAAACGTGACGAGCGCTCACGCGGAGGGATGCCCATGACGAGCCAGGAACCACCCGCCATTCTCGAGGTTGCGGCCTCGCAGTTCGCTGAGCACCGCTCGAAGCTGTACGCCATCGCCCACCGCACACTGGGCTCGCCGTGGAGCGCCGACGACGCGGTCCAGGAGGCATGGATCCGCCTGCAGCGCGCCGACATCGCTGCGATAGACAACCTCGAGGCGTGGCTGACCACGGTGATCTCGCGCGTGTGCATCGACATGATCCGCCAGCAGAGCAGTCGGCGCGAGGACCTTCGGTGGGACGGCGCCGAGGAGTCGGGAGCCGCGGCCGAGCGAGGCGGCGCGGGCGACACCGGAAGCGTGATCGCACCGGACGTCGACGGCTCGTCGGCCACGGATCCTGTCCATACCGTGATGCGTTCTGAGGATCTCGCCGTGGCGATGCAGGTCGTGCTCGACACGCTCGGCCCGCTCGAACGTCTCGCGCTGGTCCTGCACGACGTCTTCGCGCTGTCCTACGCCGACATCGCCCCCATCGTGGAGCGCACGCCGGTGGCGGCCCGCCAGCTCGCCTCCCGGGCCCGGAGGCGCCTGCGCACGGTTGACGTGGGCGAGGTCAGGCAGCGCCAGGAGGCGGCGATCATCGCCTTCCTCGAGGCTGCCCGCGGCGGGGACTTCGGAGGCCTGCTGCAGCTGCTCGATCCGGAGATCGAGCTGCGCAGCGATGACAGTGCCGTGGAGATCGCCTCCGAGGGCGCCGAGCACGGTGCGCCGCTGCTGGAGCAACGGGTGCGCGGCGGCGACGCGGTGGCACGGGTCTTCGCCGGCCGGGCCGAGCTCACCCGCCTGGTGCTGGTCGGCGACGTCCCCGCCGCCGCCTATGTCGCCGACGGGGTCGTGCAGGCGATCTACCTGGTCACCCTCGACGCGGACCGCATCGCCCGGCTCGACGTCCTCGCGGCCCCGCAACGTCTCGCCGCCCTGCCGGCGAAGATCCGGTAGGTCCTGCCTGCCGGCGACGTTGCCGCGGACCCTGCCGGGGATCCTGCCGGCGTCGCTGCCGCGGACTCTGCCGGCGACGCTGCTGGTGATGCAGCAGGAGGCTCTGCCGGAGTGCCCGGACGAGATCGCTCCAGGGTGCAGCGGGGCTGCACCCGTTCACTCCGGTGTAGGGGGAGCACTGCGCTCGCTGGGGTGATGCGGGCCCTGCCATCTCGTCCCTAACGTCCTCGGTATCACCGAGGAGAGCGAGCCATGACCACCACCCAGACGGCCCGACGTGCGATAACCGCGCCGACAACGCCCACAGCACCCGTAGCCCCCGCAGCACCCACCGGGCGTGACCCGGTGATCGATCTCGTCCGTGCGCTGTGCGTTCTCGCCATCGTGCTGCTCCACGGCCTCCAGATGGGCGTCACCGTGGGCCCGCACGGCCCGGTGCTCGAATACGCCACCGTCGGAGCGTCCTGGTACCCGCCGGTGACCTGGCTCCTGCAG
Organism: Brachybacterium sp. AOP3-A1-3; assembly: GCF_052378285.1. Classification (NCBI taxonomy): domain Bacteria; kingdom Bacillati; phylum Actinomycetota; class Actinomycetes; order Micrococcales; family Dermabacteraceae; genus Brachybacterium; species Brachybacterium sp. AOP3-A1-3. The sequence continues at coordinate 259,072 of NZ_JBQSXM010000004.1, read as the reverse complement.
GTGATGCCGGTCTTCTTCGTCATCGGCGGTTTCTCCGGGATGCTCGCGTTCCGGCGGCTCCGCGACCGGGGCGGCACCGCGACGGATTTCGTCGTCGGCCGCGTGCACCGCCTCCTGCTGCCCGCCGTGGTCACGATCTCCGCGGTCGCCGTCGCGCTCGCCGTGCTCCACTCCCGCGGAGTCCCGGCGGGCCTCCTCCTGGAGGCAGGAGTGCGCTACGGCCAGCCCCTGTGGTTCCTCGGCGTGTACCTGGGAACCCAGGCCGTCCTGCCCGCGATGCTCCGCGCCCATGAGCGCGCACCCCTCGCCGCGCTCACCACCCTCGCGGCGGCCGCCCTCGGCGTCGACACGCTGCGGAGCCTGAGCGGAGCGGACGCCCTCGGCTACGCGAACATCGCCCTCGTCTGGCTCGCCCTGCAGCAGCTGGGCTTCTTCCTCGCCGACGGACGACTGGACGCGCTGCGCCCGGTGACCCGCGTGAGGATCGGAGGTGCAGCCATCGCGCTCCTCGCCGGGGCGTTCACGCTCGGCCTCTGCTCGCCCGACCTCATCGCCCACCTGAACCCGCCCACCTCGGCCCTGCTCCTGGTCGGCGTCGCGCAGACGGCCGCGTTCACCCTCCTGCGGCCAGCGCTCGCAGCGCTGATCGCGCATCTGTGGATCGCCGCGGTCACCGCGTTCGTGACCGCCCGCACCATGACGATCTACCTCTGGAACCTGCCGGTCCTGCTGACCATGGCGGGGGTATCGGCCTATCTCGCTGAGCACGGCGGGCTGCTGCTGCCGGAGCCCTCCGGGCTGCTGTGGTGGACGCTGCGGCCGTCGTGGCTCGTGCTGTCGCTCGTGCTCACCGCAACGGTGGCGTGGGCCCTCGGAGGCATCGAGCGCCGTCGGCTCCACCGCCCCACGGACTCACCGGCCCGGGCGCTGCAGGCCGTGCTGCTCGCGCTCGTCGGCGTGCTGATCCCGCTGCTCGCGGGCACCACCGTCCTCACCGCGACGGCCGCCGCCGGGCTGTTCCTGGCGGCGCTGTCGAGGGTCCAGGCACCGCGGCCCACCGGGGCTGCCCAGGCTTCCGGAGCCGTGCCGCACGTCGAGACCCGTCAGATCACGGGTGCTGCCAGTCGATGAGCTGGGCGGACCCGACCGGCACGGGCCGACGGGTGAGCACGTGCGGGGTCCCGTGGAACCACGCACCGCGTCTGCCCGTCTCCGCGAGGTGCGCGATCCAGTCGGCGCTGCGCGGCGTGGTCTCGTGCGCGGTGGTGAACGACTGTGGATCCACCGCTTCGACCTCGCGCGGATCGATGGGCTCGCCGGTGGTGCTCAGGCGACGCTCGAAGAGCACAGGCCGGTGGACGTCGTCGATCGCGATCGCCCAGAACTCCTGGGACGGAAGCTCCGTGCCCGCGATGTCCCGCCAGGCGCGCCAGATCGCGTGAGGGTGGATCGGGGTCAGGAACACGGCCTCGGTCCACCGCGCCTCGAGCAGCGGGATCCACGTGTCCCGGAGCCGGCGTCGCTCGGGGGTGTCGTCGTACTTGGCCAGGGCCCGCTCGTACGCCGCGGGATCGGAGGTGGCGAGATCGCTGAGGGGGAGCACCGAATCTGCCGCGGCGTTCGCGGCCGTGCGGGCATGGAAGACGCAGCGCTGGGGGAGCATCGTCCCATCCTCCCTCGGGCCGGCTCCGCCTGGACTGTTCTTCAGAGGCGGCTTCTCCAGACCAGACCAGACCGGACCAGACCAGACCCCGCCAAGCCTGGACGGTGCAGGTATGCGCCGCTAGCTCCCCGGTGCGGTCAGGATCCGCAGTGCGTGATCACGCTCGACGCGTCGGCCGAAGGTCTGCACGTCGGCCTCGACCACCCCTCGGTGCTCGGCGACGTAGGTGCGGATCCTGGCCTCGAGAGCGCTCGCCGACGGGGCGTGCACGGCGACCGGCGGATCCAGCACCGCGCCCACGAGCGTCGGCCCTTCGGCGTAGTACACGTACAGCACATGTTGCACGGACGGGCCGAAGAGTTCCTCCCGAGCCCTCTCCGGGAGATCGTCCAGACGGGTGAAGAAGGTCGTGGAGGACTCGGAGCCCTCGGCCCGGTGCCGGGCGCCTGAGCGCCCCACGCCCGCAGGCGCCGTCATCTCGGCGCGGGCGCGGAGCTCGAGAGCTGTCAGCGGAGTAGAGCGGTGGGTGGTGTCGTGCGCTGCGGCATCAGGAGCATCAGGAGCATCGAACACATCGGAGCGGTCCTCGGGCCGGACGGGGTCGTGTCGTCGGGCTGGTCCTCGGGCATCGTCGTCGTCGTCGACCATGTCTGCCTCCTTGCGGGTGCGGTGGCTCCCAGTATCCGCGTGACCGTGCGGCCGGTCGAGCCCTGCGCCGCCCCCGAGGTCATTCGTGCAGGCCAGCGCGCTGCAGGGTGCGGCCGAGCTTGTCTGCGAACAGCTCGATCGAGCGCTCGTCATGGCCGCGCAGATGCTCGAGCGCGGCGAGCGCCGTGAGAGCCACGTCCAGCAGCTCCTCCTGCACATCCTCCTCGCTGTGCGTCACGCCCTTGCGCGGGTTCTGGCCGGTGGCCCCGATCTGCGCGGCGTCCACCTCGCCGGCCTCCTCGGTGATCTTCGCGAGCCGAGCCCACGTGGCGGCTTCGGGATTCCGGTCTCGATTGCCCTCGTCGATCCAGGTGCTGAGCGCGGCGATCCCGCGGGAGAGGTCGGTGCTGTCCATCGCATGAGTCTCCCGCATCACCACGGCCGCGGTGTCGCGCGCGAGTGGTCGCACGCAAGGGAGCCGTACCTCGTGGGAGTGCGCCGCGTGGGAGTGTGCCGCGTGGGAGTGCGCAGAGCCCCCGGGGCCGTCGCCATCGGCAGCGTCCGTCCGGGTTCAGTGCCAGTCCGGGCTCGGAGTCAGTCCAGGCAGAACTCGTTCCCCTCCGGATCTGCCAGCACGAGGAATCCGGCGCTGAGCGGTTCCTCGGGCTCATGCCGTGCGAGGCGGCTGGCCCCGAGGGCAAGCAGGCGCTCGCAGGTGCTCTCGAGGGCGGCCATCCGGTCGTCGCCGTGGAGCCCCGGGGCGCTGCGCAGGTCCAGATGCACCCGGTTCTTGGCCGTCTTGCCCTCGGGGACCCGTTGGAAGAAGACGCGCGGCCCGGAGCCGTCCGGGTCCTCGAGGGCAGAGGCGTTGTTGCGCTGGTCGTCGGGGACTCCCAGACGCTCGAGGAACTCCTCCCAGGCGTCCAGCGGATCCTTCCCCTCCTCCAGCTCGACACCCGGAGGCGGCGGATGGATGTAGCCCAGCGCCTCGCGCCAGAAGATCGACAGCGAGCGGGGATCGTGGGCATCGAACGTGATCTGGACGGTGGTGCTCATGGGATTCTCCATCTGAGCTGGGGTGCGGGGTGCGAGCTGCGGGTTGGGACGTGCGGGTTGGGAGAAGGAGGCGAGCTCGGCGAGGGGTGACGACGGCGGGCTGCGACCGCAGAGGAGTGGTTCGCAGGTGACATGGCCTGCCTCTCTGCGCAGCACCCTTGTCACGACCACTGTGCTCTTGGGCGCGGACAGAAGCTGTCCGCTGAAGCACAGAAGCCGGTCCCGTCGGTCGGACACGGCGCTGGCGGCCTACCCTCATCTCATGCGTTCCTTGCTGTGTCTGGATCTCGGCACCTCCGCCGCCAAAGCCGCCCTCCTCGCCCTCGACGGCACGACGAGAGCGCAGGCCAGCAGCGGATACAAGACCTTCACCGCGGCCGATGGCGGTGTCGAGCAGAACCCGGCCGACTGGCTGCGCGCTGCCGAGGACGCGATCACGCAGCTGCTGCGCGGGGCGGACGAGGAGCCCGTCGCCCTCAGCATCACCGGGCAGATGCAGGACCTCGTGCTCCTGACCGAGGGAGAGCCGGTTCCCGCGATCCTCTACAGCGACACCCGCGCCGCCTCCGACGCCGCAGAGATCCGCCAGATCCTGGGTCGGGAGGGCAGGACCGCCGTTGAGGAAAGCTCCGATGATCCGGGCCAGGACGGTCACAGCGGCCAGGGCGGCCAGGACGGCCAGCGTGCGGAGTGCGGGGGATCGGCGGATGCGGTCTGGGAACGGATCACCGGCAATGAGCAGGACGCGACCAGCTGCGCCGCGATGTTCCGCCGCCTCTCGCGCACCTCTCCTGACGTCGTCGGCCGCGCCCGGGGAGTCGTCTTCGGCCCGGCTGGATACCTCGTGCACGCCCTGGGCCTCGGGGCCTGGTGCGATGTGACCACCGCGTCCGCGACCGGGCTGCTCGACGCCCGGACCCGACGTTGGAGCGACCCGGTCGCGCGCGCCGCCGGGCTGAGCAGGGCGATGCTGCCGGAGCTGACCAGGGCGATCGGTCAGGTCGTCGGCCGCACCGACGAGTCCGCCGCAGACCTGCTGGGCCTGCCCGTCGGGCTGCCCGTGATCCTTGCGCCCGGGGATGCCGGCGCGACCACGCTGGGGATCGTCGGCCTCGACGAGGGCGACGAGTACGCCTACCTCGGTACCAGCGGATGGCTGGCCGCCGTGGTCCCGGAGACTCGACGGGACCACGAGGATGCTGGGTCCGACAGGCCGCGCGACGCGATATCGCCCGACGGGCCGGCTCCCGGGATCTCGCACCATCTGGCCCTCAGCGGGCAGGACGATTCTTCCGCGCCGTCGCCGTCGCCGTCGCCGTCGTCGTCGTCCACGTCGTCCTTCGCGCCCCCGTCCTCGTGGTCCTTCGCGTTCCCGTCATCCCCACCCTCGCCGTCGCGGACCCTGCGGATCTCGGCCCTGCTCGCCGCCGGTGCGGCGGCGGAATGGGCGCGGGGAGCGCTGCTGGCCGGGATCACGGCCGAGGAGGCCGATGACCTGCTCGAACGCCGGGAAGTGGAGCATGGTCGCGGACCCACAGGCCTGCTCGCGCTGCCGTCGATCCATGGGGAGCGCTACCCCGTCCGCGAGCCGGATCTACGGGCGGCGATCATCGGCATGGGGCCGAGCACCGAGGCCATCGACATGTACGCGGCCGTGCTCGAGGGCGTCGCGCACGCGCTTGCTCACGCCGCCGTGGAGAGCGCGGCCGGTGTGACGGGCCCCGTGGTGGGTGCGGCTCTGGCCTCTCCGAGGGAGCCAGCATCGCCGGGAGAGCCAGCATCCCTGGGGGACACGGCACTGCCGGGGGAGCCGGCGTTCGCGCCGCGACCGCTTGCTGTCGCGGGGGGAGGAGCCGGCTCCGAACCGTGGATGCGGATCCTGGCCGACGTCATGGGCCGTCCCGTGCGCGTCGTCGAGGAGGCCGACGCGGCGCTGCTGGGATGCGCTCTCGCGGCGGCGGACGCCCTGCAGCTCGAGCACACGATCCGCCCACTCGCCGATCGGGACGGAGGGCGAACGGTGGAGCCGGACCCGTCGGCCGTGCGCCGTCACGCCCGCTTCCGCCGCGGCCACCGCGCTCTGTACCTGGCCGTCGCCGAGGTGGGCGCTCTGCGCTGAGCTGTGGGTGGCGAGTCGTGGATGGTGCATCGCGCGCGGAAGCCTTGGTCTGCCGACTGCCGACTGCCGACTGCCGTCTGCCGTCTGCCGTCTGCCGTCTGCCGTCCGCTGCCGCTGCCGCTGCCGCTGCCGCTGCCTGCCGTCCGCCGACCTCTGTCCGATTGCGGCCTCGCGGGATTCTTCCCAGAATTCTCCGTCGACCCCTGTGGGTCGCATAATTGGGGAGGAAAGGTGGCGACGGATACGCCTCGCAGGTCAGCGGCACGTTGCGTCGACCAGGTGCGATGATGCGAGCGGTTAACGGTCGGTAATTTCCACGGAGTTATCCACATTCGTCGAAGAGGCTTTCGATTGCGACGAGATGCGTGGACGATGGAACCATGCTGATGCCGACACCGCCAGAACCAGCCGAGGGGCCTACGGGTCCGTCGGCGCATCTGGCTGAGCTGCGTGCGGGTGGACCGCGTGCGATGGCAGGGCTCATCGGCGACATCGGCTTCCTCCTCGGCTCGATCGCCTCTGATCCCGCGACGATGTTCGTGGTGGAGGATCGTGGGCGGGACACCTACGTGAATCTGCTGCGCACCGTGCAGGAGGCGCGCGGCATCCTCGACACCATCGAGGCGCGCACCGTGGTCGCGATCGGGGACGCGACCCGGAGCGAGCAGGTCCGCAGTGCTCAGGACGCCGTCGGCCCTGAGCTCTCCGCCATGCCACCGCTCGAAGAGCTGCACGGCAGGGCCGACGGCAAGACCCGTCGGGACATCTCCCTCATGACCAGGAGATCCCCGTCCGGTGCCGGTCGCACCATGGCCTCCGCCCGGCGGCTGGTGGAGTCCATGCCCACCCTGCTCGAGGCGATGGCGTCGGGCCAGGCAGCGACGGACTCCGTCTACGCGGCGGCCGATGCGACAGGTGTCCTGGACGATGACCAGCGCGCACAGGTCGACGCTCTCCTCGGGGAGCGCCTGCCGGACCTCGACGGCGCGGGCACACGGCGATGGAAGCAGGCAGTCGCGCTGGCGATCGGGGGCCTGGATCCCGAGGGCGAGACGATCCGGCACCGTCGCGCCCGCAAGCAGCGTCACGTCACCTTCACGCCCGGCGCCCACGGCATGGCCACGATCAGCGCCTATATGCCGGCGATCGAAGCGCGTCTCGTGCACAAGAGGCTGATGCTCGAGGCCGAGCGTCGTGTGGTCGCCGGGAAGAAGGGGCCGCACGGTGCGCACATGGCCGATGTGCTGCACGATGCTGTGCTCCAGCCCGAGAACACCGCCGTGCAGACGACACTCGACGTCGGCGTGATCATCACGGACCGGGCGCTCTTCCATCCGGGCAGCGGAGATGTTGCCCAGATCGAGGGATACGGTGCGGTCCCGGCGGAGGCCGTGCGCGCCCAGCTGCTGGCCGTCACGGCAGCTCCCAGCTCCTCCCAGCAGGATCCCTTCGGTGCGGATGGCCCGGCGATCCGTGCGGTGATCCGCCGGCTGTACACGCATCCGACCACCGGTGAGCTGGTCTCCATGGACTCTCGCGCTCGAGCCTTCCCGCCGGCCATGGCGCGCTTCCTCACCTGGCGCGATACGTCCTGTCGCGGCCCCTTCTGCAACGCCGCGATCCGTCAGCACGACCACGTCAAGCCCTCTGCGCGAGGCGGTCCCACGAGCCTGGACAACGGGCAGGATGCCTGCTTGCACTGCAACCAGAAGGAAGAGGACGCACTCGAGGTGGAGCGCGTCGAGGATCCCGAGCGGCCGGGACACCGTGTCGCCTGGACCGGCTACGGCGGCACGACTCGGACCACGACCCCGTCACCGCTCGTGGACCCCGAGCGCCCAGCACCGCAGGCGGAACCGGAACGCACAGCACCGCAGGCGGAACCCGAACCCACAGCACCGACCGTGGACTCCGAGTCGGCAGCAGGCGACGACGCAGAAGACAGAGGCCGCTTCACCGACGCGACTCAGGACGACGAGTGCGGTGACGACCCGCCCTGAACGGCCCTGAACGCGGGGTGATCCGAGGGGCTCCCCTCAGTAGGCTGATGCGATGATCCGACACACCGTCTCCTTCTCCCTCGTCCACGCTCCCGATTCTGCCGAGGAGCACGAATTCCTCACCGGTGCTCCGGCCGTGCTGCGCGCGATCGACGGGGTGCAGGACTTCACCGTCTCCCGACAGGTCAGCCCGAAAAGCAGCTACCGCTTCCAGTTCGCGATGAGCTTCGAGGATCAGGACGCCTATGTCGCCTATGACCAGAGCGACGCCCACCAGGAGTTCGTCGCCTCCCGTTGGCAGAGCGAGGTCATCGACTTCGAAGAGCTCGACTTCGTCGCCTACTCCTGATGAGCACAGGCGGCCAGGCCTCCACGGGTGCGGAATCTCCGGGTGCGGAATCCCCGGGAGCGGAACGAGTGGAGCTCCGCCCGATGCGCGAGACAGTGCGCGGGCGAAAGATGCTGCGGGAGCGGATCTCGCTCGCCGTCCTGACCCTGATGGCGCTCGGGGCGGCACTCGCGCTCCTCGTCGTGGCGGCGATTCGCTCCGACGCAGCCCTGGCCATCACCGGAGTCGTCATCGGCGTGGTCAGCGTGCCGCTGTTCGCCTACGTCGGGTTGCTGGCCGTCGGCGCACTGCGCACCACCTGCACGGTGCACGACGAGGGTGTGTCGATGCGGCAGACCTGGGGTGCCCGCAAGAGCATCCTCTGGCGGGACGTCCATGCCGTGGAACCCGCGCGAGCAGCACATGGTTCGTACCGCGTCGCCGTGCATCTGCGCGACGGCGAGGTCGTCCTGCCTGATCGGCTGAACCTCCTGCTGCCCGGCGGCACCGCCGAAGAGCTCGCGCAGCATCCCGACGTGCAGACCGTGGTCGAGCACTACGCACGCTGGTGCGAGCGCCACGGCGAGCCGCCCCGGTTCGTCGGCTGACTCCGCACCGCGGGCGCTCGGCCCGGCCTGTGGTCCGGCCTGTGGCCCGGCCCAGATCGTCCCGGTCCTCTACCGGACCAGGCGCCGGCCCGATGCAGGGACAGGCGCCGGCGCGATTCCGAAACAGGCGTCGGTCCGATGTCGGAACAAGCACCGGCCCTCCGCTCGATGGTGAGGGGAGGGCCGGTGTCATGCGTACGGGGGCGTGGTCGATGCGCTACCCGACCAGGGCTCCGGATGGTCTGCTCAGGACTTCACTGCGCCCTGGGTCAGGCCCGAGATCACCCACTTCTGGGTCAGGATGTAGACCACGACCGCGGGCGCCATCGCCATCAGGTACGACGCGAAGGCGATGTTGTAGTTGTTGCTGAACTGGGTCTGGAACATCTGCTGCAGCACCGGGAGCGTCTGCAGCTCGGGGTTCGTGGTGATCAGGCTCGGCATCATGAAGTCGTTCCACGAGCCCAGGAACGCGAAGATCCCGACCGTGGCGGACATCGGCGCGAGCAGCGGGAAGATCAGCCGTGCGAACACCTGCCAGGTGGTGGCGCCGTCCACCCGCATCGACTCCTCGAGCGAGAGGGGGATGGAGCGCAGGAACGCCGTGAACAGCAGCGTGTTGAAGGCGAGAGCGAACACGATGTGCAGGATCGCCACGCCGAGCGGGTTGTCCAGCCCCACGATGCCGGTCAGCTTCACCTGCGGCAGAGCCACCACCGGGAACGGGATGAACATCGCGGCGAGCAGGTAGAAGAACGACCAGCGGAACAGTCGACGGTCCCAGTTGCGCACGATCGCGAACGCCGCGAGCGAGGAGATGACGATCTCGCCGGCCACGGAGATCGCGGTGATGAAGGCGGAGATCGCCAGGCCGCGCGGGAAGTTGGTCAGCTGCCACGCCTCGCGGAACCCCTCGAGGGAGAACGGTGCGGGCAGGGAGAACGCGGACCCGTCGACCGCCTGGGCGGTGGTCTTCAGGGACATGTTCACGGTGACCAGCAGCGGGACCAGCACGGCGAGAGAGCACACGATGAGGATCGCGGTGAGCGGCCAGTTGAAGCGGTCGGTGCCGATCCCCGTGCGTCGGCCCGGGCGTCGACCCGGGCGCCGCGCGGGTGACGTCGGCCCCGACGCTCCGGAGGCCGACCGATCGGAGACAGGGGTGGAGGACTGGGTGGTGCTCATGCTCCGAAGCTCGCTTTCCCGGCGGTGAGCCGAAGCTGGAGGCCGGCGAGGATGATGGTGATCAGGAAGAACACCGCGGCATTCGCCATCTGGTAGCCGTAGTCGCCGCCGCCGAAGCCCTTGAAGATCGACATCGCGATGGACGTGGTGGCGGTGCCCGGGCCGCCGTCGGTGAGGCCCACGATCACGTCGTAGGCGTTGAGGAAGCCCTTGAAGCCCAGGATCGTGTTGATGAGGATGAAGCCGGAGACCATCGGCAGGGTGATGCGCATCAGCCGCTGCCACCCCGAGGCCCCATCGATCGCGGCCGCCTCGTACAGCTCGGCCGGGATCGTGACCAGACCGGCGATGTAGATGAGCATCGCGCCGGGGATCGCGGACCAGGCCGTCACGATCACGATGCCGAGCCAGGCCAGGTTCTCGTTGGCCAGGATCGACTCGGCGATCACGTCGATGCCGAGCGCCTGACCCAGAGCGGGCAGCGAGTTGGACAGCAGGAACTTGAACACGAACGCGATGATGATCCCCGAGATGACCATGGGGATCACGAAGATCGTGCGCAGCGCCGTCTGGAAGCGGATCTTCGAGGTCAGCATGACCGCGAGGGCGAACGCGAGGATGTTCACGAGGATCACCGTGATCAGGGCGAAGCCCAGCGTGAACACATAGGCGCTGAGGATGTTCGGGTCCTGGAACAGCGCGATGTAGTTGCGCAGGCCGATGAACTCGTAGTCGCCGAAGCCCACGGAGTTCGTGAAGCTGTAGAAGAAGCCGACGACGGCCGGCAGCGTGATCACCAGGGTGAAGATCACCAGGGCGGGGAAGAGGAAGGCGTAGTAGACCGGGTCGACCTTGCGTCGGGATCGGTTCTGCGCCGGGGCGGGGGAGCTCCCGGGGCGAGCGGCGGGCTCGCTCTCACGGGTTCTCGGGGCGGGAGATGTCTGCGCTGACATGGTGGGCGTCCTTGGGGTCGACGGCGGGTGGGCCGCTCAGGCGCGGTAGGCGAGCCGGGCGAAGTCGGAATCGATCTGAGCGAGGATCGGCTCCGGATCTGCTCCGAACACGATCGACTGGAGATAGTTCGGGAAGGGGATCGTGGGCGGGACGAACTGCGAGGCGCCCATGTAGAAGCGGCCGTCGTCGTAGTACGGCTGCATCTCGGAGATGCGCGGATCGCTCACCTTCGGGGCGTCATCGGTGGTGGAGAACGCGAGGGCCAGCTCGTTGTAGGGGAACTGGATCTCCGGGAGCATCAGGTGCTGGAGGAACTCCCGCGCCCCCTGCTTCTCGTCGGCCTGCTCCGGGATCCACAGCGACAGGTCGATGTTCACGCGGATCTTCAGATCCTCGGGATCGCCCGTCGCCGGAAGCGGGAACGATCCCAGCTCGACGTCCGTGCCGGCCTTCTCGATCTCCACCAGCGCCCAGGGGCCCTGGAGGTACATGGCGGCCTCGCCCTTCGCCATCGCCGTGTTGCCGTCGCCGTAGCTGCGGCTGGAGGCGTCGTCGTTGAAGTAGGGCAGCAGTTCGAGCATCTGCTGGACCGGCTCGAGCAGGGTCTTCTGGAAGGACACCTCGGAATCGGGGCCGACGTCCTCGCCGATGTCGTTGAGCTGGGTGAAGAACTCGCGCACGTCGACCCGGCCGCCGATGACGTAGTCGAACAGTCCCTGCGTGATCGTCCACAGCTCGGGGAAGGTGCCGTAGATCGGGGTGACGTCGGCGGCGAGCAGGTCCTCGCACACCGAGAGCAGCTCGTCCCAGGTGGTGGGGACCTCCAGGCCGTTGTCCGCGAAGATCTGCTTGTTGTAGATGACGGAGGAGGCCGCGACGGAGTAGGGGATCACGCTGGTGCGCCCCTCGTACCCGGGGTACCAGTCCACCAGGTCCAGCACGTCGTCGCGGACCATGCCGGCCTCGGGGAGGTCCGAGAGGTCCGACAGGGCGCCGCGCGCCATGAAGCGGTTCATGTCGAGGTTGTAGTTCTGCAGGGCGAGATCCGGCGGGTTGGAGCGCACGAACCCGGCCTGCAGGTTCGTCGCCACATCGTGGATGTAGGTGTAGTCCGACTGCTCGGCGTTGAACTCGCTGACCAGCTCTCGGAAGTGCGAGATGACCTCGCGCTTGGACTGGTAGAAGGTCACGCGTGAGCGGCCCGATGAGCTGCAGCCCGCGAGCCCGCCGGTGGCGAGCACGCCGGCGGCGCCGGCTCCCGCGGTGAGCAGGGAGCGACGGGTCGGGCGACCGGTGCTGAAGGGTCTGGGTGACAACGGTGTCTCCTCGGCGGCATCGCAACTGGTAAATTCAGTTGCTAGATTTAATGCTTGGAGAAAGTATGGTGGGCGTCATAGCGGACGTCAAGGAGGTGGGTGCAGGTGGGCATGAGCGTGTCGACGAGCGTGCTGCGTCGCCTCAACATCGAGGCGCTGCTGCGCCACGCCTTCGCGTCGGGGACCTTCACGGCCGCCGAGGCGATGGAGGCCACGAGCCTGACCCGCGCGACGGTGCTGGGGCTGTGCGACGAGCTCACGGCGGCAGGCTGGATCGAGGAGGCCGAGGACAGCCGCGCCGCCGGTCTCTCCCGTCGCGGCCGACCGGCTCGCCGTCACCGTCTGCGCTCCGGGGCGGGCCTCGTGATCGGCATCGATGCCGGGCGCAGCGGCTACCGCGCGATGGCCGCGGACCTGCGCGGCACGGTCCTCGCCACCGGTCGGCGAGAGCTCGATCCGGATGTCGTGGACCGCGAGCTGCGGATCAGCACCGTCCAGGAGCTGGTGCGGGAGGTGCGCGAGGCCTCGGCCTCCGCCGCGCCCCTGCTGGTCACCGTGATCGGGATCCCGGCCCCCGTCGACACCCAGGGACGATCCCCGATCGACGTGGGCACCTTCTGGCGCCTGATGAACTCCGGGTTCCCCGAGCATCTCGACGGCCCCGTCGTCGTGGAGAACGATGCGAACCTCAGCGCCCTGGCCGAGCACGGGCTGCACCCTGAGGCGAACATGGCCGCGCTGCTCGTGGGGGAGCGGGTCGGGGCTGGGCTCATCGTCGACGGGCGTCTGCTGCACGGTGCGCTGGGCGGCGCGGGCGAGATGCGCTTCCTCGAGACGATCCTCCAGGACGACATCGGCGCGGAGGGCGTGGGGTCGCTCGCTCGCCGCTGGACGCGCGAGGGCCTCGCCGCCGGGCGCGAGTCGCCCCTGCTCGCGGCGCTGCCTGCCGAGGCCCTCACCGCGGTCGACGTGTTCGCCGCCGCGCAGGCCGGGGACGCCCTCGCGCGGGACGTCCTGGACCGGATCGGCGAGCGCATCGCCCGGATCGCCGCCATCCTCGTGAGCCTGCTCGGCATCGAACGGATCGTCCTGGCCGGCGCCGTCGCCTCCTCCCTGGAGCCCGTGCTGGTCCGGGCCCGGGAGGTGCTCCCGGACATCGCCTACGCGCCGTTTCCCGAGCTGGTCGCGAGCGGTCTGGGACGTGACGCCGTGGTGCGCGGGGCGGTCGAGCACGCCCTCACCCGCCTGCGGGAGGACCCTCTGGAGCTTCTCGAGCCCCTCAAGCCCCCGGACAGTCCGTAGATCTCCCCGCCCCTCGCACGAGGGGACGGGCACCCTTCGTGTGCGGCCCGGGATCTCCGGCCGACGCGAAGACCACCGAAGACCACCGAAGACCCCGATGAGAGGACCACGCACGATGACCGAAGCACTTCAGCCGGACGCCGCAGCACAGGGGAGCGACCGCCGCCTGCGCGTCGGCGTGATCGGCCTGGGCTGGGCCGGCCAGCAGCACGTCGCCGCCTACGCCGCCGACCCGACCGTCGACCTCGCAGCGATCTCCGCGATGGAGGACCACCTCCTCGCGCAGTTCGGCGACCTGCATGACGTTCCCGGCCGCTACCAGGACTGGCAGCAGATGATCGCCGAGGCCGAGCTGGACGCGGTCTCGATCGCCACCCCGACGTTCCTGCACGCCCCGATGGCGATCGCCGCCCTCGAGGCCGGCCTGCACGTGATCACCGAGAAGCCGATGGCGGAGAACGCCGAATCCGCCGCCCGCATGGTCGAGGCCGCGAATCGCGCTGGTCGGGTGCTCGACGTGTCCTTCAACCACCGCCAGCGCGGAGATGTCACCGCGCTCAAGCAGGTCGTGGACTCCGGCGTGCTCGGCACGCTGTACTACGCCAAGACCGGCTGGATCCGTCGCCAGGGCATCCCGGGCCTGGGCACCTGGTTCACCAAGGCGAAGAGCTCCGGCGGCGGCGCCATGATGGACATCGGCATCCACATGCTCGACATGGCCCTGCACCTGATGGGCGAGCCGGACGTCACCGCGGCGTCGGCCTCCACCCACGCCGAGTTCGGTCCGCTGGGCCGCGGCGGCTCGGGCTTCGGCATCTCCCAGGTCGAGGAGGGCGTGCCCTTCGAGGTCGAGGACCTCGCGACGGCCTTCCTGCGCCTCGAGGGCGGCGGCACGCTGCTGCTGGAGTCCAGCTGGGCGCAGTGGATCCCGCACGACCTCTGCTACGTCACCCTCTATGGGGCCGACGGCGGCGCCACCATCGAGTGGGGCGGGCCCGACGGGCCGAGCATCACCGTGTGGACCGAGGTCGCCGGGATGCCGGCCGTGCTGGAGCCGGTCGTCGGCGAGGACGGCCGCCACGCCGCCGCCGTCGCGGGCTTCCTGCAGAAGGTGCGCTCGGACAGCTGGGCCGAGCACAACGGGGCGCTCGCCCTGCGCCGCGCCGAGGTCATCGACGCCTGCTACGCCTCCGCGAAGGCCGGGGCCGAGGTCGCGATCGGGGCCTGATCCTCTGCGGGCTGGGCCCGCCGAGCCTCACGAGCACACGGCACGGGCCGATCGCGAACAGACGCGATCGGCCCGTGCCGTGCGTGGTGGGGCGAGTGGTGGTGCGAGGGGAGCCCTCAGCCCTCCTCGACCTCCGGCAAGACATCCGGGTTCTCCTCGAGCCACTTGTCGATGGCCTCAGCTTCCTTGCCATCGCCGAACTCGTTGACGACGAGGTCCTCGAGGGAGTTGTACTGCTTGTCATCCAGCTTGATGCCGCCGATGAACTCCGCGGCGTCCGCGAAGTCGTCGCCGAAGCCCGTGCGGGCCAGGAAGTGCAGGCCCTCCTTGTCGCCCATTGCGCCCTCGGGATCCTCGAGGTCGCGCACGGGGAAGGCCGAGTTCGCCCAGAACGGGCGCCACAGGGTGACCACGATGTCGGTCTCCGCCTCGGTCGCCTTCTTCAGCTCGCTGAGCATGGCGGTGGTCGAGGAGGTGACCAGCTCGTACTCGCCCTCGAGCTCGTAAGTCGGCATCATCGAGTCCTGGGTGACCCCGGTCAGACCGGCGCCGGGCTCGATGCCGATGATCTTGCCGCCGAACATGTCGGCATTGCCCTTGAGATCGGCGATCGACGTGATGTCGGTGTAGTCCGGAACGGCGATGGTCAGCACTGCGCTGCCGTAGTACGTGGCGAGATCATCGATGTCCTCGCCGTACTTCTCCATGTACTCCTTGTGCGTGACCTCCGGCCACGCCGAGGGGTACACGTCGATGTCGCCCTTGGCGAGTGCGGCGTAGAGAGCAGCGGGCTCGCTGATCTCTTGGTGCTCGACGTTGTAGCCCATGGCCTGCAGGCGGTTGTCGAGCAGGTAGGCGGTGCTCAGCCCATCGGTCCAGGAGGGGACGTAGCCCAGGGTGATGGTCTCGCCGGTGTCGGCGCCACCGGTGCTCGCATTGTCCGAGCAGGCCGCGAGGCCGAGCCCCATGAGACCGGCCGAGCCGACGAGGGCGGAGCGGCGCGTGAGCGGGCGGGAGATGGGGGTGCGTGCGGTGTGCATTTCAAATTCTCCTTCGATCGAGGTGCGGTGGGTCGGGGGTGCGCGCCGTCGAGGGCGCGCACGGGTCAGGTTGTCGGGGTGAGGCGTCGTGCCCGGGCCCGTTGGATCGCAGCGAGCAGTGAACCGGTGTACGAGCCGCGATCTCCGAGGGCGGCCGTGAGGCGGTCGAGGTACACCGCGAGGATGACGACGCCGAGCCCGGCTTCGACGCCGAGTGCGAGGTCGAGGCTGGAGATCGCCGCGACGACCTCCTTGCCCAGGCCAGGAGCGCCGATCATGCCGGCGATCACGCCCATGGACAGGGACAGCATGATGACCTGATTGACACCGGCCATGATCGTCGGGACGGCCAGCGGAAGCTGGATGCCACGGAGGATCTGCCAGGGGCTCGCACCGAACGCCTCACCGGCTTCGACGGTCTCTCCGTCGACCTGGCGGATGCCCAGCTCGGTCATGCGTACGCCCGGGGGCAGCGCGAAGATGATCGTCGCGACCATGCCGGGTACGACACCGATGGAGAAGAAGGTGACGGCAGGGATGAGGTACACGAATGCCGGCATGGTCTGCATGAAGTCCATGCCGGGACGCACGATGCTGCTGACGACCCGGTTGCGGGCGGCGAGGATACCGACGGGTACGGCGATCAGCACCGCGATCACAGTCGCGACGAGGACCAGCGCCATCGTCTCCATCATGTGCACCCACTGCTCCATGGACAGGACCAGAAGGAACGTCAGCGCCGTGCCGAGGGCGAGCTTCCACGAGCGAACGATCCAGGCGATCAGGGACAGGATCACGATCATCACGAGCGGCTCGAGCGCTGTCAGCCCGTAGGTCAGGTTGCCGACCAGGAAGTTGAAGATCGTGCTGATGAGGTCGAACAGTCCGCTGGCGTTCTGCGTGAGCCAGTCGATGCCGGACTCGGCCCAGTCGCCGACGGGAATACGGGGGATGAGGCTGTCATCGGGGTTCATCGGTTCTCGTTCCCCTCGTGGTCGGTGGTGTCCCGGAAGCCGGTCTGCTCTCCGCGTCCGAATGCGGCGTTGGCCGGAGCGCCCGGAGTGCCCGGAGAGGGCGGCGAAGTCGGTGATCCGTCGGCTGCGGCGCCCGCCGCAGTCAGGAGCGTCACCCGTGGGATGACGCCCTCGAACCTCCCGTCGTCGTCCACGACGACCAGCGGGTTGAGGTGCTGCGCGGCCGGGGCGAACAGTTCAGCGATCGGGGTGTCGTGCCGCACGATGTGCACGCCGTGCGCGGGGGTCAGCGGGAGGTCGTCACGACCGGACTGGACGGCGTCGGCGATGTCGTTCTCCCAGATCACGCCCGCCGGCGTGTGGTCACGGTTCAGGACCACGAGCCAGGGGTTCTGCGTCTCGCGCAGCAGCTTGTGGGCGGTGCGCGGACCCTGCGCGGCACCGAGCACCTCGGGGGGATGCTCCATGATGGCCGACGCGGTCAGCACCCGGCTGCGGTCGACGTCCTGGATGAACTTCGCGACGTAGTCGTTCGCCGGCTCGTTGAGGATCTCCTCGGAGGTGCCCACCTGCACGATGCGTCCATCGCGCATCATCGCGATGCGGTCGCCGATGCGCATGGCCTCGTTGAGGTCGTGCGTGATGAACAGGACGGTCTTCTCCAGCCGCTGCTGCAGGTCGATGAGCTGGTCCTGCATGTCGCGTCGGATCAGGGGGTCGAGGGCGCTGAAGGCCTCGTCCATGAGCAGGATGTCGGTGCCGGCCGCGAGCGCTCGGGCCAGGCCCACGCGCTGCTGCATGCCGCCGGAGAGCGCCGAGGGGCGGTAGCCCTCCCAGCCCTTCAGGCCGACCATCTGGAGGGCCTCGCTGGCCTTCGCCTCGCGCTCCGAGCGGTTGAGGCCGGAGATCTCCAGGCCGTAGGCGGCGTTCTCGCCGACGGTGCGGTGGGGGAGGAGGGCGAAGTGCTGGAAGACCATCGAGATGCGCTTGCGGCGCACTTCGCGCACCTTGGCGGGGGACATCGCCGAGAGCACCTGGTCACCGATGCGCAGTTCGCCGTCGGTCGCCAGGAGGAGCCCGTTGACCATACGGATGAGGGTGGACTTCCCCGATCCGGACAGCCCCATCACCACGAACATCTCACCGGGGTCGACGCTGAAGCTGGCGTCGATGACCGCTGCGGTGAGTCCGTCCTCGCGCAGCTGGTCCCGGGTCCTGCCGGAGCGGAGCGCTTCCACGCCCCGGGCGGGGCGTCGACCGAAGACCTTGTACAGGCCTTCCGCGGTGATCACTGGTGGCACGAGGGCTCCTCTGGCTGTTGACATCTGGCGTGACGGATCGGCTCCCGAATGCGTGTTCCCCCGGACGCCTGGGCACCGGCCCGACACGCCATCTTCACAAGACCGTTGCGCATCGGCAAACGGCTTGTGCCCAGGAACAGGGCTTTTGTCCCGCCGCGGGCCATCGAGCCCCGTGAACTCCGCGCGACGAGTCCGTGCGCCATTACGGGGTATGGCCTGGGGCGACTACGGGGAGCGCGATGCCCGGAACCTGGTGTCCGGAGTGTCCGACAATCCGGAGATAACTATTCGATCACGCAGGTGAAAGCTGTCTGGCATGTCACCGCTGATGAGCCGAGACAGTCAGATGTTCTGTGGATCAGATGCGCCGTGGATCGGGACGTTCGGCAGATCGGGACGCGGCAGATCGGGATGCGGCGGCCTTGGATGCGGCGGCCCTGTACGCGGTAGCTCTGGGCTCGGCCGGTCAGGCGCGGGTCGGCAGCGTCTCCGCCAGGAAGCCGAGGGTCTGCTGCCAGGCGGATTCGGAGGCCCGGGCATGGTGGAGGGCGGGATGCGGGTTGTCGAAGGCGTGGCCGGCCCCGTCGTGGAGCTCGAAGCGGACCTGCTCCCGCGCGCCGCCGGCGGTGACGGCCTCGCGGATCTGGGTGACCTGATCGAGGGGGATGAACGCGTCGGCGGTGCCGAAGTGGTGCAGGCTCGGGACCGTGACGTCCTCTGCCTGGTCGAGCACCGTGGGCAGAGCGGAGCCGTAATAGCTGACCAGCACCGACGGGGAGCGGTCCTCCCGAGCGGCGGCGGCCGCGGTGGTGAACGCGAGCCCTCCGCCGTAGCAGAAGCCGAGCAGCCCTACCCGCTCCGCGTCGACCGTGCCGTGCGCGCGCAGGGCGTTGAGGGAGGCGAGGGCGTCTGCCTCGGCCCGCTCCCAGGGAAGCAGCTGGGCCAGGTCCATGCCGTCGGCGAGCCAGGACTCGGCGTCCTCCCCGTCCTCCAGGCCCACGACCGGCGGGTCGAGACGGGCGAACAGCTGCGGGGCGAGCACCGCGTAGCCGAGAGCTGCGAGATCCGCGCAGCGCTGCTGCATGTAGTCGGACAGGCCGAAGATCTCCTGCAGCACGACGAGGCCGGGGGCCGGCTGCTCGAGGTTCTCGGGCAACCAGAGCAGTCCGGGCAGGTCGCCGGCGTCGGTGGGGATCAGAAGCGTCGTCGCACTCACGTCGCGACTGTACCGCGAGCAGGCTCAGGAGAAGAGCGCGACCCCGTAGATCGCGGCGAGCAGCAGGTGGGCGATCCCGTACCACCTGGTCATCCTCGCCGCCCGCGCCGAGAGGGCGCACAGCGCGAGGGTCACGCCGAGCAGCACGAGGTTCGTGGGGGACTCGGCGAGAACCACTCGCTGCCCGGTGAGCAGGGAGATCACCAGCACCGTCGGGATCGTCAGGGCGAAGGTCGAGACCAGGGCGCCGTGGCACAGATTCACCACCCGCTGGATCTCTCCGCCGAGCGCCGCCCGCACGGCCGTGATCGACTCCGGCGTGAACACGATCATCGCGATCAGCACCCCGCCGAGAGCCGCGGGTGCGCCGAGCCGGGCGAGACCCTCGTCCAGCAGGCCCGCCATGTGGTGCGAGAGCAGCACGATCGGCAGCACCGTGGCGACGAGCAGCGCGGAACGAGCCAGCAGCTCGAGGCGGTGGGTGCGAAGGGCCGGCCCGATCCCTGGGGTGGATGGGGTGGATGAGGTGGAAGGGGTGGATGAGGCGGAAGGGGCGGATGAGACGGATGAGACGGATGGGGTGAATGGGGAGGACGACGCCGACCCAGCCGCAGACGCCGACGTGGAAGAGACAGCGTCGGGGTCGCGGACGACGTCCTCCGGCGCCGCTCGGCAGCCGGTCTGTGCTGCGTGGCGACCGGTCTGTGCTGCGCGGCGACCGGTCTGCGCTGCGCGCGGGCCGGTCGCCACCTCCTGGAAGTCGGGGGCACGCACGCCGGTCTGGCGTCGGAGGAACACTGCGTACAGCGCGATGGCCGCGCCCGCCACCACGGCGGCCTGGACCGGGCGCAGCGAGCCTTCGTCCCCGATGAGGGCGGGCAGCGCGAAGGCGCTCGTCGCCAGGAGCACCAGCATGCCCACGTACATCGAAGTCCCGGTCCGGTTCGCGGTCAGGCCGCCGTACCGGACCCCGGCCATGACCAGGCAGAGACCGAAGACCAGATTCAGGATGATCATCGCGACCGCCATCACGGAGTCCCGGGCGATGGTGGCGTGGTCGCCCTCGCCGAGCATCACAGCCGCGATCAGCACCACCTCGATCACCACGATGGAGAGGGTCAGCACGAGCGTGCCGTAGGGGTCGCCGAGGCGGCCGGCCAGGGCCTCTGCCTGCTGCACGACTCCACCGGCGGCGAGCACGATGACTGCCACGATCGCGGTCAGGATCGCCAGCAGGCCGAGCGAGGACAGCGGGGACGGGAGCACCGGGACGAGGGCGGCGAGCGCGGCGACCGACGACCAGCCGACGACGAGACGCAGGATCGCGGACGGCGTGAGGACTGCGCGGGCGAGCCGGGGGCCGGTGAGGGCGGGGGAGCGGTCGAGCGACGGCATGGGATCGTCCTGTTCCGAGGCCGTCCTCGTCGGAGCTCCTGCGATCGGGTCGTCCCGGTCGCGGCGTCGCCCGTCTCCGGGACGACGCACCTTTCACGGTAGGCGACGACTGCGGTGCTCGGAAGCACCTGGTGAGCGATCTGACCGCCTGATCGCCGACGCGCGAAAGCCGTCAGCTTCTGGGAATCGTGTCGATGCCGACCAGTCGACCTGTCGACCTGTCGACCTGTCGACCTGCCGACCTGCCGACCCCAGCCGTCGCCACCGACGTCGCTCGGGGTGACCAGGAGGTCCCAGCTCTCGCCGTCCGATGTCATCGCCGTGCACGGTGCTGATTCGACGGGGTCAGAGGTGTCCTCAGCTCGGTCCGCTGGTCAGGCTGGCACGACTGGTCAGGGCCACCTGGGTGTGGTGGCCCGGACCAGCCGTGCCGATCGGACGGTGCGTGCCGATCGGACGGTGCGTGCCGATCAAGCGGTGCGTGCGGAGACGCGTGGTGCGACGGTGGGGGCGGGGCCGGTGACCTGGACCAGATCGATCAGATCGTGAGCCTCTCCCTCGAGATCGTGAGGCGCGTCATCGCGCTCCACCTCGCTCAGTGCGTCGGCGTCGAGATAATCGAAATGCTCGGCGGCGGTGTCGTGCGTATCAGTGACCTTCATCGGAATCCTCCTGCGGACTTCAGGCGGTCTTCACTGGTCATCGTTGACCAGGTGAGGACAGCATGCCACCACAACCAGGGAAACGGCGGCAAGACACCTGAGTTTCCTGTGGATAACGTGCCTCGGGGAGGAAAGGTCGTCGTGCGGGCAATTCCGGATGATCAATCCCGCGAGTCCGAGACGCGGGAAAAGCCGGTTAGCAGACGACCGGTTCAGGCCATTCGGGCGAGTTCAGGCCAGTTCAGGCCAAGTCAGCCCAGTTCAGCCCGGTTCAGGCAAGTCCGTCGAAGCCCGGGTCAGTGGTCGTCGTCGCGCCCAGGCGTGGGATCCCCGTGCTCGGCGCGGTAGCGGTCGTCCTCCGCGTCCTCATCCGTCGTCGACCCGTGGCGGGGACGGAAGCCCAGGATGATCCCGAGGACGATACCCGCCGCGAAGCCGAAGGCCGCAGCTGTCACCAGGTTGTCCGTCATCGTCAGCGCGATGCCCATCCCCACGATGAAGCCGATCAGCATGCCGAACGGCATCCAGGTGGCGTCGAAGGAACGGTGCTTCTGCGGAGTCATGCTGCCTCTGTTCGATGTGGCCCTGCGGTTCGATGTGGCCCTGCGCGGGCCGCGCGGGTGGGGCGTCCCTCGAAAGCCTAGCCGGGAGCCGCCCCGAGGGATCCCTCGTCGGGAGCGGACGCTGTGGAAGCTCGAGAAAGGTCTCATCGCCGGGAACGAGACGTATCCCGCGCACCGGAGACCCAGCGCGGTTCCCCGGTAAAGTCCCTGTGTGACTGCTTCCCCGACCACCCTCCAGGCGCTGCGCCATCCTCACCTCCTGACCACCGAGGTGCTCGCCGGGGCGGTGACAACTCTCGCCCTGATCCCCGAGGTCATCTCCTTCTCGGTGATCGCGGGCGTCGACCCGAAGGTCAGCCTGATCGCCTCCGTGGTCCTCGCCGTCTCGATGTCGATCCTGGGCGGCCGGCCCGCCATGATCACTGCGGCCGCCGGCGCCGTCGCCCTCGTGGTGGCCCCGCTCGTGCACACCCACGGCGTTGAGTACCTGCTGCCCACGGTGATCGTCGCCGGCGTCATCCAGATCCTCTTCGGCGTCACCGGTCTCGCCCGGATCATGCGCTTCATCCCCCGCTCGGTGATGATCGGCTTCGTCAACTCGCTCGGCATCCTCATCTTCACGGCCCAGTTGCAGCATGTGCTGGATGTGCCGACTGCGGTCTACCCGCTGTTCGTGCTCACCCTGGTCATCGTGCTCGTGCTGCCGCGCCTGACCAAGGCCGTGCCGGCGCCGCTCGTGGCGATCGTGGTGGTCACCGCCATCGCGATGATCGCCCACCTCGCCGTCCCGAATGTCGGCGACCAGGGCGAGATGTCCGGCGGCCTGCCCGGTCTCACCCAGCTCCAGGTGCCGCTGGACCTCGAGACCCTGGGCATCATCGGGCCCACGGCGCTCAGCGTCGCCTTCGTGGGCCTCATGGAGACCCTGCTGACCGCGAAGCTCGTGGACGACATCACCGACACCAGGTCCTCCAAGAGCCGCGAGTCCTGGGCGCTGGGCACTGCGAACATCCTCGCCGGTCTCTGGGGCGGCATCGCCGGCTGCGCCATGATCGGGCAGACCGTCGTGAACGTGAAGCTCGGACGGGCTCGCACCCGCCTCTCCACCTTCATCGCCGGCGTGCTGCTGCTGATCCTGGTGACCGTGCTCTCGGACCTCATGGCGCAGATCCCGATGGCCGCGCTCGCCGCCGTGATGATGGTGGTGGCCCTGTCCACCGTCGACGTCCACAGCATCAAGCCGGCCACGTTGAAGCGGATGCCGCTGTCGGAGACCTTCGTGATGCTCGTGACCGTCGTGGTCGTGGTCCTCACCCACAACCTCGCGATCGGCGTCGCCGCCGGCGCCGTGCTGGCGATCCTGCTCTTCGCGAGGCGAGTCGCGCACGTGACCACCGTGGATCGCCTGGTCGGGGACCAGGGCGCGGCGTACACCGTGCGCGGGCCGCTGTTCTTCGGCAGCAGCAACGACCTCGTCGAGCAGTTCCACTACGCCGAGGATCCCCCACGAGTGGTCGTGGACTTCTCCGCCGCCCAGATCTGGGACGCCTCGACCGTGGCCGTGCTCGACTCCGTGCAGGCCAAGTACGCCGAGCACGACATCGAGGTGCGCTTCACCGGGCTCGATGAACGCTCCACCGGGTTCCATGGACGGCTCACGGGCACGCTGAACTGAGAGGCGGCCCGAAGGGGCCGACGCGCTGTGCAGCGGCATCGGGCCGCTGGTGCTGTCGCTGTCGGATCGCTGGCTGTGCCGGGCGACGACGAATTTTCGTCGTCCTGCGTGGCCCAGGGCCTCGCGCTCGTCACGGACGTGAGGTCCGGGGCCAAGGCGCCGTGCCGGCAAAGAGCGATGCGATGACAGGTGTCAGCGCCGGGGCATGCATCCCGAGACGATGCGGCGGGACCTCACCACGGCATCACCTCCGGGATCGGGTCCGCTCCGAGCACGTGCTGGTCGCAGAAGGCGAGCATCGCCTGGTTCCAGGCCAGGGCGTTGGACGGGGTCAGCACCCAGTGGTTCTCGCTGGTCAGCTGCAGGAAGCGGTGCGGCATCGTCTCCGGTTCGCCGTCCCAGCCCGAGACCAGGTCCCACCACAGGCGCAGCGCCTCGCTGACCGGGACGCGGTAGTCGCGGTTGCCGTGCGTGACCAGCATCGGTGTGGTGATGGACGCGGCGGCGCGGTGCGGGGAGTACTGGCGATACCACTCGGGCACCTCGTCCTCGTGGCGGTGCACGCGCATCTTCGAGGCGGCCGCGTCAGTGGTGCGGTGCTGCTGCTCGAGCGCCCACAGCCCGGCATGGGTGACGATCGCGTCGAAGCGGTCGGTATGCCCGGCGATCCAGTTCGCCATGAACCCGCCGAACGATGCCCCGAGCATCGCGGTGCGGGTGTCGTCGAGCTCCGGGCGCGGCAGCACGGCGTCAAAGAGCGTCTCGCACTCCCGGAAGACGACGTCGGGCAGGCGCGGCCAGCCGCGGTTCAGGCCCTCGTCCCCGTAGCCGGTGGACATCGCCGGATCCGGCATGAGCACCGCGTACCCGCGCTCGACGGCGAGCCACGGGCACCAGCGCCAGCTCCACGCGTTGTACGAGCCGTGCGGACCGCCGTGGATCCACAGCATCACCGGGGCCGGCTCCGCGGCAGACGCCGACGCGGGAACGCACAGCCAGCCGCCCACGGTGATCCCGTCGACGTCGGTCTCGACCCATTCCAGCGTGCCGGGGAGGGCGCCGACCGCGCCCGGGGCGGGCAGCTCGCGGGGCGTGGCGTCGGCGGTGATCCGTACCGGGCGGGACGGCGTCCCGACGTCGTTGCGCAGGGCGAACAGCGTGCCATCTGCCGCGGGGGCGAGCGCGGAGAAGACTCCGTCGGCCGCGACCGTGCGGGAGGCGCCGCTGGTGGGGTCGATCGCGAGGACCGCTCCGGAGGAGTGCAGGTCGCCGGCCACGAGCAGGGACCCGTCCTCGGCCCAGGCCAGGTCGCCGATGCTCAGGTCGCCGAGCTGCGCCGTGACGGGCTCGCCGCCGCCGATCGGATGGATCTCGAGGTGGCTGTAGCTGGTGTCCGTCGGGCTCGACGCGGTCGAGCGGATCACGGCCAGATGGCTGCCGTCCCGGGAGAACAGGGGAGCGCCGAACTGGGCCTCGTCGTCAGCCTGCAGCAGCACGACCCGCCGCAAGGTGGCGGTGTCGATGAGCACGATCGAGCTGCGGGTCTCCCCGCCGCGCACCCGCTGGGTCCAGGAGGTCGCGACGGTGGAGGCGTCGGGGGAGAGGTCCGCGGAGGCGGCGTGGAGCGTCACCGTCCCGACGTCCGGGGTGAGATCGGTGAGGTCGCCGTCGGTGCTGACCAGCACCAGGCGTCGGCTCTGGTCGCCGATCTCGTGGTCCCACTGCCGGATCGGCATGCCGGTGTGCCAGATCGTGGTCTGCTTCGCGTCCTTGCGGGCCTTCCGACGCTCGGCGTCATCCTCGAGGGCGCCACCGGGCAGCACGCTGGTCGCAGCGAGCATCGTGCCGTTCTCCGCGACGCCCAGCAGGGTCAGGCCCGCTGCGGCCGACGCGACCACCTGCGCCTCCCCGGTGCGGGGCAGGCGCCAGATCGCGGCGGTGTCGTCCTCGGCCTCGCCCTGCGGGTCCGGGCGAGCAGAGCTGAACAGCACCGAACCGTCCGGGGCGAAACGCGGGGAGCTCTCGCCGCTGGCGGAGAAGGTGAGCCGACGGGCCGGCTGGTCACCCGCCGGATCCAACTCCCACAGGGAGGAGACGAGCTTCGCGCCGTTCTCGTCGGCCTCCTGGATCGCGGCGACCACCCGGCCATCGGATCCGGCAGCGAGCGAGGCCAGGCGCGGGATGCGCAGGAAGCCGTCGATGTCGGAGAAGTTCGAGAAATCAGAGGACCCCGCAGATTCCGAGGCCGGAGCGTTCGCCGGGTCCTCGGGGGAGCGGGCCATGGAGGGGGTGGGAGCGTCTGTGCTCGAGGTGGAGGAAGGCATCTCGTCACGCTACCGGAGTCGCCAGGAGAGAACGCTGCGGACCGTCTGCGGACTCCTGGGGCCACGAAGAAAGGTCAGGACGCTGCCGCAGCGCCCTGACCCGATACGTCCTTCGTGCCCCCGAGACGATTCGAACGTCCGACACCCGCTTTAGGAGAGCGGTGCTCTATCCCCTGAGCTACGGGGGCCATCCTGCCCGGCCGATCCGTCATCCGACGTCGCACGGGCGCGCTCATACTAGCGCCCATGGCAGGATCGGAGCATGTCGAGCCAGCTGCACGAGACCACTGCCACCACCATCGCGATCGTGCTGGCGGGCGGCGCCTCCTCCCGGCTCGACGGCACGGACAAGACCCGGGTGCAGGTCGCAGGAGCCACGACACTGGAGCGGGTACTGCGCTCGGCGCACGTCGACCGGCGGATCGTCGTCGGCCCCGCCGGGGACGACGGGCCCGATCTCGCTCGCAGCCACGGCGCCCGCTTCGTGCACGAGGACCCGCCCCGCTCCGGGCCCCTCGCCGCGCTGGCCCGCGGTGTCGCCGAGATCCCCGGCGGAGAGGGCCCGAGCGATGACTCCGACCGCGGCGTGACCGTGCTTGTGCTCGGCGGGGACATGCCCCTGCTGCGCGCAGAGACCCTCACCGCGCTGGTGTCGACCAGCGCCTCCGAGCAGAAGGTCGCGGCCCTCGCCGGGTCCGACGGCCATGTGCAGTACCTCTGCGCCGCCTGGCCGCTCGCACGACTGCGCGCTGCACTGGGAGTCCTCGAACAGCCTGAGGGCGGCTGGGCGAACCTCAGCCTGCGCCGCCTCTACGACCAGCTCGGGGCCGATGAGCTCCTCACGCGACAGGCCGCGGGGGCGGAGGCCTCCGATATCGACACCCCGGAGGCGCTGGATGCGGCGCGCGACGCGGCCGGCCCCCGCATTGCCCTCGCCCAGATCGAGGTCTCCGAGGATGCCGAGGTCACGCGGGGAACCGTTCGCGCCGCGGTGGCAGAGGCCGCAGCGGCCGGAGCACAGCTCGTGCTGCTGCCCGAGGCCACGCTGACGCCGTTCGGCACTGACCTGCGGGCCGTGGCAGATGGCCACCATGCCTCTTTCGAGCAGCTGATCCAGGAGCTCGCCGATGCGCATCATCTTGTCGTGGTAGCCGGCTCCTTCACCCCGGCAGACGGCGACCGCGTGCACAACACGGTGATCGCCCGCGGCCCTGACGACGAGAACGGTCCTGCCGACGAGAACGGTCCTGCCGACGAGAACTGTCCCGCCGACGAGCCCCTTGCCGCCGACGCGGCCGGGGCAATCGGCGAGCCGGGTGCCGTGCGGGCCGAGTACCGCAAGATCCACCTGTTCGATGCCTACGGATCCCGCGAGTCCGAGACCGTCGCCCCGGGGGAGGAGCTGGTCGTGATCGACCTCGGTGGCGCCCGGTTGGGGATCGCCACCTGTTACGACGTGCGCTTCCCGGAACAGTTCTCGGCGCTCGCCCGGCGAGGCGCGCAGGCGATCCTGCTCCCGCTGGCCTGGGCCGACGGCCCCGGGAAGAGCGAGCAGCTGCGTCTGCTGCTGCAGGCTCGCGCCCTGGACTCCACGACCGTGGTGCTCGCCGCGGACCAGGCCCCGCCGGCGCAGTACACCGGCAAGGCGGCGCGGGGGATCGGGCAGAGCGCGGTGATCGGTCCGCTCGGGCAGATCCGCCAGGAGCTCGGTCGGGAGCCGGGCCTGCTGGTGGTGGACCTCGACCTCGAGGAGGTCCGGGACGCGAGGGCTGCGCTGCCGGTCCTCGAGCACGGCGTTCCCCTGCCCCGGGACTGAGTTCCAGCACCCGCTGCGACGTCGCTCACCGCCCCGTCGCCGTCCAGGAATCGCCCCCGGTCGCTGGCGTAGCCTGCTCGCGTGATGCTCTCGACCGGCCCTCGTGCCTCCGCTCTGCCCGCTTCTGTCCGTCCCGCCTCCCTGCTCGCGCTGTGCGCAGCGACGATGCTCGCCGCCTTCGCGATGCTCTCGATCCCGGCCTACGCCCACGACACCCTGATCTCCTCGGATCCGGCCGACGGCGACACGCTGGAGACGTCGCCCGAGTCGATCACCCTGACCTATTCCGCGGACATCCTCGAGGTGAGCCCCGCGGTGCGGATCGTCGACGAGGCCGGCGAGACCGTGGCCGATATGGAGCCGACCGTGGACGGCCCCGAGGTGACCGCCGAGCTCGCGGATCCGCTGCCTGCCGGCGACTACACGGTGCAGTGGCGGGTCGTCTCCAGCGACGGGCATCCGATCGAAGGCTCCGTGGACATCGCCGTCGAGCAGGACCCTGCGGGAGAGGACTCAGCTGACCAGGACTCTGCCGCGCCGAGCGACGGTGGTGGCGAGGGTGCAGCGACCGGGTCGAGCGACGCCGGGGGTGCAGACGAGGCCGCCGGCTCGTCGGACGCAGGGGGCTCCTCGGGTGCCACGGGTGCTGAGTCCGGTGAGGACTCCGGGGCCACCGAAGAGAGCGGCTCCGCGATGCCGCTGCTGCTGGGCGTCGTCGGGATCGTGGTGGTCGCAGCCGCTGCCGCAGCGTTCTTCGTCCTCCGCAAGCGCAGCTGAGCGGACGGCGCGAGCAAGGAAACGCCCCCGACGCCGTAGCGTCGGGGGCGTTTCGCAGTCACGCGGGGGAAGGGGCGATCAGTTGCCCTTCTTCTCACCCTCGTCGTCGCCGCCGAGACCGAAGCGGTCGCGAGCGGCGTCGGCGCCGGTGTCGACATGCTTGTCGAGGTTGTCCGGAGTGCGCTCCTTGACCTGGTCGCTCGCGGCGTCCAGGCCCTGGTTCACCTTGTCCGGGTTGTCTCCGGCGAAGTCCTTGGCCTTGTTGAGCGCGTCATCGAAACCCATGATCAGTGTCCTTTCGTTCGCGGTCACGCCCCGTGCGGGGCGACATCGCCAACTTACGTCCCGGCAGGTCGTGTCTCAAACGTGACCACCTGATTCCCTTCACCTCTGACGGTTAGTGACCGGAAGCCCGAAGAGTCGGGACGAGATGCGCAATACTGGGTGCGTGAACCCGCGTATTTCCAATTCTGACCAGAAGTCCGGGCGGCCAGACGCGCGGCCGGACGTGCGGCCGGACGGGCAGTCCGGAGCGCCTCGAGCCCGGCAGCCTGCGGACCGCAAGGACCGATCGGCGCGCTGGGACCACGTGCTCACGCTGCTGTCGACGACCAAGCGGCTGTCGGTGTCCGAGGTCGCCGCGGAGCTCGGGATCAGCGAGTCCACGGTGCGTCGTGACTTCATGGAGATGGAGCGTGCCCAGCTCGCCCGTCGCACCCACGGCGGCATCATCGCGATCGACGTCGCCTATTCCCTGGCCACGGTGCCGCGCACGACCGACGAGGGCTCGGCGCAGCGGGAACGCGTCGCGGGCCGCGCCGCGAGCCTGGTCGAGCCCGGACAGATCATCGGCTTCAACGGGGGGCGCACCACCACCTCCACCGCACGGCGTGCCGTGGCCCGGCCGGACATCGACTCCCGGGACGGGACCCCGGGGCTCACCGTGGTCTGCGCCGCGCTGAACATCGCGACGGAGGCCGTGCTGCGGCCCTCGGTGCGCACGGTCGTGCTCGGCGGCGTCGCCGAGCCGTACTCCTTCGAGCTCACCGGCCCTCTCGCCACGGCGACGATGCGCGACCTCTGGCTGGACACGATGTTCGTGGGCACCGTCGGCCTCGATATCCACGCCGGGCTCACCTGCAACTCCGATGCCGAGGCCGGTGTCACGCGCATCATGATCGGGCATTCCCGCCGCGTGGTCGGGCTGGCGACGGCGGACAAGGTCGGCCACCGCGCCCTCGCCGGGATCTGCCCGGTCTCGGTCCTCACTGACCTCATCATCGCCGGCCCGGTCCCGGACGATCTGCGGGCGCATCTCGAGGAGACCTCGGTGCGTCTGCACGAGGTGTGAGGAGGAGGTGTGAGCAGGCACGCCCAGGACTCCCGGGCGGCCACGGCACGCCTGCGCGAGCAGATGCCCGCCTCCCGGTAGCGTGATGCACTATGTGGAATCTCCTGCGCGGCAAGAAGCGCCCTGCCAGCACGGCCGAGGGTGCGGGCCGTCGCGACGACGCCCTGTCGAACCTGGCCCGTGAGAGTCGGGCCTCTGCGAGCACCTCCGCGCAGGCGGCCGAGGACGAGGCGGACGGGCGCCTTCACGGCGACCGCGCCGAGGGCGCTGGAACCGCTGCGGAGAGCGCGACGGACGCCCCGAGCACGAGCCGTTACGACCTGGTCGTCGAACCTCATCTCGACGAGGTCGGCGCCGGGATCGCCCCCGAGCAGGACGAGGACGACCTCCCCTCCGAGCCTCGCGAGCACCGCCCGCTCAGCCGCGAGGACCTGGTCGCCGACGCCCTGGACAGCTGGGCCCAGCAGATCACCGGCGGGGTCACCGCGCCGTCCTTCCTCACCCAGATCCGGGCCGGCTCGACCGTCCTCGAGCTCACGCACTCCCATCCTTCCGGGCTCGCCCAGCTGCTCGCCGGCCATGGTCCGACGCGCCTGTCGTCCCTGGTCCGCGAAGTCGGCGCCCTGGCCGACGCGAGAGCCCATGCCCGGACCATCCGCGAGATCGCCGAGCGGCATGCCGAGGAGATCGGGCTGACCACCTGCCATCTCGGGATCGGTGAGGCCACCTGGTTCCCCGAGGACGGCTCCGAGCCGATCCATGCCCCCGTGCTGGTGCGTCCGATCACCCTGAGCCTGCGCGGCAACGCCCGCGAGGACGTCGACCTCGAGGTCGACACGACCGCGGATCTGAACCCGGTGCTGCTGCGTTCCCTGCGCGAGGCCGGTGTCGCCGTCGACGCCCGCGCCCTGCTGGCCACCACCGACGGCTCCCACGGGTTCGACCCCAATCCTGTGCTCGACGCCTTCCGCTCCCTGGGGCAGCCCCTGCCCGGGTTCCGCATCACCCACGCACTGGTGGTCGGCAACCTCATGGACGCCGCCGGATCCGTCGGCGAGGACCTCGCGGCCGACCGGCCCGACTGGGTGTCCTCGCCCCTGGTCGCGGCCCTCGCCGGGGACGCCGAGGCCCAGGCCGTCGTGCGCAGCGATGACGCGGACCAGGAGGTCCCCGAGGTCCCCGAGCACGAGCTGGTCTCCGCCGTCGATCCCGATCATCGCGCCGTGCTCGCCCGGGTGCTCGCCGGTCAGGATCTCGCGGTCGCGGCGCCCCCGGGCAACGGCAGCCTCGATCTCGTCGTGGACCTCGCCGAGGAGCTCAACGCCCGCGGCCGAAGCGTGCTGATCGTCTCCCAGCGCCGTCGGAACCTGGCCCAGCTCGTCGCGACCGCGCAGCGCAGAGGCCTCGAGGAGCTCGTCTTCGACCTCTCCCCGGACCCGTCGCTGCAGCGCAACGCCTCCGCGGCCCTGCTGCGCAGCCTGCGCCGCGCCGGGTCCCACGCGCTGGGCCCCGAGGACGCCGCGCCGGCGGAGCTCGCGGAGATGCGGGACATCCTCGTGGGCCACGTCGAGGCGATGCACCGCCTCCAGCAGCCCTGGAACGCCTCCGCGCACGACGCGATCTCCGCGCTCGCCGCTCTGACCCGTCTGCGCCCCTCACCCCGAACCCAGGTGCGGCTCCGTGCGGATGTCGCCGCCCAGATGATCGGCGACGACCGGGACCGGTACTCGGACGCCCTGCGAGAGGCCGCCGAGGTGGGCGTGCTCACCACCGGCCCCGAGGAGACCGCCTGGTACGGAGCCCCCATCAGCTCCGACACCCAGGCCGCCCGCGCCGAGGAGCTCGTGGACCACCTCCGCGAGGAGATCCTGCCGAAGCTTCGCGAGGTCACGACCCAGACCGGTGACGACCTCGGGCTGGCGGCGCCCGCCACGCTCCAGCAGCTCACGGAGCGGCTCGGTCTGCTCGACCGGGTGCGGGCGCTGCTGGGCACCTTCCAGCCCGCCGTGTTCCGGGCCCCGCTGCCGGATCTCGTCGCCGCCACCGCCGACAAGGCCTGGCGCCTCGAGCACGGCGTGACGATGGGCTTCGGCCTGCGTCGTCGGCTGCGGAAGGACGCCGCCTCCCTGCAGCGCCCGGCGGCGCTGTCCCCGGATCTGTACCGGGACCTCAGCGAAGCGCGCCGTGTCGCCGACGAGTGGCATCGGGTGGCAGAGACCCCCGTGGTGCCCCCCGTCGCACCCGCCGCCGCGGCCGGAATCTCCCCGCTGTCCGACGGCGCTGCCGAGCCCGGGACGGCCGTCGAGCCCGGGACCGCGGCCGAGCCGGGTGCCGCCGCTGAGCTGGGGACCACTGCCGTGCCGGAGGCCGCTGCCGACACGAGGACAGCTGCCTCGACGGACACCGCCGGCTCAGCATCCGGCTCAGCATCCGGCTCAGCACCCGCAGCCACCCCGTCGACCCCGGTGCTGCCGGCCGATCTGGACCGGGCGCACCGCATCGCCGAGCGCACCCAGAAGACCCTCGACGAGCTGGCCGTCCTGCTGGACGGCACTGCCACGGGATCGGATCTGGCCCGGACCGACCTCGACGAGCTCGAGCGTCGGGTCGAGGCCCTCGCCGCGGACCGCGCCGACCTGGAGAGCCTGCCGCGCCGCACCGAGCTGCTGCGTCGGCTCAGCTTCGACGGGCTGGGGGACCTCGTGGAGGACCTCCGCACCCGCCGCGTCCCGACCGAGCAGGTCGGCGCGGAGCTCGAGCTGTGCTGGTGGGGCAGCGTCCTGGAGCTGATCGCCGGCGCCGAGCCCACGATCTCCCAGTACGACGGGACCTCGCTGTCGGAGGTCGCCGAACGCTTCCGCCGACTGGACCACGAGGACCTCGCGGGGGCATCGGCCCGCGTGCATGCCGCGGCCGACGAGAACCGGGTGCGGACCATGAAGTCCTACCCGGACACCTCCCGCGCCGCGATCGCCGAGCTCGCCCGGTCCTCGACCGTGTCGATCCGGGACCTCGCCGCGAAGTACGAGGACATCCTCTTCGCGGCCCGCCCCACCTGGCTCGCCTCCCCGTACCTGGTCGCCCAGGTGCTCCCGCGCGGACGCCACTTCGACGTGCTCATCGTGGCCGACGGCGGGCGTCTGCCCACCGCCGCCGCACTGCCGTCGATCGTGCGCGCCGAGCAGACCGTCGTGGTCGGCGACCCCCTCGAGTACGGCGGGGATGCCGCTCCGAGCCTGCTCGACGACATGCTGCGGATCGCGCCCCATATCGAGCTGCTGCGCGATGCGCACCACGCGACCGAGGGACTGCGCGGCTTCGCGCAGCGCCGGGCCCTGGTGGGCGAGGTCGCCGCAGTGCCCAGCCCGGTCGTGCCCGAGCAGGACCGGCTGATCGTGGTCGAGAACGGCCGCGGCCCGGTCACCGAGGGCATGGAGTACGTGGAGAGCACCGAGGCGGAGCTGCGCCGCGTGACGGATCTCGTCATCGAGCATGCCCGTACCCGGCCCGAGCGCTCTCTCGCCGTGCTCACCTTCACGGAGGAGCACGCACGCCGGCTCATGGAGCGGATCATGAACACCGTCTCCGTGATCCCGGCGCTGCGGGACTACTTCGATCCCGCCGCCCGCGAGGTCTTCACCGTGCTCCCGGCGGCGCAGGCCACCTCGATGGTGCGCGACGACATCATCGTCTCCGTCGGCTTCGGGAAGACCCCACACGGACGCCTCCTGCACCGCTTCGGCCCGCTCTCCGAGGCCGGCGGCCGCAAGGCGCTCGCCACCGTGATCACCCGGGCACGCGGACGCACCACCGTGGTGTCCTCGATCGACGTGCAGGACCTCGACCACGCCCGTCTGCGCAGCGAAGGGGCACGCGATCTCCGCGCCATGTTCTGGGTGCTGCGCGGGGGAGCCGACGTCGCCGTCGTCCCGCACGTCGCTGCGCTGACCGGCCGCGAGGACCCGATCGACCCGCCCGAGCCCGAGCAGCCCAGACAGTCGCCCGCAGCCACGGCCCCGACGGTCGACGCCACACGGACAGGAGCCGCCGCTCCTGCTGATGGCTCCAACCCTTCCGCTGACGGCTCCCTCGCTTCCGCCGACGGCTCTGCACCGACGCAGGACACCACGTCGGACCTTTCCGACGAGGACCTGGACGCGGCCATCGCTGCGGCCATGGCCCGCAAGTCCGCCGACTCCCCGGACAGTGCAGACCCTGCTGCGGAGACGCCCGTCGAGGCCCCCGAGCGCGTTGGGTCAGGATCCGGATCCCACCAGGTGGCGAACGGTGAGAGCGCGAGGGAGGGCGAGAGCCCGTCGGACGCTGAGAACCCGGCAGGCGATGAGAACCTGCCCGATGCCGAGAGCGTTCCTGCCGACGAGATCCCGGAGCCCGTCGCCCCGCGCCAGCTGGAGACCGACGCCCTGGTGCGCGATCTCGCCGACCGGCTGTGGCGGCTCGGGCTGCTCGTGGAGAGCGACTTCGGGCTCTCCTCCGACCGCATCGAGCTCGCTCTCGGCCACCCGGATATGCCGGGCAGGCTCCTGGTCGCGGTCGACACCGACGGTGCCCGCTATGTGGGCACCGCCAGCCAGCGCGAGCGTGACCGTCTGCGGGCCGAGCGGCTCGAGGCGGCCGGCTGGGCGACCGAACGAGTCTGGTCCTGGGCACTGTTCATCGACCCCGACGGCGAGGCCGAGCGGATCCGCCGGGCTGTCGAGCGGGCACTGCGCCTGGTCCAGTCCGAGGAGCTCTCCGAGTCCCCGAAGGGCGTCGGGACCGTGCGGCACCGCCAGCCGCGCCCGCAGATCCCTGCCGGCCACCAGCTCTCGTTCTACTCGAGCGAGGACTTCGACGCGATCGTGGAGTACATCTGCTCCGACGGCCGTGCTCGCCTCGAGGAGCACCTGGCCACCGAGGTGCGCAGCTTCCTCGGCTTCGAGCAGCGCTCCGTGCTGCTGGACGTCTCGGTCTCGAGCGCGATCCGCCGTTACCAGGAGCGGCAGTGACCGAGCAGGGCGCCGGGAGCGCAGGGGGCGCCGGGAGCGCGGAGACGCCGGAGGCCCCGCGGGGCGCTGATTCCCGGCGCGCCTCCGGTTCCGGGTCCAGCAGGCGGGTCGTGATCTCCTCGGTGACCGGCAAACCGTTCCCCTGGGACGACGAGAGCCCGGCCGAGCGGCCGGCGACCTCGAAGGAGCGTCGGCCGGTCCTGCCGAACCGGGTCGCGGAGGATGCCCCGGAACCCGGCACCGACGAGTCCAACGACGCCCGCATCGCCGGCGATGTGCCTCCGCACTGGGGTCGCGGACGCTGAATGTCCCGCGGGAATGGGGGCCGTCCAGGCAGTGCTCAGTGCTCGAGGATCGTGAGGCCCTCGTCGGCGGTCGGCTCCTCGAGGAGCCCAGTGAGGTGCTGGTTCCCCTCGAGGTTGATGCGATGGGCGAACGAGGCCTGTGACTCCTCCCGGAGCTGCGCGCGCCGGGTCGACTCCTCGAGGGAGGTCGACAGCCGATGCAGCACGACCTCCGCACCCACGGTCCCCGCGCGCTCCCGGGCCCAGGCCCGACGGGCACGCGACCAGGAGTTCCAGTCCAGCACGGCATCCACCTCCGAGCGCAGCGTCTGCTCGGCGATGGACCAGATCAGCTCCTGCACCACCTCTGCGCGGTCACCGTAGGCAGGGTCGTCGATCGAGAGCTCCGGGTGCAGGCGCAGCATCCATTCGTCGAGGGTGAAGCGCACCGCCGGGCTCTGCTTCTGGAGCTGCCGGGCCAGCGTGGACTTCCCGGAGCCGGACAGTCCGTACAGCAGGTGAAGGCGACCACTCATGGCCGTGATCCTAGAGGTGTTCTGCCGGTGGGTTCGTAGGCTGTCCACCATGACGGATGCCTCCCCGAACGTCGCACCCGACCGCACACCGGATCACCCCGCCGGGACCGCATCGGAGCCCCGCGTCACGGAAACCCGCACGCCGGGGGCCCACGCGGCGGAACCGGCGGAGCCCCTTGCCCTGCCGCGTCACCGCAACCCGCTGGGGAACCTGCTGCGCGGCGCCCTCATCGGGGTGGTCGAGACGGTTCCCGGAGTCAGTGGAGGCACCGTCGCGCTGGTCACCGGCATCTACGACGAGCTGATCGACGCCGGTCACCACCTCACCCGCGCGATGGCACGACTTCTGCTGGGCCCGGATCGTCGGGCGGGGCTGCGTGAGCACCTCGGCGCGATCCCCTGGATCCTCGTGATTCCGCTGGTGATCGGGATGGGCACCGCGGTGCTCACCGTCGCCGGCCCCGTCGCCCGCCTGGTCGAGACCCATCCGCAGACCATGCGCGCCCTGTTCCTCGGTCTCGTGCTCGGCTCGGTGCTCGTCCCGATCCGTCTGTCCGACGGGTCCTGGCGCGTCCCCGAGCTGTGGCGCTTCGCCCTCGGCGCGGCCGCCGGGCTGGCGATCACCTCCCTGCCCACCTCGGCCCTCGAGCCGAGCCCGTGGATCATCGCCCCGGCCGCGGCGATCGCGATCTGCGCCCTCGTGCTGCCGGGGATGTCCGGGTCCTTCATCCTCCTCAGCCTCGGGCTCTACCAGCCCACCCTGCAGGCCGTCGACGAGCGCGACCTCGGCTACATCGCCTGGTTCGGACTGTGGGCCTGCGTGGGTCTCGTCGTGATCGTGAAGCTCATGCGCCGCCTGCTGACCCGCCACCACCGCGGCACCATGGTGGTGCTCGCCGGGGTCATGGTGGGCGCGCTGCGCAGTCTCTGGCCCTGGCAGGAGAGCTCCGGCGCGCTGAGCGCCCCTGCGAGCGACTGGCCGCTGCTGCTGGGCATCGCCGTTCTCGGGGTGCTCGCCGTCCAGCTGCTGGTCCTCGTCGAGGGCCGAAAGATCGCCCGGCCGGCCACGACCGCCTGATCGGCCTCCGGGCCCCATCTCTCGTCCCGACCGGGTGGGCCGTACGCTGGGCGGCATGAACGACTCCACGCCGCAGACCCCCTCCACCGCCACAGCGCAGGACACAGCGCAGGACACAGCGCAGGACGCTGCACGTCCCTCTGCCCCCGACGTCGCCGGAGTGCGCGTCGCCGTCATCGGGGCCGGCAACATGGGCGGGCCCGTGGTCCGCAGCTTCCTCGCGGCCGGGGTGCGCAGCGAGGATCTGCAGATCACGAACTCCACCGCGGCCAGCAGCGACCGCGCGGCCCAGGAGCTCGGAGCGAGCTCCGCGACACGCGCCGAGGCGCTCGAGGGGGCCGACGTGGTCGTGCTCGGGGTGAAGCCCTACCAGATCCTCGACCTGGCGGCCGAGATCGGCGACCAGCTGCCCGAGGGCGCCCTCGTGATCTCACTCGCCGCCGGCACCACCCTGGACCGGATCGAGGCGGCGCTGCCGGACGGTGCCGCCGTTTTCCGTGCGATGCCCAACACCCCGATCTCCGTGGGGGAGGGGGCCGTGGGCCTGATGCGCGGCAGCGCCGTGACCGATCAGCAGCACGAGCTCGTCCGCGCCCTGTTCTCCCGCGCGGGAGTCGCCGTCGACATCACCGAGGAGCAGGTGCACGCCTTCATCGGCGCCGCGGGCTCCCTCTCGGCGTTCGTGTTCGCGATCATCGAGGCCATGACCGATGAGGCCGTGCGCCTGGGGCTGAAGCGGGATCTGGCCGACTCCCTGGTGCAGCAGACCGTGCGCGGCGCCGCGACCATGCTGCTGGAGAGCGGGATGCACGCGGCCGTCGCGAAGAACGGCGTCTCCAGCCCGGGCGGCACCACGGTGCAGGGCCTCGCGGCCCTCGAACGGGAGGGTGTGCGCTCCGGCGTCGCCGCCGCGATGGCCGCCGCCGCCGAGACGTCGCGGGAGATGAGCAAGGGCTGAGGGCCCGGCCGGCGGATCATCGTCGGCCGCTCCCGTGCCTGTCGTCGTCGCCTGCTGACGTCGCCCTCCGCGATCAGCCGTTGCCGTCGCCGTTGCCGTCAGGGGCGGTTGGAGAACTTCTCGATCAGATGGGTGTGGCCCGAGACGATCACCAGATCGTGCGCGGCGACCATGGTCTCCGGCACGGCATAGGTGAAGTCCTTGCCCGGTGACTTCACGCCCACGACGGTGACCCCGAACTTCGCGCGGATGTCGGACTCGGCGAGCGTCTTGCCCTGCACCTCGCGCGGCGGTCGCATCTTGACGATCGCGAAGCCGTCGTCGAACTCGATGAAGTCCATCAAACGGCCGTTGACCAGGTGCGCGACGCGCTTACCGGCATCGGCCTCGGGATAGACCACGTGATGGCAGCCGATGCGCTGCAGGATCCGCCCGTGCGCGGCGGAGATGGCCTTCGCCCAGATCACCGGCTTGCCGAAATCGACGAGATTCGCGGCGATCAGCACGCTGGCCTCGATGGAGGTGCCCACGCCCACCACGGCGAGGGAGAAGTCGCCGGCGCCGACCTGGTCGAGCACCTCGGGCTGGGTCGCGTCGGCCCGCACCACATGGGTGAGCTGGCCGGAGTACTTCTGGACCAGCTCCTCGTTGGTGTCGATCGCGAGCACCTGGGTGCCCAGCTTCTCCAACGTCAGGGCGATCGAGGCCCCGAACCGGCCCAGACCGATGACGAGCACCCCGTCGTCGCGCGCACCGCG
This sequence comes from Brachybacterium sp. AOP3-A1-3, assembly GCF_052378285.1. Classification (NCBI taxonomy): domain Bacteria; kingdom Bacillati; phylum Actinomycetota; class Actinomycetes; order Micrococcales; family Dermabacteraceae; genus Brachybacterium; species Brachybacterium sp. AOP3-A1-3. The sequence goes on along the minus strand of NZ_JBQSXM010000004.1, from coordinate 220,948 downwards.
TGGCATGTCTCCTCCTCCGTCCCCGGCAGGTCACGCGGGGATCCGCAGGCCGGGCGCGCACAGTCTACGGTCGCGCCGAGCCGGGGGGAGCGCGGATCAGCCGACGATGGGGCGTTCGCGCGGGAGCTGGATCATGCGCGTGCGGTGGCGCAGGGCGAGAGCCGCCCCGAGGGTCATCGGCCCCAGGCGGCCGCTGTACATGCACGCGGCGATCACCCATTTCCCGTCCGTGGGCAGATGCGCGGTGATCCCGGTGGACAGGCCCACGGTGCCGAAGGCGGAGAGCACCTCGAACACCAGCTGGTCGAGCGTGAAGCTGGTCATCCGCAGCAGGAGGAACACCGCCAGCAGCACCACGGTCGCACTCATGACCAGCACGCCGATCGCCTGACGGATGGTCTCGTGCGGGATCCGTCGGCCGAAGACCTCGACGTCGGGATTGCCGCGGATCTCCGCCCAGATCGAGAGCATGAGCAGGGCGAAGGTGGTCACGCGGATGCCGCCGCTGGTGGACCCCGAGCCGCCGCCGATGAACATCAGCACGTCGGTCAGCAGGCGCGTCTCGGGGGTCAGCAGCCCCACGTCGAGCGTGGCGAAGCCGCCCGAGCGGGGCATGACGGCGGCGAAACCGGCGGCCAGGAGCTTCGTGTGGACGGGCTGGCCACCGAGGGTGGCGGCGTTCGTCCACTCCAGGGCCAGGTACCCGATCCAGGCGAGCACCAGCAGCAGCGCCGTGGTGGTGAGGGTGAGCTTGGCGTGCAGGCTCCAGCGGCGCGGGGTGCGCAGCTTCTTGACCACCACGAGGATCACGGGGAAGCCGAGCGAGCCCACGAACACCGCGAGCGCGATCGGGATGGAGAAGAACGGGTCGCCGAGGTACTGCTCGATCCCCTGGACCTCCGGCACGAAACCGGCGTTGTTGAACGCGCTGACCGCATAGAACAGGCCCAGGAAGATCGACTCCCCGAGCTTGTGCTCGGTGAAGAACATGTACGGGGTCAGGGCCACGAAGGTCGCCGCCTCGAAGGCGGTCGAGGTGATGAGGATGATCCGCAGCACGCCGCCCACCTCGGCGAGGCGCTCGGCCCGGGTCTCGTTGGCGGTCATCACGCGCTGGGCGAGCCCGAGTCGGTGCATCACCGACATGCTCAGCAGGGAGGCGAGGGTGAGCAGGCCCAGTCCGCCCATCTTCATCGCGATCATGATGACCGTCAGCCCGAAGGTCGACCAGTGCGTGGCGGTCTCCACCGTCACCAGACCGGTCACGCAGATCGCCGAGACGGCGGTGAACAGCGCATCGACGAGATCGGTGCGCTGGCCGGCGGTGGTCGCCGCCGGCAGCGAGAGCAGCGCCGTGAACACGGCGATCATCAGGCTGAACACCCCGAGCGTGAGGCGGGCCGGGGTGATCTTGGTCAGCGACGCCAGGTACCGCCGCCAGCTCGGCGGCGCCGGGCGGCGCATCGGGGGCAGCGCTCGGCGCCCCCCGGCCTTCGCCTCGCGTTCGATCATCCCCACCCCTCCGTCGTGTGGCGACCAGCGGGTCGCGTCCGCGGAAGTCTACGACTGCCGGGCCCTCGGGCGCGTTCCAGGAACGGTCGCGGGCGACCGTCCGGGTGGCGGCCCGAGCGGTGCAGCGTGGCTCTGGGTACGCTTCGACCCATGTCCGACGACTCTCCCACCCTGCTTCCCGCCGCTGCGGTCGACGAGACCGGCGTCCCCGGTGAGTGCGGGATCGTCTGGTCCGAGGACCTGTGCGAGTACGACTTCGGCCCGTACCACCCGATGTCTCCGGTGCGCCTGACCCTGACCCGCGAGCTGGCACGGGCCTCCGGGATCCTGGACCGCCCCGGGGTGCGCACCATCGCCCCGTTCGTCGCCTCCGACGAGCAGCTCGGCACGGTGCACGACGCGGACTATCTCGAGGCGGTGCGCCAGGCGTCAGGGCCCCAGGACGGCAGGCATCCGGACCACCTGATCCGCTTCGGGATCGGCGGCGAGGACGTCCCTCCGTTCCCCGGCATGCACACGGCCTCCGCGCGCATCGTCGGGGGTTCCCTCGCCGCCGTCGACGCGATCCGTGCGGGCACGGTGCGGCGGGCCGTGAACATCGCCGGCGGGATGCACCACGCCCGCCCGGCCAGCGCCTCGGGGTTCTGCGTCTACAACGACGCCGCGGTCGCGATCCGGCACGCCCTCGCGCAGGGCGAGGAGCGCGTCATGTACATCGACACGGATGTCCACCACGGCGACGGCGTCGAGCTGGCGCTGTGGGACGAGCCCCGCGCGATCACCCTGTCCGTGCACGAGACCGGCGAGCGGCTGTTCCCAGGCACCGGCTTCGTGCAGGACACCGGGGGAGCGGGCGCACAGGGCTCGGCGATCAACGTGCCGCTGCCGCCGCGCACCACGGCCGACGGCTGGGTGCGCGCACTCCGCGCCGTCGTCCCCGCGCTGGTGCGGGCCGTGAAACCGACCCTGCTGGTCACCCAGCACGGCGCGGACACGCATCGGGTGGATCCGCTCGCCGACTTCTCCGTCTCCCTCGAGGCGCACCGCGAGGTGATGGTCATGCTCCGCGAGCTGGCCGACGAGGTGTGCGACGGCCGCTGGCTGGCCCTCGGCGGGGGTGGCTACGCCGTGATCGACGTGGTGCCGCGCTCCTGGGCGCAGCTGCTCGCGGTCGCCACCGGCGAGGCGATCGACCCGCAGACCCCGCTGCCCAAGGCCTACCGCGAGGCCGAGGCCCGCGCCCGCGCCGAGCACGGGCTGTCGCCCGAACCCGCGATCCGCACGTACGGCGACGGCCGGCCGCTCGCCGTGCGCGACTGGGAGAACGGGTTCGATCCCGAGGACGACCTCGACCGGGCTGTCCAGGCCGCCCGCCGGGTCGCCTTCCCCGAATGGGGCCTGGACCCGTTCCTCGACTGAGAACGGGGAGCGAGCACGGGGATGCAGGGCCGCTCCCGGGCCGGTCCTGAGACAATGTGGCCCGTACGGCACAAGTCCGGCAGAACACCAGAGCATTCGGGGGAACCATGACGTCACTGTCGACAGCGGTGCTCGACACCTTCGCCGAGCACCTGCGCTCGGTGGAGCTGCCGCTCCCGGTGGACGGTGCGCAGCAGGCCCGTGACGAGGTGGGCGCGGCGCTCTCGCAGCTCGAGGACCATGTCGTCCCGCGCCTCGAGTCCCTCGACGCCCCGTTGCTCGTGGTCATCGGCGGCTCGACCGGAGCTGGGAAGTCCACCCTGGTCAACGCCCTGGTGGGAGAGGTGGTGAGCCGATCCGGCGCGATCCGGCCCACGACCCGTCGGCCCGTGCTGCTCCACCACCCCGCGGACGAGGCCTGGTTCGCCGGCAGCCGCATCCTGCCCGGGCTCGCCCGGGTCCACGTCGGGGCCGCGCCCGACGCCGAGGCGCCGCACGCCGGGGACACCACGGGGGACATCGACCCCGCGACGAGCCTCGAGCTCCACGCCGAGGAGCGCATCCCTCAAGGTCTGGCCCTGCTCGACGCCCCGGACATCGACTCGGTGGCGACGGGGAACCGCGAACTGGCCCGGCAGCTGCTGCGCGCCGCCGACCTGTGGCTGTTCGTGACCACCGCGAACCGCTATGCCGACGCCGTGCCGTGGGAGGTGCTGCGCACCGCCGCCGAGCGCGACGTCACCGTCGATGTGGTCATGAACCGGATCCCCGATCGCGAGGGTGTCGCCGAGGAGCTCGCCGCCGACCTGCGCGCCATGCTCGAGCGCAACGGCATCGAGGTCACCAGGTTGTTCCTGGTGGCCGAGACGGAGCTCGACGCGACCGGGATGCTCCCGGCGGCCGCGATCTCCGAGCTCCAGGAGCATTTCGACCACCTCGCGGCGGACGCCGACGGTCGCAGCCGGATCGCCCGCCGCACCCTCGCCGGTGCCGTCTCCGGCCTGGCCGGTTCCACCCGCAGCATCGCCGAGCACGCGCAGAGCCAGGAGGCCGAGCGTCAGCGCCTGCGGGACGAGGCGGTCTCCGCGTTCTCCGGTTCCCGCGAACGGATCGACGACGCCCTCGGCGACGGCTCCCTGCTGCGCGGCGAGGTGCTCGCCCGCTGGCAGGACGTGGTCGGCACGGGCGAGTTCTTCCGCAGCGTCGAGGGCCTGTTCACGAGGGTCCGCGACCGGGTGGGTCTCGCGCTCAGCGGCAAGCCCGCCCCCTCGGTCGCCGCCGAGCAGGCGCTGGGCACCGGACTCGTGCACGTCGTGATCGACGAGACCGCACGCGGCGCCGAACGGGCCGAAGCCGCCTGGCGGGCCGCTCCCGCCGGGCGCGTGCTCGTCGAGGGCGAGGACCTCTCCCGGATCCCCGACGGCTACCGCGAGGAGGTCGCCGCCGCCATCCGCGCCTGGCAGGGGGACGTGCTCGACCTCGTGCGCCGGGAGGGCGCGGACCGTCGGACCAAGGCCCGCCTGCTCTCCCTGGGGGTGAACGCCGTCGGGGTGGCGCTCATGGTCGTCGTCTTCGCCTCCACCGCCTTCGTCCCCACCGGCCTCGAGGTCGGAGCGGGCGCGGCGACCGCGGTCGTCGGCCAGAAGCTGCTGGAGACGATATTCGGCGACGAGGCGGTGCGCCGGATGGCACGGGTCGCCCGCGAACGCCTCACCGCCCGTCTGGACGCCCTGGTCACCGAACGCTCCAGACCGTTCCTCGACCTGCTCGACGCCCTCGGCGGGAGCACGGACTCCCAGGACCTCGTCGAGGACGCCGAGGCGCTGGACCAGCTCGCCCGAGAGATCCGGGAGGACTCATGAGCCCGCTGCTGAACCGTTCGAAGCGCTCCGCTGCGGGTGCGGCCCCGCTGGCCGAGCGGATCGATGCGCTGGATCGCGCCACCGCCGGCCTCGACGGCGTCGCCCCGAGCGACGCCGTGGACGAGGTCCGCGACCTGCTCGCGCGGATCGACCGGCGCCGCGCGCTCTCTGCCGAGCACACGGTGATCGGTCTCTTCGGCGCCACCGGCTCGGGGAAGTCCTCCTTGGTCAACGCACTGGTCGGGCTCGACATCACCCCGGCGGCGGTTCGTCGGCCCACCACCTCTCGGCCGGTCGCCGCCGTGCTCGGAGAGACCGGCAGCGACGCCCTGCTGGACTGGCTCGAGGTGGAGGACCGCCACGCTCTCGACGGCACCGGTGCGGCCCTCGAGAGCGCGGCCGCCCCGGCGGCGAGCGGCCGCCGCGCCCGGCGCACGGAGCCGGCGGCCCCGCCCGGCATCGTGCTGCTCGACCTGCCGGATCTCGACTCCGTGGAGTCGGCGAACCGCGAGATCGCCGAGCGCATGACCGGCATGGTCGACGTGATCGTGTGGGTCACCGATCCGCAGAAGTATGCCGACGCGGTGCTCCACCAGGAGTTCGTCCAGCCCTTCGCCGGCCACGACGCCGTCACGCTGCTGGTGCTCAACCAGATCGATCGGATCCGGGAGGACGAACGGGCGGGGGTGCTGGAGTCGCTCGGATCCATCGCGCGGGCGGACGGGCTGGACCAGGCACCGATCTTCGCGACCTCCGCGACCACCGGGGACGGGATCGAGGAGCTGCGCTGGCACCTCATCTCCCTCGCCCACACGCGCGAGGCCGCCGCGGATCGCCAGCGCGCCGACGTGCGCGGCGGTGCGGAGCTGCTCGAGCACGCGGCGGACCCCGCAGGGCTCCCCGCCGCGGCGGAGGACGAGGAGATCGACGCCCTGGTCGAGGACCTCGCCGCGGCCGCCCGGGTGGAACCGGTCGCCGAGGCCGTGGCCGCCTCCTACCGCCACCGGGCCGCGGGCCGCGTGGGATGGCCCCCGCTGCGCTGGCTGCGGACCGTGCGCCCCGACCCGCTGCGACGTCTCGGCATCGGCCGAGCACGCGACGGGGAGACGACGGAGCGCACCTCGCTCCCGGAACCGGACGCCGCCACCCGGGCCCGCGCCGCCGGCGGGGTCCGACGCTTCGCCGATGCCGCCTCCGACGGCGGTGGGGACGCCTGGCGATCCGCAGTGCGCGACGCCGCACGGTCCCGGGAGGAGGATCTGCCCGACGCCCTCGACCAGGCGGTCGCCGGCGCCGATCTGCGGGCCCGGAGCACCTCCTGGTGGTGGCCGGTGCTCGATGTGCTCCAGTGGCTCGCGATGCTCGTCTGGGTGGTGGGGCTGGGCTGGCTGGCCCTGAACGTCGTCCTGGTGCTCTTCCAGATCCCGCCGCCGCCGATGCCGATGATCGAGGACCTGTGGATCCCGATCCCGCTGCCCACGGCGCTGCTCGTGCTCGGCATCGCCGCGGGGATCCTGATCGGCCTCGCGGGCGGGGCGCTCGCGGCGATCACCGCGACCTCGTACCGGCGTCGGGCACGACGCGTGCTGCGGAGCCGGGTGCGGGAGGTCGCGATGACCCATGTGGTCGCCGAGGTCGAGGAGACGCTCTCCCGTGCGGACGCCGTTGCGAGGGATATCGCATTCGCTCGCGGGTGAGGATCCAGAAGTCCTGTGTAGAATGATCGGTCGACCGTGGCGTCGGGCCCGCGGAGCATCGTTGGGCTGCTTCTGAGCAGTCCTCGCGGGCCGCGCACTCCTGATCAGTTGGACCATCCCGCAGGCGTTGGCCTGCAGAACAAGAGGCAACCTATGGGTTCTGTCGTCAAGAAGCGACGCAAGCGCATGTCCAAGAAGAAGCACCGCAAGCAGCTTCGCAAGACCCGCCACCAGCGCCGCAACAAGAAGTGAGCACTGTGTGATGTGCAACGGCCCCCACCGCGAGGTGGGGGCCGTTGCACGTTCGGGAGGGGATCGCTCAGGCGCGGCCGGTGAGGCGGCGCCACCAGGGGCGCTTCGCCAGAGCGGTCCGCAGCTGCTCGGCGTCCACGCGATACTTGGCGTGGACGGCGCCGTCGACGATGATCACGGGGACGTCGTAGTCCCAGTCCGCGCGCAGCGTCTCGTCCTCGTCGATGTCCCGCACCTCGACCGTGGAGCCGACACGATCGGCTTCGGCCCGGACCACCGGGAGGGCGTCGTCGCACAGATGGCAGCCTTCGCGGGTCAGGTACAGGATCCGGGCATCCGGGTCGGTGGGAGTGGGGATGCGCTGGCTGGTCATGGAAGGCACCTTAGTAGGACGTCGGTCCCCTGCAGGGGCGCGGAGATCCGGAAGTGGGGCATCGTGCACGCAGCACGGACGCAGACGCAGGAACGACGACGAGCCGCCCGCGCTCGGCGGACGGCTCGTCGGTGCCCGGGGGCGCGGTGCAGGCGCTCGGGGGAGTGGTGGGTGAGCTCAGGCGGCGGTGGGCGCCGTGAACTCCGCCTCGATGGAGATCTTGACGTCGTCGGCGACCAGCACGCCGCCGGCCTCGAGGGCCGCGTTCCAGGTCAGGCCGAAGTCCTTGCGGGAGATCTTGGTCTGGCCGGTGAAGCCCGCGCGGTACACGCCGAAGGGGTCCGTCGCGGAGCCCTCGTAGGCGAAGTCGAGCTCGACCTGCTTCGTGGTGTCGCGGATGGTCAGGTCGCCGATGAGCGTGTCGCCCTTGACCTCGGTGGAGACGAAGGTGATCTCGGGGAAGTTCTCCGCGTCGAAGAAGTCGCCGCTGCGCAGGTGGTTGTCGCGGTCGGTGTTGGAGGTGCTGACCGAGGCGGTCTTCAGCGTGGTGCGGAAGGAGAGGTTCTCGCCGCCCTCGCCGACCTCGAGGGAGCCGTCGACGTCGGTGAACTGGCCGCGGACCTTCGAGATGCCGGCGTGACGCACGATGAAGCTCGCGGAGGTGTGGCTCGCGTCGAGGGTCCAGGTGCCGGGGGTGAGGTCGTTCATGTGATGTCTCCTTGGGGTCGTCCGATGTGACGGTGATCGAGGATCGACCACCACGCTCTTGCTTGAAATGTAAACTACACTCGGGAGCGACGCAAGAGACTTCCGTCCGAGAACAAGGAGACCGTGATGCAGGACATACAGTCAAGTGATGGCGCCGACGCAGCCGACGCAGCCGACGCGCACGGCGCTGTCGACGCGGCAGGCGCTGCCGGCGCTGTCGATGGGGCGGGCGCTGCCGATGGAGCGGGAGCTGCCGCGGAGAATCCCGTGTCGACGCCCGAGGGGCTCTGGCTGAGCCAGCCGGAGCAGATGGCGTGGCGCAGCTTCCTCTACGCCACCACGTTGCTCAACGACCGCTTCTCCGAGGCGCTGCAGGCGGATCCGGAGATCGATCTGACCCTGGGGGAGTACGAGATCCTCGTGCGCCTGTCCGAGGCATCGGAACAGTTCCTGCGCATGTCCGAGCTCGCGGACCGCGTGGTCCACTCCCGGTCGCGCCTCACGCACACCATCTCCCGGATGGAGAAGCGCGGTCTCGTGGAGCGGGTGCGCTGCTCGAACGACGGTCGTGGCCGGCAGGCGCAGCTGACCGTAGCCGGTCGGGATCTGCTGGAGCAGGCGGCCCCCACGCATGTGCGCTCCGTGCGCGACCTGCTGCTGGACGTGGTCGGCCATGACGACTTCCTCGAGCTGGGTCGGATCCTGGGTCGCGCGGTGCCCGAGGATGCGCCGATCGGCCTCGGGAGTCCGGCACCTCACGTCGGGGCCGATCCTCAGAGCTGATCCGGAGGTTGGGTTGGTACCGTGTGGCGGCTGACCCCATCGGCTGCAGAACCCCTCGGCGCCGCCGAGCCTGCTGATCTCCTGAGGGAGGACCGCGCACTCGTGAGCACCACCACCGTCCACCTCGTCCGCCACGGCGAGGTGCACAACCCCGATCGCATCCTGTACGGCCGCATGCCCGGTTACCGCCTGAGCGATCGTGGCCAGCAGATGGCCGGCCGTGTCGCCGACCACCTGGCGGACGCCGACATCACCCTGGTGCGCTCCTCACCCCTCCTGCGCGCGCAGCAGACCGCAGCGCCCATCGCCGCCGCCCACGGGCTCGAGGTCACCTCGGACCCGCGGATCATCGAGTCCGGGAACCACTTCGAGGGTCACCGGATGGGTCACGGCGAGGCGAAGCTCAGCGATCCGCGCAACTGGCGCTGGTTCCTCAACCCCCTGCGCCCCTCCTGGGGAGAGCCCTACCGGGAGCAGGTGGCCCGGGTCATCGCCGCTGTCCACGACGCCCGCGCTGCGGCCGACGGCCACGAGGCCGTGCTCGTGCTCCACCAGCTGCCGATCTGGGTGACACGACGCAGCGCCGAGGGCAAGCCCCTGTTCCATGACCCCCGTCGCCGGCAGTGCGGACTGTGCTCGGTGACCAGCCTGCGGTTCGTCGGCCCCCACCTGGCCGACGTCGGCTACGCCGAACCCGCCGCGGAGCTCTACGCCGGGGCGGTCGATGCCACCGGAGGCAGGCTGACGTGAACACGAGGAACACTCCGGCGCGGCTCTCCCGCCGTCGCCTGCTCGGCCTGGGCGGAGCCCTGCCGGTGACGCTGCTGGTGGCCGCGTGCGGATCCGACACCAGCTCCCGCTACGACTCCGGATACGTCTCGGGGGACGGCGTGACCACCGAGATCCCGGCCGCGGACCGCACCGACCCGCTCGAGATCACCGGCGCCACCTTCGAGGACGAGGAGTTCTCCTCCGTCGACCTGCGCGGCGATCTGCTCGTGGTCAACGTCTGGTACGCCTCCTGCCCGCCGTGCCGCAAAGAGGCCCCGGACCTGCAGTCGATCCACGAGGACTACGCCGACCAGGGCGTCTCGTTCGTCGGTGTCAACGTGCGCGACTCCGCCGGCCCCGCGAAGACGTTCGAGGAGAACTACGGGATCACCTACCCCTCCCTGCCGGACACCGATGCGCAGATCATGTACGCGCTGCGCGGGCAGGTCGCCCCGAACGCCGTGCCCTCCACGCTCGTGCTGGACCGCGAGGGCCGTGTCGCCGCCCGCATCTCGGGCGGCGCCGACCCCTCCACCCTGCGCGCCATGATCGACCGGGTGCTGGCCGAATGAGTGCTGCCGACATGATCACCGCCGACATGGGAGCCGCGTTCCAGGCGACCGCGCTGTCCGGGTCGCTCCTGCTCGCCGTCGCCGTCGCCGCCGCCGCCGGCCTCGTGGCGTTCCTGTCCCCGTGCGTGCTCCCGGTGGTCCCCGGCTACCTCGGATACGTCTCCGGGCTGGCCGGCCAGAGCGCCGTGACCGCCGGCGTCGGCGCCAGATCGGGCGTGCGCGCCAGCGCCAAGCGGCCCGGGATGGGCCGCATGCTCGCGGGCAGCCTGCTGTTCGTGGCCGGCTTCGCGGTGGTGTTCATGGTGCTCGGCGGCTTCGCCGGAGCGATGGGCTACCTCCTGCAGGAGTACGCCGTCTGGATCAACCGGGTGGCCGGCGCGATCGTGCTGCTGATGGGGCTCGTCTTCATGGGCGTCTTCCCGGGCCTGGGCGCCAATCGTCCCGTGACCAGCAAGCGCCCCGATGCCGGCCTGCTGGGCGCACCGCTGATGGGCCTCATCTTCGGGCTCAGCTGGACGCCCTGCATCGGCCCCACCTACGCCGCGATCGTGGCCCTGTCCCTCGACGGCGGCGGCTCCGGCGCCGCGCTGCGCGGAGGCATCCTGGCCCTCGCCTACTCGCTCGGCCTGGGCATCCCGTTCGTGCTGTTCGCCCTCCTCTTCGACCGTGCCCTGGGGCTGTCCAAGAAGCTCGCTGCGCACCGCCGCACGATCGGGCTGCTCTCGGGCGCCCTGCTCATCGCGATCGGGGTGCTGCTCATGACCGGCGTCTGGTCGACGTGGATGAGCCAGCTGCAGGGCCTCATCGCCACCTACGAACCGGTCGTGTGATGACCCACGACGAGACTGACCCCACGCACCCCTCCGATGAGACGGACGAGACCCTGAGCAGGACACCGAACTCCGACAGCGCGCCGCACGCCGAGGGCGCACCGACCTCCCAGGGCGCACCGACCTCCGAGGGCGCACCGACCTCCGAGGACGCACCGACCTCTGCAGGCGCACCGGACCCCGCGCCGGGTGAAGGCGTCGACACGTGGAGCAGCAAGCGCGACAAGGACGGCCCCGGGCGCGCATCGCGAGGGCGGAACGCCCCTGCCCTCGGCTTCCGGGGGATGCTCCTGTTCCTGTGGCGCCAGCTGACCAGCATGCAGACCGCGCTGATCCTGCTGATGCTGCTCGCGATCGCCGCCGTCCCCGGGTCGCTGTACCCGCAGCGCAGCGTGAACCCGGGCCTGACCGATCAGTTCCTCCAGGAGAACGGCCGGTGGGGGAAGTTCCTGGACACGCTCGGATTCTTCAACGTGTTCTCCTCGCCGTGGTTCTCGGCCATCTACCTGCTGCTGTTCATCTCCCTGATCGGCTGCATCATCCCGCGGGTGGGCGTGCACCTGCGCCAGGTGCGCGCTAAGCCCCCGCGCACACCGTCGCGCCTGACCCGCTTCACCGGCTACACCCGCGTCGAGCTCCCGGGGGCCGACGCCGACGCTCTGCTGGAGACCGCGCGCAAGTCCCTGCGCCGCTCGCGCTATCGCACCGATGTCCGCGAGGAGACGGGCTCGCGATCTGTCAGCGCCGAGCGCGGGCTGCTGCGCGAGAGCGGGAACCTGCTGTTCCACATCGCGCTGGTGGGCGTTCTGGTCTGCGTCGCCGGCGGCCAGCTGACCAGCTACCGCGGCCAGATCACGGTGATCGAGGGGCAGGGGTTCTCCAACTCGCTGACCCAGTACGACTCCTTCGACTCCGGGGCGTGGTTCGACACCTCCGAGCTCACCCCCTTCCAGTTCACGCTGGACGAGTTCCGGGCGAAGTACGTACTTGAGGGCGCCGATGAGAGCAGGGTGGGCCAGCCGCTGTCCTTCGAGGCCGACGTGGACGTCACCACCCCGGGAAAGAAGCAGGAGAAGCGCACGCTGCAGGTCAACAAGCCCCTGCATGTCGACGGCACCTCCATGTACCTGTTGGGCAACGGCTACGCGCCCGACGTCACCGTGACGGACCCGACGGGCAACGTCGTGGCCCAGGGCCCGGTCATCACGGTGCCGATGGGCGATGTCGGGTACACCTCCCAGCTCGTGATCAAGGCGCCCGATGCGCGGCCCGATCAGCTCGCCGTCGTCGGCTTCTTCCTCCCCACCGGCGTCATCGACGAGAAGGGCCCGCACTCGATCTACCCCGATCTCGCGGACCCGCAGCTCGCGCTCACCGTCCACAAGGGCGATCTCGGCCTCGACTCCGGCATCCCGCAGAACGCCTACGAGGTCGATGTCTCCACGCTGACGCCCGTCACCGGGGACGACGGCACGCCCGTGCTGATCAGCCTCGCCCCCGGGCAGATCTTCGAGCTGCCCGACGGCACCACCATCAGCTTCGACGGCATCAAGCGCTACGCCGCCTTCGACGTCGCCCATGACCCCTTCGAGCGCTGGGTGCTCGTAAGCGCCCTGACTGCCGTGGGAGGCCTCATCCTGTCGCTGTTCGTGCCCCGCCGGCGCCTGTGGGTGCGGGTCGGGGACCGTTCCGGCCCCGACGGCACCGTCGTGCTCGAGGTCGCCGGACTCTCCCGCAGCGACGACCCGGCGCTTCCCGATGACGTCAGAGCACTCGCCTCGAAGCTCTCCGGTGCGCAGGATGGGACCGACGAGACCGACGGTCAGCCCGTCGATCAGATTGACGACACCACCGATGACCACCATGAAGGAAGTGCACAGTGATTGACCAGCAGCTGGCGGAGATCTCGAATCTCGCCATCGTGGTAACGATCGTGCTGTATGTGCTGGCGCTGATCGGGTTCTCGGCCGATCTCGCCTCCACGTCGCAGAAGCGGAGCGACGAGCGCCTGGCCGCCCGTGAGGCACACGAGGGCGTCCACGCGAAGCAGACCGTGACCGCCGGCGCGGCCGGGTCCGCACCCACCGACTCCCTGGCAACGGCCGGTGGCGGCGCCCCGACAAGCGTCGGCGAGGTCACCGGGACGCACGGCGCCGGATCCTCGGCATCGAGTTCGATGACGGCGCAGACCTTCGCGTTCATCCTGGCCTTCGCGGCCACGGTGCTGCACATCATCGGCGTGGCGACGCGCGCGGCGGCCACCCAGCGGGTGCCCTGGACGAACATGTACGAGTTCGCGACCACGAGCACGGCCGTGGTGATGGCGGCTTTCCTGATCTTCTCGATCAAGCGTGCCGAGCTGCGGATCCTGGGCACCTTCGTCATCGGCCCGGTGCTGCTGGTCCTGCTGCTCGCCCAGACGCTCTGGATCGTCCCGGCCTCAGAGCTGACCCCGAGCCTGCAGAACTCGCACTGGCTCTACATCCACATCTCCGTGGCGATCATGTCGACGGCCCTGTCGATCCTCGGTGCCGTCGTCGCCTCCCTGCAGCTCCTCCAGGCCCGCCACGAACGGGCGCTGGTCGAGCGGGTGTCCGACGATGACCAGTTCCCCGAGCACTGGGGCCGTTTCGGCCATGTGCTGGACCGGCTGCCCAGCTCCACGGTGCTGGAGGCGCTGAGCTTCCGGATCCACTCGGTGGCCTTCGTCGGCTGGACGTTCACCCTGATCTTCGGGGCGATCTGGGGCCGCGAGGCCTGGGGCCGCTACTGGGGATGGGACCCCAAGGAGGTCTGGACCTTCATCATCTGGGTGGTCTATGCGGCCTACCTCCACGCGCGCGCCACCGGTGGATTCCGCGGCAGCCGCGCAGCCGGCCTCGCGCTGGTGGGCTTCCTGGCCGTGGTCTTCAACTACACGATCGTCAACACCATCATCAACGGCCTGCACTCGTACTCGGGGCTCTGAGCAGCGCCACAGCACGCAGCACCGACAGCACAGAGCACCAATAGCACACGGCCCCGGGCGGACGAGAGTCCACGCGGGGCCGTGTGCGTCGTGCGTCGTACGAAGTCAGGGATGCAGGGTCAGGGAGGCAGGGTCAGCTGCGCGGCGTATCGGGGCCGGCCGGCTCGTCGCCCGAGTCGTTCTGGCCGCGCTCCCGGCGCTCCCGGCGGATGTCCTCGTCGAGCTTGCGCAGGAAGTCGGGGTCCTCGTCCGGGGCGGAGGGTCCATGGCGCTGTGGGCGCTTCGGGGCAGGGCCGATGGTGCGGTCCCTCCCGACGACCAGCCAGGTGATCGGTCCCACCCAGGGCAGGAGCACGATCAGCACGATCCAGGCCCACTTGGGGATGCCTCGGATCTTGTCGTCCTCCGTCTGCACACAATCGGCGAGCGCGAAGACGGTGAGGGCGATGGAGAGAACGGCGATGAACCCCTTGAGCATGCTCGAAGTGTAGTGAACGCACCTGAACCCCAGCGGCAGAGAGCGGGCGACGCCCCGACGTTCGGCGGGGAGGGCGCGATGCACGGCCGGGGAGACCAGCCGCACCCCGAAGAACGGGTGAGCACACAGGCGGGCGAACTACTCTGGGGGCATGCGAGAAATGGCCTTGTTCGCCGTCATCCGACTGGTCCTGTGGGCCGGGATCTGGTGGGTGCTCACCCTGTTCGACATCGGGGTGATGCTCGCCGGTGTGCTCGCCGCGCTGATCGCGATGCTGATCTCGATCCTCTTCCTCAACCGGGTGCGCGACGCCGCCGCGATGCGCTGGAAGGCCGCCGACGACAAGCGCCGGGAGCGTCACCCCGATGACGTCGATGAGGATGCCGAGGCGGAGGATTCGTTCCTGGATGCCGAGGCCGCCGCGGCGGACGGCACCCATGGCGTCGAGGTGACCGGAACTTCCCGTGCGACGGATGCGTCGCACTCCGGTCCCGGTGAGCTGCCGGAGCTTCCGGCCGAGGACCCGGAGAACACGTCGGCCGACGGCCGCTGATCCTGGCGGCCGCTGAGTCCGAGGGTTTCCGATCCTGACGGTCGCTGAGACCGTCGGCCGTTGATCGTGCCGGTCGGGGAATCCGGGCGGTCAGGCCCCGGCGACGACCATCCCCGGGGCCTGCGGCCTCACAGGCACAGGCCGAGGAGCAGCAGCAGCGAGAACACCAGTTCGAGCCGCCCGGAGGCGCCGAGGACCGGGATCAGCTCGCGCCCACCTGCGCCCCGCAGCACGATGCGCAGCGGGGTGATCGCCAGCGGCAGGGCGAGCAGCACCACGATCACCGGCCACTGCACGACCATCACCGGCACCATCAGCACGAACGGCGCCAGCTGGGTCACCGCGAACAGGGCACGGGTCCGGCGATCGCCGAGCCGCACCGCGAGGGTGCGCTTGCCGGCGATCGTGTCGGTGGGGATGTCGCGCAGGTTGTTGGTCAGCATGATCGCGACGGCCAGCAGGCCGATCGCGATCGAGGCGAGCAGGGCGACCCAGTTCGGGTTGGGCGTGATCGCGTAGGCGGTGAGGTTGACGGCGACCAGGCCGAAGAAGATGAACACGAACAGCTCGCCGAGGCCCAGATACCCATAGGGCCTCCTGCCTCCCGTGTAGAACCAGGCGGCGGCGACAGCGGCCGCCCCGAGGAGGAGCGTCAGCCAGATCTGGGCGAGGATGATGAGGACCACGCCGAACAGGGCTCCGGCCGCGAGGGCGCCGATCGCGGCGGCCTTGACGGTCTGCGGGGCGGCGGCCCGGGAGCCGGTGAGGCGGAAAGGCCCCACCCGGTCGTCGTCGGTGCCGCGGATGCCGTCGGAGTAGTCGTTGGCGTAGTTCACGCCGATCTGCAGGCACAGGGCCACGGCGAGGGCGAGCAGTGCTCGAGGGACGACCAGCGCCCAGTCCACGCCGCCGGGCTGCTGGGCCAGCTGCCAGATCGCGACGCCGGTGCCGGCGGCGACCGGGGCGAAAGCTGCGGGCAGGGTGCGGGGTCGGGCGCCCTGCACCCACTGCGACAGGCTGGCCATGGTGCTCCTCGACGGGTCGTGGCCGACGGATCACGGCCCCGTCGAGGATACGCCGTGGTCCGGGGGCGTTTCGGTGCAGGGGCGTTCCCGCCCCGTGGCGGACCGCACACCGTGGACCGGAGTGGAGGCTCAGCCCTCGGCGGCGAGGCGGCGGGCGGCGGCCCGGTCCACCTTGCCGATCCCCAGCATCGGGAGCTCGCGGACCACATGGACCAGCTTGGGGATCATGTGCGCGGGGACCTCGCTGGTGCGCAGCGCCGAGCGGACCAGGGCCGCTGCCTCGGTCGGATCGGTGCCCTGCTCGAGCGTGACCAGGGCTTCGACGCGCTGACCCCAGTCGGGGTCCTGGACCCCCACCACCACGCTCGTACGGACCAGGCCCTGCAGCATGAGGGAGCGGTCGATGGCCCGTTCGACATCCTGCGGGAGCACCTTGCGGCCGCCGGTGTTGATGACGTCGTCGGCACGGCCCAGCACGCTCAGCGCACCGTCCTCGCCCAGCTCGGCGAGGTCGGAGGTGACGAAGGAGCGCGGTGCCGCGCCCGGAGCGGCGGCCGGGGCGAAGGGGGTCGTGTCGGTGCCGCCATCGGCCGTGAGGTAGCCCAGGGCGAGGGTCGGTGACGTGATCACCAGACGACCGGCTCCGGCGGCGTCGGGAGCCTCGAGTCGCAGCTGCACCCCGGGCAGCGCCGCTCGGTCGTAGACGCAGCCGCCGGCGGTCTCGGAGGAGCCGTAGGTGGTGCGCACCGCGATGCGCTGGGCGCGGGCCTTCGCGAGCACCTCGGGACGGGTCGCGGCGCCGCCCACGAGCACGGCGGCGAAGCGCCGGAGCACCCCGCGGGCGCGGGCGTCGGCACCGGTGGCCCCGGTGATGATGCGGGTGAGCTGGGTGGGCACCAGGGAGGTGAACACCGGCAGCCCTGCGGCCTCGGCCTGCGCGAGCGCGGGCTCGGCGAGCGCCACGAACGCCGCGGCGTCGAAGTGCCCGCGCAGATCGGGCAGCACCTCCGGGAGGGCCGGCACGGGCAGCCCCAGCACCTGGGCGGTGCGATGGGCCCGGGCGAGGACCTGCACCCCGGCGATGTGGGTGGGCGGCAGCAGGGGCAGCCAGAAGCCGTGGCCGCGGGTGTCCGGGGCGGTCCCGTCGGCCGCGAACAGCGCGGCGGTCGCGTCCTGGGAGGCGAGCAGGGCCGAGCGGGACAGCGCGACCGCCTTCGCCACGCCCGTGGACCCGGAGGTGGGCACCACCAAGGCGGTGTCGTCGAAGCCCTCGGGCAGCGTCGACGGTGCCGGGAACGGGCCCAGCCAGAGCCGCCCGGTGCCCGCCATGAGCTGGCCGATCGCTCGGGAGTGCGCCTCGAGCGAGGCGGCGGAGGAGTCGTGGGCGGGCGGCACCAGCCAGGGCAGGGAGGAGTTCACGGCTCAGCCCTGCGGATGCGGGTACTGCGACCAGTCGGGCTCGCGCTTGCCGAGGAAGGCGTCGCGCCCCTCGACGGCCTCGTCGGTCATGTACGCCAGGCGCGTCGCCTCCCCGGCGAAGACCTGCTGGCCCATGAGCCCGTCGTCGGCCAGGTTGAAGGCGAATTTCAGCATGCGGATCGCCTGCGGGGACTTGGTGGCGATCGTCGCGGCCATCGCGAGCGCCTCGGTCTCGAGGTCCGCATGGTCCACGACGCGGTTCACGGCGCCCCAGTCGTAGGCGTCCTGGGCGGAGTACTCCTCGGCGAGGAAGAAGATCTCCCGGGCCCGCTTCTGTCCCACCTGCTTGGCGAGATAGGCGGAGCCGTAGCCGCCGTCGAAGGAGCCGACGTTCGCGTCGGTCTGCTTGAACCGCGCGTGCTCGCGCGAGGCGATCGACAGGTCCGCGACGACGTGCAGGGAGTGGCCGCCGCCGGCCGCCCAGCCGTTCACCACGGCGATCACGACCTTGCCCATCGTGCGGATCAGGCGCTGCACCTCGAGGATGTGCAGGCGGCCGCTGGAGGCGGTGCGCACCTGGGTGGTCTCGCCGAGGTCCTCCTGCTCCGAGTACTCGTAGCCGGCGCGGCCCCGGATGCGCTGGTCGCCGCCGGAGCAGAACGAGTGGCCGCCGTCCTTGGGGGAGGGGCCGTTGCCGGTGAGCAGGATGACGCCCACGCCGGTGTCGAGGCGGGCATGGTCCAGCGCCCGGTACAGCTCGTCCACCGTGTGCGGGCGGAAGGCGTTGCGCACCTCGGGGCGGTCGAAGGCGATGCGGACCGTCGGCAGGTCGTGGCCGGTCCGCTCGCCGTCGGGGGACTCGATGCGCTCGACGGCACGGTGGTACGTGATGTCGGAGAAGGGCTCTCCGCCGTGCTCGGTGGCGGGGACCTCACGCCAGCGGCGAGGATCGAAGGTCTCGGAGACCTGGTGGGGCAGCGGATCAGGAGCGGACGTCATGATGCTCAGGGTAGTCCCGGCCGCGCCGGGGGAGAGGCACCCTGGGGTGAGGTCAGCGACTCCAGGGCAGCTCGGAGGTCGACGGCACCGGGTCGCTGCGCAGGCGCCCGTAGGTGAGCACGTCGTGGCGCTCGCCGTCGAGGAGGAACTTCTGGCGTTCGGTGCCCTCGTGCACGAAGCCGGCGGCGCGGGCCACGGCCCCGGACGCCGGATTGTTCACCCGGTGGCCGAGCTCGAGCCGCTCCAGTCCCCAGCCGCCGTCGGCCACAGGGCGCAGCGCGCGGTTCGCCACGGCCGCCGCGGCCTGCGAGGTCACACCCTGACCGCGGAAGCTGGCGTGCAGCCAGTAGAAGAACCATCCCAGACGGTGTGGCTCCTCGATGCTCACGCCGACGAGCCCGACCAGCTCGCCTCCGCCAGGTCCACCCCTGCCCGCTTCCGTCGCTCCGTCGTGCACGATCGCGATGCCGCGACGTGAGGGCCCCTCGAGCCAGCCGATCATCTCCTGAGCCTGCGGGAGCGAGGTGACGTCGCCCTGGCGCACCATGTCCGGGGAGGACGCGAAGGCGGCCAGCACGGCGGGGGCATCGCCCGGCCGGACGGGGCGGAGTCGGTGGGGTGGGGCGCTCATCACGGTCACGATAGCGAGGCCCGCCGGAGGCGTCGCGCGAATTCCTCCTCGGCCGGTGCGCCCGCTAGCCTCGAAGGATGCTCATCCCTTCCGCACTGCGCGAGCGCGGCATCGACCGCGTGCTCGCGTGGGCCATCCCCATGACCACACGTTTCCGCGGCATCACCGAGCGTGACGGCCTGCTCCTGCACGGCCCCGCCGGATGGGCGGAGTTCTCCCCGTTCTGGGACTACGACGCCGCGGAGTCCGCGTCCTGGCTGCGGGCGGCGCTCGCCGACGCGACCGCGGACCGCCCCGCGCCGCGACGCGAGGAGATTCCGGTCAACGCCACCATTCCGGTGGTTCCCGCGGTGCTCGCCCACCGCATCGCGACCGTCGGCGGTGCCCGGACGGCCAAGATCAAGGTCGCCGACCCCACCTCCTCGCTCGCCGAGGACACCGAACGGATCGAGGCGGTGCGAGACGCGCTGGGCCCGACCGGCAGGATCCGCATCGACGCCAATGCCGCCTGGACCCTCGACCAGGCGAAGGAGGCCCTGCCGCTCCTGGACCGCGCCGCCGGCGGCCTCGAGTACGCCGAGCAGCCCTGCGCCTCGATCGAGGACCTTGCGGCGCTGCGCCGCGCCGTCGACATCCCGATCGCGGCCGACGAGTCCGTGCGCCGCGCCGAGGATCCGCTGCGCGTGGCCCGGGCCGGCGCGGCCGACGTCCTGGTCATGAAGGTGCAGCCCCTCGGCGGCGTGCAGCGGTGCCTGGAGCTCGCCGACCAGGCCGGCCTGCCCGTGGTGGTGTCCTCCGCCCTCGAATCCAGCGTGGGCCTCAGCGCCGGCCTCGCGCTCGCCGCCGCGCTCCCGGACCTGCCCTACGCCTGCGGACTGGCGACGGCCTCACTGCTCACCGGGGACCTCGTGCCCGATGCCCTGCATGCCCGAGCCGGCACGCTGCCGGTGGCGCGCCCCGAGCCGCTCGAGCAGCTCACCGATCGCCACGCCGCCCCCGCCCCGCTCGCCGCCCGCTGGGAGGAGCGCCTGACCGCCTGCCTCGACGCGCTGTGAGCTGCCTCGGCACTCCGGGGTCGCCATGACCGGTGCGGGGGCCGGGCCCCGTCGAGCGCACTACCCTGGCGGCATGCCTGAGAACGCAACCGCCGCCCCCGCCCGCGGGATCCCCGTCCCCGCTCCGACAGGGTCCGGGGCGGTCGACCAGGCGATCGCGATCTGGCGCGCGCTCGCCGAGCTCGGGGTGACCGATACGGTGCTCGCGCCGGGCTCCCGCAGCGCTCCGCTGGTCTACGCACTCGCCGGCCCGCAGCTCGAGGGCGCGGTCCGGGCGCACGTGCGGATCGACGAGCGCGCCGCCGCCTTCACCGCTCTGGGTCTGTCCCGGTTCGACCCCGAGCACCCCGCAGTGGTGGTGACGACCTCCGGCACGGCGACCGCCCACCTGCACGCCGCGGTGATGGAGGCCCACCATTCACGGATCCCGCTGATCGTGCTCACCGCGGACCGTCCGGCCGAGCTACGGGACGTCGGAGCGAACCAGACCACACGGCAGGCGGGGATGTTCCGTTCCCTGGTGCGCCTGGACGCGGACCTCCCTGCCCCGACCGCCGAGGCCGCCACCGCCACCGAGCTGCGCACCGCGGTCTCCACCCTCGCTCGGGCCGTCGCCGCGGCGACCGGCGAGCACCCCGGCCCCGTGCACGTGAACCTCTCCTTCCGGGACCCGCTCGTCCCGCGACCGGATACCGACGGGCAGGCTATGCAGGCCTCGCTGAGCACGCTGAGCACGCTGAGCACGCTGAGCACGCTGAGCACGCCGAGCTCGCTGGCCTCGCAGGCCGCGCCGGCCACGGAGGCAGGATCTGCAGCGGAGCGCCCGCAGATCGTGCTCACCCGGCGGTCGCGCCCGCTGCCCCCGCAGCCCCACCCCGTCCCGATCTCCGCGCGCACCGTGGTGGTCGCGGGGGACGGGGCGGGAGCGGCGGCCCGTGAGCTCGCCGAGCGTCACGCCCTGCCGTTGCTCGCCGAGCCGAGCTCCGGGGCGCATTCCGGCCCCTCCCTCGTGCCCGGCTATCCGGCCCTCCTCGCGCAGATCATGGCCGATCCCCAGCATCCGCTGCGCCCGGACCGCGCGATCGTGCTGGGGCATCCGACGCTCTCGCGACCGGTGATCGGGCACCTGCTGGGAGCACAGGACGTGGACGTGGTCGTGGTGGACCCGCAGCTGGACTTCGCCGATGCGGCCCGTCGGGCACGGCTCGTGCTGCCCGCCGCCCGGGGGGAGGACGTCGCCGACGAGGCGGAGCTCGAGCGTCGTCGGCAGCACGTGGACGCCTGGCGCGCGGCAGCCTCCCAGGTCGTGGCCGGGCTGCCGTCTACCTGGCAGCAGCAGGCCGCGCTCGCCGTCTGGGAGGCGACAGGGGAGGACGACCTCCTGGTGCTCGGCTCCTCCAGCCTCGTGCGGGACCTCGAACAGCATGCCGGGCCCACGGCGGGCCGGGTGATCGCGAACAGAGGGCTCGCCGGGATCGACGGCACCACGTCCCTCGCCGGCGGGATCGCCCTCGCCCACCAGGCGACGGGCCCGGGAGCGGGACAGTCGGCAGAGCAGGCAGCAGGGCGGGAACCCGAGCACACAGCAGGGCGGGTGCGTCTCCTGGTGGGAGACCTCACTGCGCTGCACGATCTCACCGGGCTGGTCATCGGCCCTCTAGAACAGGTCCCGGATCTCGACATCGTGATCGTCGACGACGGCGGCGGCCGGATCTTCTCCGGCCTCGAGCACGCCCAAGCGCCGCCTGACCTGCTGCGGCGCTTCTTCACCACCCCGCACGGCACGGACCTCGAAGCGGCTGCGAGGGCGCTGGGGGCAGAGGCCCGGACCGTCACCGGCACCAGGCTGGGCACAGCTCTCGCACAGCGTGGCTCCGGATTGCGGGTGTTCATTGTTCACCAGGAGATCAGCGCACTGTCGCTGGAGCAGCAGGCGGAGGTGGACCCATGCACGACATGAACGATGCGTACGACCCGACCCAGAACGGCCGGCCCGAGCAGCCCACCGGGCCCTGGGGCGCCGCGGGGGAGCAGGAAACCTCGCAGGCGCGGGCGAGCAGCGCCTCGGACGGGACGACGCACGAGTACCCGGCCTACTCGCCTGCGGCCTACTCATCTCCGACGTCCTCGTCCTCGTCGTCGGCGCCGACGTCGGCCTTCTCCGGCCCCTCCGCCTACCCGTCCCCGTACGGCCAGAGCCCCTCGACGAGCACGGCCGCGAGCACCGCCGCGAGCACGACGGCACCGGTCGCCGCGGGCACGACGGCTCCGGTCGCCGCGGGCACGGCGGCCCGAGGCCACGGACCAGGATGGGGCGGCGTCACGGGCCTGGTCGCCCTGGGCATGCTGGTCTCCAGCGGTCTGACCCTGGGCGGAGTCGTCGCCTATGACCAGTTCCTGGCGCCGGCACCGGCGGCGACGAGCACGACGCAGGCCGCTCCCGAGGCCTCCGCCCATCCCGCATCGGTGTCCACCGTCGATGATCCCGACTGGGCGACGGTCGCCGACCAGGTCGCACCCAGCGCCGTCGCGATCCAGGTGGACACCGGGTCCGGGACGAGTCTGGGCACCGGGGTCGTCCTCGACGACAAGGGCACGATCCTCACCAACAACCACGTCATCGACGGCGCGAAGGCCGTCCAGGTCACCACCAGCGACGGACTCGGCTATGAAGGGACGGTCATCGGTGCCGATCCGACCACGGACCTCGCCGTGCTGCGCCTGAACTCCCCTCCGGAGGATCTGAAGCCGGCCACCTTCGCCGACTCGTCCTCCATCGCCGTGGGTCAGCCGGTGATGGCGCTGGGCACGCCGCTGGGACTCGAGAACACGGTCACCACGGGGATCGTCTCGGCGGTGGACCGGCCCGTGACCGCCACCGGCGAGGACCCCGCCGGCTCGGACACGACCTACACCTCCGCGATCCAGACCGACGCCGCGATCAATCCCGGCAACTCCGGCGGTCCGCTCGTGGACGCCGCCGGGCAGGTGATCGGGATCAACTCCTCCATCGCGGGGATCCCGGGCGGCTCGGGACAGGCCGGCAGCATCGGGCTCGGCTTCGCGATCCCGTCGAACACCGCGACCCTCATCGCGGACCAGCTGCAGGCCGACGGCACAGCGGACCACTCATTCCTCGGGGTGACCAGCAGGGACGGGGCACAGTCCGTCGGAGACGTCGCCTATCACGGCGCCGACGTGGTCGGCATCGAGCCCGACAGTCCCGCCTCCGCCGCAGGGCTGCGAGAGGGCGACCTGATCACGAAGATCGACGACACGCCCGTCGGCAGCGCGGCCGCGCTGACCGGCGTGGTGCGAGGGCTCCCTGTCGGGTCCGACCACACGCTCACCGTGGTCCGGGACCAGTCGGTGCAGAGCATCGACATCACCCTGGGCAGCCAGCCCGCCTGAGCGCCAGCCGACGTCCGAGTCCCCTCGGCCTCAGTCTCCGCCGACTCGGGGTCAGGTGCCGAGGGTCGGCTCGGGAGGGGTCTCCTCGATCTCGCTCGCGGCGGGCGCACCCCGCAGGGCACGCAGCATCGGACGGCACTTCGCGAGGACCTCGGCATGCTCGGAGACGGGATCGGAGGCGGAGACCAGGCCGCCGCCGGCCTGCAGCGTGACGGCCTTCTCAGCACTCAGATGCGCCATCCGCAGGGCGATCGCCCACTGCCCGTCCCCGGCGGCGTCCATCCAGCCCACGGGGGAGGCGTACCCGCCGCGGTCATGGGGCTCGAGGCGCGCGATGATCTCGTCGGCGGCCTCCCGAGGTGTCCCGGAGACGGCAGCGGACGGGTGCAGGCGGGAGGCGACGTCCACGCTCGTGGTCCCCGGGCGCAGGCGTGCGGACACATCCGAGGCGAGATGCTCCAGTCCCGGCAGGCGCAGCACGAAGGGTTCGCGGGAGACGTCGATGTCCTCGGCCAGGCCCCCGAGGCGCTCGACGACGGACTCCACGGCGAAGGCATGCTCGGAGAGCTCCTTCGCGTCGGAGCGGAAGGCGCGTCGATCGACCTCGTCCAGCTCGCCGTCGTCGGCCACCGGTCGTGTGCCGGCCAGCACCCGGGAGAACACCCGGCCGGTCTCGGTCTGGGCGAGCATCTCGGGGCTCGCCCCGATCACGTCGTCGAGGTGGTAGACCCAGGTGCTCGGGTAGTCACGGGCCAGATTCGCCAGCAGCACCGCCGGCTCGATGGGGTGCTCGGCGGTGACCGTGGTGCGCTCGGAGAGGACCACCTTCTCGGCGCGGCCCGCGCAGATTTCCATCACGGCCTCCTGGACCAGGGCCTGGTACTCGTCGGGCGTGTGGTCCGCCTCGACCTCCAGCTCGTCCGACCGGACGGGCGGGACGGGCGTGGACGGGAACAGATCGCGCCAGGACGACGGGATCACCGGCTCCTCGTCCACCCCCACGACGGTCAGGAACGACTCGCCGTCATGGACGCCGAGCAGGGCGCTGGGCACCATCAGGCGGGAGGCACGCTGCGAGGTGTCGGCGTAGGAGAAGCTGCCCAATGCGATCAGGCCGCTGGTGCGGGTGCGCACCTCGTCGTCGATCCGGGCGGCCGCGGCGATGGCCTGGAAGGCGGCGCTCGCCGCCGCGAAGCGATGGGGGCCCGACGTCTGCACGCTCCAGGCGGTCCCGAGCGCGACCATGCCCTGGCCGTGGCGCAGCCAGGCACCGCTCACGTCGAGCGGGATATGGCCCAGCAGGTCGACGGTCTCCTCGAGGCGCAGCGTGCGCACGATCAGCGACGGCACGGCAGCGGCAGTCCCGGCGGAGCTCGGGGTCTCGGCAGCCACTGCGGGCTCGGCAGGCTCAGCGGGCTCAGCAGTCACTGCAGGCTCAGCGGGCTCGGCAGTCTCAGGGGGCAGGATCGGGTCGGACATCCGTGTCATTATGCGACACCGGAGCGGCTCGCGCCGTGACCCGCGTCCCCTCCCGGGATGCACGAGCAGACGCCGCTGAGGTGCGACCATGGACCGGCGCCCCCATCCGTGGGAGCGCCGGGCCGGATTCCGGGCCCGCTTCCCCGCAGTGACCCGCTCAAGGAGCAGTTCGTGAACAGCACCGGCGACAGCATCGCGACGCCTCTGGTCCGCGGCACGATCGCCGCGGTGATCTCGCTGGGCACCGCGGTCGCTCTGGTGGTCGTGCCCGCGCTGGCCGCCCAGGTCGCCGGAACGCGGTCGACCGCGACCGCCCTGGACGCGATCATCATCGCGCTCAACGTCCTGGTCCTCGGCCACGGCGGCGGCATCGTGCTGAGCACCGGGGTCATCGACGGTGCCGTCACCCTCACCCCGTTCGGTCTGCTGGGGCTGCTGCTGCTCATCTCCACCCTCGGCATGCGTCGTGTGGGGCGGGCGCTGCAGCTCGTCCGGGACGACGGCGTGCTGCGGGTGCGGGCGCTCCGCGACGCCGGCGGTGCGCTCGGCGCCTACGCAGCGGTCTACGCGGTCGGCTTGGCGGTGCTCGCCGGGATCGGCCGCAGCGCCGACACCAGCCCGGTGGTGACCTCGGCGATCGTGTCCGGGGCGATGGTGGCGGTTCTCGGCGGGGTGCTGGGGATCCTGTGGTCCCTGCGCCGTGAGGCGACCTCCACGATCCCCGGAGTGCGCGTGCTCGAGCTGCTCCCCGCACCCTTCGGCGACGTGGCCCGCTCTGCGCTCATCGCGCTGATCGGCCTGCTGGGGGTGGGGATGCTCCTGAGCGTCGTGATGATGGTCGTCTCCGTGCGCGAGCAGTCCTCCCTGTTCGACGCGCTCGACCCCGGGATCATCGGCGCGATCGTCCTCACGCTCGTCCAGCTGGCGCTGCTGCCGCTGCTCGCGGTCTGGGCGCTCGTGATCCTCCTCGGCGGCACGGTCGGGGTGGGGTCGTCCGCGTCGATCTCGCTCGACGGCTCCGCGACGGGTGTGATGCCCGCGCTCCCGCTGCTGGGCGCCTTCCCCGGTCCCGGAGACTTCTCCGGGTGGTTCTGGCTGCTCCTGGTGGTGCCGGCGGTGCCGGTCGTCGTCGGCGCGCTGCGCCTGGTCCGGGATGTCGAGGACCTCGAGCCGCGCGACCGCATCACTGCCGGGATCGCCTATCCCGTGGCGGTGACGGTGGGCGTGCTGCTGCTCGCAGGACTGGCGACCGGAGGCATCGGGGAGGGGCGACTGGTGCACCTCGGCCCGCAGATGGGATCCCTCATCCTCCCGCTGCTGGGGATGGTCGTGGTCAGCACCGGCCTGGTGATCATGGTGCTCGCCACTCCGGCGGTGCCCTGGGTGCGCGGACAGATCGCTGCACTGCGGGCGAAGGTCGAGAGCGCAGAGAACTCGGAGAAGTCGGGGATCTCGGAGAGCTCGGAGAGATCAGAAGGGTCCGGGATCTCGGGCCGGTCCGGCACGGGAGGCGCGCCGGGGTCCGACGACGATGGCGACGATCACGATGCCGACGCCGACGCCGACGCCGATGTCGACGTCGATGTCGATGGCGCTGTCGACGCCGAGCCACGCGGCTCCGACGGGACAGACAGGTAGGACGGGGCAGGCAGCTCTGACAGCTCTGACAGCTCCGACGGGACAGACTGCACCGACGGGACAGACCGGTACGACAGGTCGACGGGGGCGTCAGCCGCCCAGCAGGTCGCTGATCCAGGTCGCCATCGAGTCCTGGGCCTCTGCGTCGCACGCCACGCGCGCCTGCTCGGTGAGCGCCGTGGCACGGCATTCCTCGATCTCTGACATCGGGCCGTAGAACAGCAGGCTCAGCAGGGAGCCGGCGGTGATCAGCAGCGTGGCCGGCACCCCGATGACCAGCGAGATCACGGCGATGCCCGGACGGCCCTGACGGAACGACTGCACCGCGAGCAGCACCAGCAGCACCAGGGCCACGAGGGCGCCGACCCCGGCGGCCAGGGAGAACGGCAGCGGGGTCAGGAGCAGCAGCCAGGAGGCGAGCATCGTCAGGAGCAGGGCGCGCACCAGTCGCCGGTGGCGGGAGGCTGCATCGGATCCGGAGGCGGTCGCCTCGGTCCCTTCGGTGTCACGGTCGCTGCTCATTGTTCCTAGTGTGCCTGGTCCGCCTGGACGTCGTGCCGCTCGACGCCCACGGCGCTCCGACTACGCTGGCACGGTGACCCGCACCCCCATCGCCGTCCTCATCTCCGGTACCGGTTCGAACCTCGCCGCACTCCTGCGTGCGAGCGCGGAACCCTCGTGCCCCTTCGTCGTGGTCGGGGTGATCGCCGACCGTGACGCCTCCGGCCTCGAGCATGCCCGCTCCGCCGGTATCCCCACCGAGGTGATCCGTCTCGCAGACCATGCGGACCGCGCCGCCTGGGACCGGGCGCTCGCCGCCTCGGTGACCCGCCTGGAACCTCAGCTGGTCGTGCTCGCCGGGTTCATGAAGCTCGTGGGTCCGCCGCTGCTGGACGCCTTCGGCGGGCGCATCGTCAACACGCACCCCGCCCTGCTGCCCTCCTTCCCCGGCGCCCACGGAGTGCGCGACGCCCTCGCCCACGGGGTGAAGGTCAGCGGCGCCACCGTCATCGAGGTCGATGCGGGCGTCGACACCGGGCGCATCCTCGCCCAGGTACCCGTCGAGGTCCGGGCCGAGGACACCGAGCACGACCTCCATGAGCGGATCAAGGCCGCGGAGCAGCCCCTGCTCGTCGAGGTGGTCCGCGGTCTGACCGCTGGACGGCAGGACGGGCCTGCGGCCACTCTCTGAGCCGTTCACCGGTGGGACGGTCGTGGTTCCGTGCGATGTCCTGTTCGCCGGCGGGCCGCCCCGCGGTCGCGCGCTGATCACTGGGCGGAGCAGGCTCCCGCTGTCAGGGGGTGCTGGCTAGAATGGCCCCACACGACTGGCGAAGGTGGGCGACCACCGGGGAGTGACACTACGAGCATCGACCGCCTGGGTGCTCGTCGCAAGGACCCGATCCGAACAGGAGCACGCCTCGTGACCACCACTCAGCGCCGCCCGATCCGCCGCGCCCTCATCTCCGTCTTCGACAAGACGGGGATCGTCGACCTCGCCCGCACCCTCTCCGAGAACGGCGTCGAGATCGTCTCGACCGGTTCCACCGGCTCGACCATCCGCGACGCCGGCATCGACGTCACCGACGTCGCCTCCGTGACCGGCTTCCCCGAGATGCTCGACGGCCGCGTCAAGACCCTCCACCCTCGCGTGCACGGCGGCCTGCTGGCCGATCAGCGCCTCGACTCCCACCGTGCACAGCTCGCCGAGCACGGCATCGAGCCCTTCGACCTGGTCGTGGTGAACCTCTACCCGTTCCGCGAGACCGTCGCGGCCGGCGGCAGCTTCGACGAGATCATCGAGAAGATCGACATCGGTGGCCCCTCCATGGTGCGCGGCGCCGCGAAGAACTTCGCCTCCGTCGCCGTGGTCGTGGATCCCGAGGTCTACCCGACGGCCGCCGAGGCCGCGGAGGCCGGCGGCTTCACCCTCGCCGAGCGCCAGGAGCTCGCCACCATCGCCTTCACCCGCACCGCCGAGTACGACGACGCGATCAGCGACTGGATGCTCGACCAGCTCCCCGAGGTCGAGGACGACGAGGCGGCGGACGACATCGCACAGGATGACGACGCCCAGAATGCGGATGCACCCCGGAGCATCCTCGATCTCGACGACGAGGACGCCGCCCAGCTCGGCTTCACCGCCACGCTCCGCTACGGCGAGAACCCCCACCAGCGCGCCCGCCTGGCCGTGACCGATCCCGAGGTGCCCGGCATCGCCGGTGCCGAGCAGCTGGGCGGCAAGGCGATGAGCTACAACAACTACGTGGACGCCGACGCCGCCGTGCGCGCCGCCTTCGACCACGAGCGCCCCTGCGTCGCGGTGGTCAAGCACAACAACCCCTGCGGGATCGCCGTGGCGGCCGAGGGTGAGGACATCGCCGTCGCCCACCTGCGTGCCCACGGCACCGACCCGCTGTCCGCGTACGGCGGCGTCATCGCCACCAACCGTCCCGTCACGCTCGCCATGGCCCAGCAGGTCAAGCCGATCTTCACCGAGGTCATCCTGGCGCCGGCCTACGAGGACGAGGCGCTCGAGCTGCTGCGCACCAAGAAGAACCTGCGGATCCTGCTCCTGGAGGGCGAGTACTCCCGCGAGGTCGAGATGCGCGAGATCTGGGGCGGCATGCTCGTCCAGGACACCGACGCCGTCGACGCCGAGGGCGACGACCCCGCGAACTGGACCCTGGCCTCCGGGGACGCGGCCGACGAAGCGACCCTGGCGGACCTCGCCTTCGCCTGGCGCTCCGTGCGTGCGGTGAAGTCCAACGCGATCCTGCTCGCCAAGGACGGTGCCGCCGTGGGCCTCGGGATGGGTCAGGTCAACCGCCTGGACTCCTGTCGTCTGGCCGTCTCCCGTGCGAACTCGCTGGGCGAGCACGCCGAGGGCGAGACCGCCCCCGAGCGCGCTCGCGGCGCGGTCGCCGCGTCGGACGCCTTCTTCCCCTTCGCCGACGGTGCACAGATCCTGCTCGACGCCGGGGTGCGGGCGATCGTGCAGCCAGGCGGCTCCATCCGCGACGACGAGGTCATCGAGGCGTGCCGCGCCGCCGGTGCGACCCTCTACCTCACCGGGACCCGCCACTTCGCGCACTGAGCCGCACCGCGCGGCACTGAGCGCACGGAGCGCACGGAGCGCGCTGGGCGCGCTGGGCGACCTGGACCGCCGTTCGACGGTGCCCGGGAAGCTCAGCCGCCGGGCCGCACGTCCATCGGATCGTCCCGTCGTCGGGTGGCTCTGCCGGCGGAGCGCCCCGTCGGCGGGCCGCTCTGCCGGAGGAGCTCTCCGTCGGCGGGCCGCTCTGCCGGAGGATCACCCTGCCGACGGATCATCCGGTCGGCGGGCATCCCCGGCGCCAGGTGGGAACAGACCTCGGTCGATCGCCCCGTCGCCCCGTCAGGCGCGGGGCGGTCGCCGTACCGTCGGCCGAGAGGTACCCACAGCACGACACAATCGAGCCGGCGTTCACCGGCTCGACACCCCGGACCCCTAGAGTTGGGGCCATACACCAGCGTGACGCCCGAAGGAGTGGCCGTGAGAATCCCCGACAACCAGAGCCTGCGCGAGTACATCGAGCATCTGCGCGAGGAGGGCTACTCGGTCAAGGACGGGCATACCCCGGACCCGGATCTGATCGACCCTCAGGGCAACCCCGTCTACACCTGGCAGGAGGGGTACCCGTACGAGACGCGCATGGAACGTGACGAGTACGAGCGCGAGAAGTACAAGCTCCAGGTCGAGCTGCTGAAGTACCAGTACTGGCTCGAGGACAACGATCAGAAGTCGATCATCATCTTCGAGGGACGCGATGCGGCCGGCAAGGGCGGCACCATCAAACGCTTCACGGAGCATCTGAACCCGCGCACCGCCCGGGTCGTCGCGCTGAACAAGCCCAGCGATCGCGAGCGGGGCCAGTGGTACTTCCAGCGCTATATCCAGCATCTGCCCACCGAGGGCGAGATGGTGCTCTTCGACCGCTCCTGGTACAACCGCGCCGGGGTCGAGCGGGTCATGGGCTTCGCCTCCCCGGAGGAGTACGAGACCTTCATGAACCAGGTGCCCTACTTCGAGCGCATGCTCGTGGACTCCGGCATCTTCGTCACCAAGTTCTGGTTCTCGGTGTCCCAGAAGGAGCAGCGCACGCGCTTCGCGATCCGTCAGCTGGACCCGGTGCGACGCTGGAAGCTCTCCCCGATGGACCTCGAGTCCCTCGACCGTTGGGAGGCGTACACGCAGGCCAAGGAGGAGATGTTCCGCCGCACGGATAAGAAGTACGCGCCGTGGACGATCATCCGCTCCAACGACAAGAAGCGGGCGCGGCTGAACGCGATGCGCTACTTCCTGTCCCAGTTCGAATACGAGGGCAAGGACCACGAGGTGGTCGGCGTCCCCGATCCGAAGCTCGTCATGCGCGGCAAGATGGAAGAGGCCGACGAGTGAGCTGACGCTGAAGGGCGCCCGGCCGCGGACACCCCAGCACCACTGAGGGGATCCGCCGCCGAGTCGCTCGTTCGCCGAGCTCCCGCCGGGTCGCTC
Source organism: Brachybacterium sp. AOP3-A1-3 (assembly GCF_052378285.1). Classification (NCBI taxonomy): domain Bacteria; kingdom Bacillati; phylum Actinomycetota; class Actinomycetes; order Micrococcales; family Dermabacteraceae; genus Brachybacterium; species Brachybacterium sp. AOP3-A1-3. The sequence goes on along the minus strand of NZ_JBQSXM010000004.1, from coordinate 189,976 downwards.
GTTCGCCGAGCTCCCGCCGGGTCCGTTGTTACCCGAGCTCCCGCTGGGTCCGTTGTTACCCGAGCTCCCGCCGAGTCCCTTGATTCGTCCCGTCAGTGGGACGTTTCTGGGGACTCGAGCCGTCGTTGCCGTGTCCGAGCGCCCTGGGACGCCCGAGCTCGGGTGCCGGCCGCGAGGTCGTGGCGCTGGGGCCGGACCTCGCGGCCGCGCTCAGCCATGGGGGCTGCGCTCAGCCTTCGCTGTCGGACTCGAGGGGGAGCCGCGTGATCTCTCCGGAGTCCAGCCATTCGTTCGACAGATCCGGCATCGTCCCGGTCGGGGTCGCGCGATGCGGGCTGGTCATCGACTCGGGGGAGAGCAGCGACTTGAGCCGGTTCTCGTCCAGCAGGCCCCGCTCGAGCACCAGATCGGCGACCGGGCGGCCTGTCTCCAGGGCCGTCGAGGCGACATCGGTGGCAGCGGCGTAGCCGATCACCGGCACCAGCGCCGTGACCACGCCGATCGAGCGGCGCAGGTTGTCCTCGAGGGTGTCCTCGTTCAGGGTGATCCCGGCGATGCAGCGATCGGCCAGGGTGTTCATCGCCCGCGTCATGATGCGGGTGGACTCGAGGATGTTGAAGGCGATCACCGGCTCGAAGGCGTTCAGCTGCAGCTGCCCGCCCTCGGCGGCGAAGGCCACCGTGAGGTCGTTGCCGATCACCTCGAAGGCGACCTGGTTGACGACCTCGGGGATCACCGGGTTCACCTTGCCCGGCATGATCGAACTGCCCGGCTGCACCGCGGGCAGGTTGATCTCGTGGAAGCCGGCCCGGGGACCGGAGGAGAGCAGACGGAGGTCGTTGCAGATCTTCGAGATCTTCACCGCGATGCGGCGCAGGATCCCCGAGAAGGTCACGAAGGCACCGGTGTCGCTCGTGGCCTCGACCAGATCGGCGGACAGCACGAAATCGATCCCGGTGAGGCCGGCGAGCTCCTGGGTGGCGAGCTGCGCGTACCGGGGGTCGGTGGTGATGCCCGTGCCGATCGCAGTCGCTCCGAGGTTGATCTCCTGGAACGCGGCCGCGGTGCGGGTGAGGCGCACGACGTCCTCCTCGATGGTGGTGGCCCAGGCGTTGAACTCCTGGCCCACGGTCATCGGAACCGCATCCTGCATCTGCGTGCGGCCCATCTTCAGCACCCGGGAGTACTCCGCACCCTTGGCGCGGAGGGTGGTGATCAGGTGGTCCATCGACTCCACCAGCGCGGGGAAGGTCAGCAGGATCCCCAGACGCAAGGAGGTGGGGTACACGTCGTTCGTGGACTGGGCGAGGTTGACGTGGTTGTTGGGGTGGAGATGCTCGTACTCGCCCTTCTCCCGGCCCATGATCTCCAGCCCGCGGTTGGCGATCACCTCGTTGGCGTTCATGTTGGTGCTGGTCCCGGCACCACCCTGGATCATGTCCACGACGAAGTGCTCGTGGAGCTCGCCGTCGACGATCTCCGTGCAGGCCTGCTCGATGGCCGCAGCCCGCTCGTCGTCGAGCGCACCGAGTCCGTGATTCGCGCGGGCCGTGGCCCGCTTGACCTGGGCGAGTGCCTCGATCAGTCGCGGGAAGTGACTCAGCGGCACGTCCGTGATGTGGAAGTTCTCCTGCGCTCGCAGGGTCTGGATGCCGTAATAGGCGTCGGCGGGGACGTCGCGGTCGCCGAGCAGATCATGCTCGGAACGGGTCGCGGTGCCGGGCGTCGAACCGGGGCTGGTCATGTGAAGGAGTCCTCCAGGTCGCTCTGATGGTCGACGTCGTTGCCGACCACGGCAAGCGTAGCCGGGAGCGACCCGTAGCATGGCCCCTGTGCCTGTTGAACGATCGCCCTTCTCTCTGGGTGCGGCCTGCCGACGTCAGGTCGTCCTGGTCCTGACGCTGCCCGCCGTCGCGGGCATCATCATTACGGGGACCGTGGTCGGCGCGCCGCTGGCCGGGCTCCTGTTCGCGGTGCTGCTGGGCCTGCTCGCGCTGGTCCGCGCCGTGCTGCCGGTCCGCGCCGTCGGAGCCCTCGCGGTCCGCTCGCGGGGCGTCGACGCCGGGGTGCTCGCACTGCTCGCGATAGGCCTCGGTGTGCTGTCTGTCTCGCCCAACCTCTGAGACCTCCGCACACCCCGGAGCCGCCCCTCCTCGCCTCCCGGGCATCCCTCGTGCGACCTCGCCGGCCGCCCCCTCGGCCGTACACCGAGGAGTGTGACGAGTACCAGGTCGCCGCGTGCTGTTTTCCGTGATCCCCCGTGTGGCACGATCATCCCGTGCCCACCGATTCCATCCGGCTCCATGCCGTGTTCGACCTCGCCATGAGGATCGGAGAAGGCCTGCTCACGAACGGGGCGGCCGCCTCCGAGGTGACGGCGACCGTTCTGCGGATCACCAGCTCCTCGGGCCTGCGCAACGTCTCCGTGCAGGTGACCTTCGACGAAGTCGTCATCTCGTACCTCGAGGACGAGGGGGCCACCCCGTTCACCCGGGTGCGCTCCGCCGCGGCACGCGTCCAGGACTTCGCCCGCCTGGCGGCCTTCGAGGACATCACGCACGGCTACATCTCCGGCGAGTTCCCGCTCGAGGAGGCCCGACGGATGGCGGGTGCCGTCGCCCAGACGCCCCCGTTGTACAAGCTGCCGCTGGTGGTCCTCGGCTTCGCGGTGATGGGCGGCTCGGCGGCGCTGAGCTTCGGGGCGGGATCCCTCGTGGTGATCGCCGCGACGGTCGCGGCAGGGCTGCTGATCGCCTCCGGGGAGTTCCTCGCGCGCAAGCACATCCCGCCCTTCTACGGACAGGCGATCGGCGGCTTCCTCGCCGTGGGGGCCGCCCTGGCCGTGCACCTCATCAACCCCGCCCTGAACTCCTCGATCGTCGTGGTCTCCTGCATCATCGTGCAGCTGTGCGGACTCTCCTCGATCGCGGCGGTGCAGGATGCCGTGACCGGCTGGTACGTGACCGCCGCCGGCCGCATCCTGGAGACCCTCATGCTCACCGTGGGCCTCGTCGCCGGGGTGCGGGGCGGGATCCTGCTGGCCGACGCGATCGGCGCGGACATCTCCGTGAGCGCGTCGATCCCGATCTCGCTGATCACCGTGGTGTGGGTGGTGGTCTCCGGGATCGGGATGGGGATCGGCTTCGGCGTCGGCACCCAGGTGCCGTGGAAGGTCCTGCCCTGGATGGCCCTGGTCGCGCTGATCTCGGCGCTGATCTCCCACGTCGTCACCGGGCTGTTCCTGGAGCGTCTGTACGCGGTGACGCTCGCCGGGCTCTTCACCGGGCTGATCGCGGTGGTGCTCGGCGATCGCCTGCGGGTGCCGACCCTGCTCTTCGTCATGGGCGGGATCATCCCGCTGGTGCCGGGCAGCCTCATCTACCGCGGACTGCTGGGACTGGGGGAGGACGTCAGCTCCGGAGCCAGCGAGCTGTTCGGCGCCGGCGAGATCGCGGTGGGCATCGCCGCCGGAGCCGTGCTCGGCCAGCTGCTGGCCTCCCGCATCCTGCCGTACTTCCGCCGCAGCGGCATCGCCTACACCCCGAGCATCTCCCTGCCGTTCACCACTCTTCGCCGTCGCCGGCTCACGATGGGATCGCGCAGCTTCCGGCGTCGCACCGGCGCTCCGGTCGTCGAGCCGTCTACGATGACGGGCGAGATGACAGCGCTGTCGCCCGCACTCTTCGACGAGCTCGAGGACCTCGATCCTCCGTCGGACGGCTAAGGGAGCGCGAACCGATCCCGAGGAGACCCCATGAGCACTTCCGCACTGATCGCCGTCGGCGGCTACTCGCGCAGCGGCAGCGGCCGCGGTCCGGGGATCGAGCTGCTGCGGCTCACGACCGGTCACGATGCGGGAAGCTCCGCGGGCGCCGCACCCTCCGTCGAGCGACTCGCCGCACTCGACCTGCCGGACCCCTCCTTCGTGCTCTGGAGCGCCGACGGATCCCTGCTGTACGCGGTGCTGGAGACGACGCCGACGCGCGTCGTCGCGGTCCGGGTCGACGACGACGGGGCGTCCGCGGAGCTCATCGGTGATCTGGTCCTGGACGGGTCCGGCGGCTGCCATCTGGCTCCGGGACGCAGCCCGGGGACCCTGCTGATCGCCGACTACGGCTCGGGAACCGTGGAGACCGTGCGCCTGGACGACGACGGGGTGCCGGTCGAGGTCATCGACGTCGACGACCATCATGATCGCAGCGAGGGCCGGGACCCTCACCCGCATCAGGTGGTCGCTCTGCCCGGTACCGAGGCGCTGGCCGTGCCGGATCTCGGGCTGGACCGCGTGTTCCTCTACCGGCAGGACTCGACCGGCCAGATGGGGCTGACCGGCGAGATCCCCCTGAGCCGGGGGAGCGGGCCGCGGCACATCGCGCCGGACCACGAGTCCGATCAGCTGCACATCTCCTGCGAGCTCTCCGGGATGGTCGCCACTGCGGCGCGACGACCCGTGGAGACCACCCGCTCCGCGCCGACGGCGCTGAACGGCACCGCGCTGAGCTGGAGCGTGCGCTCCATGATCCCGGCGAGCGGCCGGGACGGGGACAACGCGCTGTCGCACATCGAGCTCGCCGACGTCGACGGGATGCTGCTGGTCGCCAACCGCGGGCCGGACACGATCTCCCTGCTGTCGCTGACGATGATGCGGCCGCAGATCGTCGCCGAGATCGAGGTGGGCGCCCACCCTCGGCACTTCACACAGCTCGGCGATCTGGTCCTCGTGGCGGCCCAGGAGGGCGATCGCATCGATGTGCTGCGTCGGGTGGGGGAGACCCTCTCGGTCGCTGCGGATCCGATCCCCGCCCCGTCGGTGTCCTGCCTCGCAGTGCGCCCCTGAAGCGCGCCCCGCAGTGCGCCCCTGAGCCGCGCCTCGCAGAGCGCCCCTGAGCCGCGCCTCGCAGAGCGCCCCTGAGCCGCGCCTCGCAGTGCGGCCCTGAGTAGCAGCGGGGCCCGACGCGGTCCCGATGCACGCCCGGAGAGACCGTGCAGCACTCTTGTCGTGCTGACGGTTAGACTCGCGGACGCCGTGCCGGATGTTGCCACAGGGCTCTGCCCCGTGCTCCGGCCCTCGACCGCTCGGGAGGAACACCATGACCACTGCCGCAGACACCGGCGCCGCCGCTGACGCCGGACGCTCCGGCGCCCCGGTCGCCGCGACCCCTGCCGTGACGCTGTCCTCGGCGCCGGACCGCCGTGAGGCCGCCGAGCGGGTCGAGTCGCTGTTCGCGGAGTCTTTCGGCTATGCGCCCGACGGTGTGTGGTCCGCCCCGGGGCGCGTGAACATCATCGGTGAGCACGTCGACTACCAGGACGGCCTGTGCCTGCCGATGGCGATCTCCCACCGGTGCTTCGCGGCCGCCGCGCGCACGCCCACCGATCTCGTCCGCCTGCGATCCGCCCAGGACGACCAGGTCCTGGAGATCCATGCCGGGGCTCTCGAGCCCGGTGCCGTCGAGGGCTGGCCCGCGTACGTGGCCGGTGTGCTGTGGGCGCTGCGGTCGCACATCTCCGGTGCCACCACCCAGGGCATGGACATCATGATCGACGGACAGGTCCCGCTCGGCGCCGGGCTCTCCAGCTCCGCAGCCCTCGAGTGCGCCGCAGCGGAAGCGATCGAGGCTCTGCTGTCGCTGGGCACCACGCCCCTCCAGCGGGTGCACGCCGCGATCACCGCCGAGACCGACTTCGCGGGCGCCTCCACCGGAGGACTGGACCAGTCCGCCTCGGTGCTCTCCCGCGCCGGGCACGCACTGTTCCTGGACTGCCGCGACTTCTCGACCCGAGCGGTGCCCTGGGACCTCGCCTCCCAGGGACTGGCGCTGCTGATCACGGACACCCGCGCCGAGCACTCCCACGTCGACGGCGAGTACACGGCCAGGCGGTCGGACAGCGAGCGCGCCGCCGCCGCCCTGGGCGTGCCGACGCTCCGCGACGCCGACGTCACGCAGCTCGACGACCTCCTGGCACGCCTGGACGACGAGGTCGTGCGCCGTCGCGCCCGGCATGCGATCACCGAGATCCAGCGGGTGAAGGACTTCGACGCGCTGCTCGCCGCGGGCACCGTGCGGGAGAACGTCCGTGAGCTCGGGGACCTCCTGGACGCCTCGCACGATTCGCTGCGCGACGACTACGAGGTGACCGTCGCCCAGCTCGATACGGCGGTCGACGCCGCCCGCGCGGCGGGTGCCCACGGCGCCCGCATGACCGGTGGCGGTTTCGGCGGCTCCACCATCGCGCTGATCGAGGCAGACCAGGCGGAGCAGGTCGCCACGGCCATCGCGGCTGCCTTCTCCGAGCGCGGGTTCACGGCGCCGGAGTTCTTCCTCGCCCTGCCGTCGGAGGGTGCTGGACAGGACCGCTGAGCCAGTCCGCCACCCCGGCCAGGAGACGTCGCTTCGTCGCGTCGTCGGCGGCCGAGATCCGGATCGAGGAGGCGGCGAGGTCGGCGAGCTCGGCATCGCTGAAGCCGATGGCCCGTGCGGTCTCGTACTGGTCCACCAGGCGTGATCCGAACAGGAGCGGGTCGTCGGCGCCGAGCGCGATCCGGGCGCCCGCGTCGACCAGCTGCCGCAGCGGGACGTCGGCGGGGTCGGAGACCACGCCGAGCGACGCATTGGAGGCGGGGCACACCTCGAGCCCGATGCCGGCCGCCACGATCCGCTCCAGCAGCTCCGGGTCGTCGGCCGCACGCACCCCGTGCCCGAGCCGGTTCGGTGCCAGATGGTCCACGACGTCCTCGACGTGGGTCGGGCCCAGCAGCTCGCCCCCGTGCGGGACCGACAGCAGACCGGCACGGCGGGCGATCGCGAAAGCCGGCCCGTACTCGGCGGTCACGCCGCGGCGCTCGTCGTTGGACAGCCCGAAGCCGATGACGCGGCCCGCATGCCGGGCCGCGAGACGGGCGAGGGTCCGGGCATCGAGCGGATGCCGGGTGCGGGAGGCGGCGACGATGAGGCCGATGCTCACACCGGTCTCCTCCTCGGAGCGCGCCGCCTGGTCCACCACGATCTCGAGGGCAGGGGTGAGCCCGCCGACGAAGGGCGCATAGCTGGTCGGGTCGACCTGCAGCTCGAGACGTCCGGAGCCCTCCGCGGCATCGTCGAGCGCCGCTTCGTGGACGATGCGCCGCATCGCCGACTCGGAGTCGACGACCGCCCGCGCCGCGTCGTACTGCCGCTGGAACCGGAACCAGCCGCGCCGCGTCGGCTCCACCTGCAGGGCGACGTCGTCGGTCAGGGACTGCGGCAGCCGGATGCCGCGCTCGTCGGCGAGGTGACGCAGCGTGGACGGGCGCATCGACCCGGTGAAGTGCAGGTGGAGGTGCGCCTTGGGCAGCGCCGCGAGGTCTCGCCCGGGCAGCACCGCGGGGTCCCGCCCCGGGAGCGCGGCGGGGCCTCGCCCGGGGAGCGCCGGTGAGGTGGAGCTCATCGCGGCGTCACCTCGTGCAGTCCCACGCGGCGCACCGTCTCACTCGGAGAGCAGGGCCGCCACACGGTCGATGCCCTCGGCGAGCTCGTCATCGTTCAGGGCGTAGGAGAACCGCAGGTGCCCGGGAGCGCCGAAAGCCTCGCCCGGGACGGCCGCGACCTCGGCCTCCTGCAGGATCACCGCGGCCAGCTCGGCCGAGGTGGAGACCGTCGTGCCCCGGATCTCGCGACCCAGCACACCGGAGACGTCCGGGAAGGCGTAGAACGCGCCCGTGGGCGTGGGAACGGTGAAGCCCGGGACCGCGGAGAGCTTCTCGACGATGGTGCGACGACGGCGGTCGAACGCCTCGCGCATGGCGTCGACCGGCTCCATCGGCCCGGTCACCGCGGCGATCGCGGCGCGCTGAGCGATGTTGTTCACGTGCGAGGTCAGGTGGGACTGGAGGTTGCTCGCCGCGGCGATGACGTCCTTGGGGCCCACCATCCAGCCCACGCGCCAGCCGGTCATGGCGAAGGACTTCGCGACGCCGCCCAGCAGCACCGTGGTCTCCGCGAGCTCGGGGACCTCGGCGAGGATCGAGGTGAACGGCACTCCGTCGTAGGTGAGGTGCTGGTAGATCTCGTCGGTGACCACCCAGATCCCGTGCTCGTGGGCCCAGCGGCCCACCTCGCGCAGCTGCTCCGCCGTGAGCACGACGCCGGTCGGATTCGAGGGGGAGCAGATCACGATCGCTCGGGTGCGTTCGGTGCGCGCCGCCTCGAGCTGCTCGATCGTGGGGACATAGCCCTGATCGACGCCGGCCAGGACCGGTACCTCGGTGGCCCCCGCCAGGCGGATCGCCTCGGGATAGGTGGTCCAGTACGGGGCCGGCAGCAAGACCTCGTCGCCCGGGTCCAGCAGCGTCGCGAAGGTCTGGTAGACAGCCTGCTTGCCGCCGTTGGTGACCAGCACGTGCGTCGGCTCGATCGTGAGCCCCGTCGAGCCCGAGATCATCTCGGCGAGGGCCAGTCGCAGTTCCGGCAGACCACCGGTGGCGGAGTAGCGGTGGTTCGCCGGGACGGACGCGGCCTCGATCGCCGCGTCGACGATGTGCTGCGGCGTCGGGAAGTCGGGCTCTCCGGCGCCGAACCCGATCACGGGACGGCCGGCCGCCTTGAGAGCCTTCGCGGTGGCGTCGACTGCGAGGGTCGCGGAGGGCGCGATCGAGCCGATCCGGCCCGAGATGCGGGCGCGCGCGGCGGGCTGAGAGGTGCTGGTGGCGGGGGATGCGTCGTCGGTGGTCACCCGCCTATCGTGGCAGAGGTCTCGTCTCTCTGCCAGAACGACCCGCCAGCGGACGCCCGTGCGCAGCGATCGGCCCCTCGTGCGACCTCGGGAGAGCTCGTGCTCACTCGGGAGACCTTGTGGGACCTCGTGAGGTCAGGTGGGCTGGGTGGGGCCCGCGGCGTCTCGCGGGAGTCCGGTGCGGACGCCGGATGGTTCCGCAGGGGGTACCCTCGACTCCGGTCGGCATCGGGCGCGTCCCGGGGCCGTGAAGGATTCGATGTGATCTGCCGCCAGCGGATTCGCACCAGATCCCCACGGCTTGTATGCTGGTCGCTGGTCAGAAGCGCGGATGTCGGCAACGGCACCGCAGATCAACCTCTCGAGGGTTCTCCCTCGTGAAGGGCAGTGGCGCAATTGGTAGCGCAGCGGTCTCCAAAACCGCAGGTTGCAGGTTCGAGCCCTGTCTGCCCTGCCGGTCCGATCGGGTTCGCCCGGTCGGATGCGGTTGACCTCGACGAGATCGGACAGCTCAGACGTGAACTCCAGCCAGAACGCCCCGTCGACGCCCACCAGCGGCGACGCGCCGGGCACCGGGTCCCGAAACCCGTTCCTGGCCATCGGTCTGTTCGTCCGCCAGGTCATCGCGGAGCTCAGGAAGGTCGTCGTCCCGACCCGCAAGGAACTGGTCTCGTACTCGGCCATCGTCCTCGCGTTCGTCATCGTGATGATCCTGCTGATCTTCGGCCTCGACGCCGGATTCAGCTGGCTGTCCCGGATCGCCTTCACGGATCCCGGCGCGGGACTCTGAGTCCGGCCGTGCCGTCGTACGCCGCACCGTGCCCGATCAGTCCCACAGCCGCCAGGAAGGCAGGTTCCCGCTGATGAGCGATCAGACCTCATCCCCCGAAGAGCCCTACCAGGACGTCGACGACACGCTGTCGTTCTCGTCGTCGCCCCAGGCCGAGACCGCGGCACCCGAGGGTGCCGAGTCCGACCTCGAGTCGCAGAGCGCCGAGGGCAGCTCCCTCGAGGGCGCCGATGACGTCGAGCAGACGGACGATGTCGAGCAGGCCGACGACGCAGAGCAGGCTGACGACGTGGAGCCCTCCACCACGGAGGCTGGCGATTCCGCCGCCGTCGAGGCCGACGACTCCGAAGAGCCTGCAGATTCCGAGGAGTCTGCTGATTCCGAGGAGTCCGACGACTCCGAGGAGTCCGAGGAGGAGGACCCGCTCCTCCAGCTCAAGATGCACCTGCGCTCCGCGCTCGGCGAGTGGTATGTCATCCACTCCTACTCCGGTCACGAGAACCGCGTGAAGACGCAGCTCGCGACGCGTACCGAGACTCAGGACATGGAGGACTTCATCTTCGAGGTCCAGGTCCCGATGGAGGACGCGACCGAGGTCAAGAACGGCCAGAAGAAGATCGTCCGCCGCGTGCGCATCCCCGGCTACGTGCTGGTGCGCATGGATCTGACCACGGAGTCCTGGCGCGTCGTGCGCGACACCCCGGGTGTGACCGGGTTCGTCGGCAACGCCACCGAGCCCACCCCGCTCAACTTCGACGAGATCTACTCGATGCTGGAGCCGTCGGTCGGACTGCCCGAGAAGAAGCGCTCCACCGGTGGCACCCCGGCGAAGTCGACCGCGCAGAAGATGCCCGACTTCCAGGTCGGCGAATCCGTCACGGTCATGGACGGCCCCTTCGAGACGATGCCCGCCTCGATCTCCGAGATCCACACGGAGTCGCAGAAGCTGCAGGTCCTCGTGTCGATCTTCGGCCGCGAGACTCCCGTCGAGCTCGCCTTCGACCAGGTCGCCAAGATCTGATCCCCCAGAACTGATCGGCGCCACGGCCTCCGGGCCGCGGGAATACGACCAGGATCACCCCTGATCCCGGTCGACGCCGACGCGAGGTGCAGGTAGCGTCGCATCAGATCTCCTTCCGCCACCGAGCGGAAGAGATCCTGCAGTGGGAGGAACGCATGATGAGTTCCGCCCGAACCACGACAGAATGAGGAAGAGCAATGGCTCCCAAGAAGAAGATCGCGAGCGTCATCAAGCTCCAGATCCAGGCCGGCCAGGCCACACCTGCGCCGCCCGTGGGTCCCGCGCTCGGCGCTGCCGGCGTGAACATGATGGAGTTCGTGAAGGCCTACAACGATCGCACCGCCGATCAGCGTGGCAACATCGTCCCGGTCGAGATCACGGTCTACGAGGATCGCTCGTTCACCTTCATCACGAAGACCCCGCCGGCTGCAGAGCTCATCAAGAAGGCCGCCGGCCTTCAGAAGGGCTCCGCAACGCCGCACACCGACAAGGTCGGCAAGGTCACCCAGGCTCAGGTCCGCGAGATCGCGGAGACGAAGATGCCTGATCTGAACGCGAACGACATGGAGGCCGCGTCGAAGATCGTCGCCGGCACCGCTCGTTCCATGGGCATCACGGTGGAGGACTGACGATATGGGTTTCCGTAGCAAGGGTTACAAGGACAGCGCTGCCAAGATCGAAGAGGGCCGCGCGTACTCGCCGCTGGACGCTCTCCGACTGGCGCAGAAGACCTCTCCCGCGAAGTTCGACGCGTCCGTCGAGGTCGCGATGAGCCTGGGCGTCGATCCCCGCAAGGCGGATCAGATGGTGCGCGGCACCGTCAACCTGCCCAACGGCACCGGCAAGACGGCCCGCGTGATCGTCTTCGCGACGGGTGCACAGGCCGAGGCCGCTCTCGAGGCAGGCGCCGACGAGGTCGGCGACGACGAGCTCATCGAGAAGGTCGCCGGCGGCTGGACCGACTTCGACGCGGCAGTGGCCACGCCGAACCTGATGGGCAAGGTCGGCAAGCTCGGCCGCGTGCTCGGCCCCCGTGGCCTCATGCCGAACCCGAAGACCGGCACCGTCACGATGGACACGGCCAAGGCTGTCTCCGACATCAAGGGCGGCAAGATCGAGTTCCGCACCGACCGTGCAGCCAACCTGCACTACCTCGTCGGCAAGGTGTCGTTCTCCGACCAGCAGCTGGCCGAGAACTACGTCGCCGCGCTCGACGAGATCCTCCGTCTGAAGCCGTCCTCCTCGAAGGGCCGCTACATCGAGAAGATCACCGTGTCCACCACCATGGGCCCGGGCATCCCGGTCGACGTGAACCGCACGCGCAACCTCCTCGAGGACACCGACGAGGCCTGATCCTCGGCGGTCGCCTCCGGCGGTGCATCCGACGCCCCGTCCACCTCACGGTGGGCGGGGCGTCGTCGTGTCCGGCGGGGAGGGCACGCCACCGCCGGTTACGGTAGGCCGGTGACCGATCTGCTCTCGCTGACACGCACCGACCGGACCGCCGAGGACCTCGTGCTGTCGGCGGGGGAGATCCTCGCGCGGTACGACCACCTCACCCAGGACTCCGGCAACGTCTCCTGGCTGGTCAGGACCCAGCAGGGTGATCTGTTCGTCAAGACCGCGGGCACCGACGCACCGCCACCGCCGGGCGGCGCCGTCCCGTATCTCGACCACGCCGGTCGCGTCGGGCTGCTGCGCTCCGCCGTGGAGCTCGCGCGCAGCGTCGACCATCCGGCCCTCGCCCGCCTGCGCACGGTGATCGAGACGGCGGACGGACCTGCGCTCGTCTACGACCGGGCGCCGGGCGAGCTGATCGGCGTCCCCTCCGTACAGCGCGGGGACCCGACATCGCCGTACCGACGCTTCGCCACGGCGTCCGCCGAGCTGCGGCTGGCGGTCCTGGACCAGCTGCTCGACGCACACGTCGCGCTGGAATCGGCCGGGTGGGTGGCCGGCGACCTCTACGACGGCTGCCTCATGGTGGACCTCGCCTCTGGCCGGCTCACCCTCATCGACCTCGACACCTACCGCTGTGGCGCTTCCACCAACGACATGGGGCGCATGTTCGGAGCGAGCCGCTTCATGGCTCCCGAGGAGTTCGAGCTGGGCGCTCCGCTGGACGCACGCACCACCGTGTTCACCCTCGGGCGACTGGTGCACCACTTCGGGACCGGGCTCACGGAGGATCTCTCCCAGTTCTGCGGGGGAGAGGATGCGGCCGACGTGATCGCCCGGGCGACCCGACCGGCGCGTTCGGAGCGGTTCGGCACGGTCGGAGAGCTCGCCGCGGCGTGGAGTGCGGCCCGTCTCTCCTCCGGGTGAGGCGTCCCCGTGCTCGAGCGGCGAGATGTGACGCAGACCGCCGCTCCTGCCGTGGCGCCGGACCTCGGCCCTGGGCTACTCTGGACGTACCGAAGACCGCCGGTTGTCGCGCTCGACCCCGAGAGCGACCGAAGAGATCCCGTCAGGGATGGCCTGCGCAGGTGAAGAAGCGACTGTTGCACGGTCGCCCCAGTCCGGCCCCGGCCGGTGCCCTCCGGGGTATGGGGATCTCGTGCGATCGAGGCCTCGACACTTGCGTGTCGAGGCCTTTCCTGTGCCCAGGACTTCTTCACCCGGTGGCGAGAGACCTCTGGAAGGAGGGCCATGGCTAACCCCGAAAAGGTTGATGCCGTCTCGGAGATCGCGGACCTGTTCCGCGAGTCCGACGCCGCTGTCATCACCGAGTATCGCGGGCTCAGCGTGGGGGATCTCAAGGAGCTTCGCCGCTCGTTGGGTTCCGAGACCACTTACGCCGTGGTGAAGAACACGCTCACGGAGATCGCCGCCCGCGAGGCCGGCATCACCGCCTTCGATGGCACGCTCAGCGGTCCGACCGCTATCGCGTTCATCAAGGGTGAGCCGGTGGGGCCCGCCAAGGCCCTGCGTGACTTCGCCAAGACCCACGAGCAGCTCGTGCTCAAGTCCGGTTACTTCGAGGGCGTCGCGCTCTCGAAGGAGGACGTCCAGAAGCTTGCGGACCTCGAGTCCCGCGAGGTCCTGCTGGCCAAGGCCGCCGGTGCCATGAAGGCATCGATGTCCAAGGCCGCCGCCACGTTCGCGGCGCCGCTGTCGAAGGCAGCACGCACCGTGGACGCGCTGCGGGCCAAGCAGGAAGCCTGAGGTTCTGAGGCTCCGCCTCACTCCTCACGGCCTCAGCGCTGTCCCCCGGGACCCCACGTGGGCGACCGGATTGCAAGACCCGGCGCGTGTGCGCCGCCGATACCGCAGGGACTCAGGTCCCGACCATAGGAAGGAACGCCACCATGGCTAAGCTCAGCAACGACGAGCTCATCGAAGCTTTCAAGGAAATGTCCCTCATCGAGCTCTCCGAGTTCGTGAAGCAGTTCGAGGACGTCTTCGACGTCACCGCTGCTGCCCCCGTGGCCGTCGCCGCTGCCGGTGGCGCTGCCGGTGGCGAGGCTGCCGAGGAGGAGGAGAAGGACGAGTTCGACGTCATTCTCGAGTCCGCCGGCTCCGCGAAGATCGCTGTCATCAAGGAGGTGCGCGGCCTCACCTCCCTCGGTCTGAAGGAGGCCAAGGCGCTCGTCGACGAGGCCCCCAAGGCTGTCCTCGAGGCTGTCAAGAAGGACGACGCCGAGGCTGCCAAGGCGAAGCTCGAGGAGGCCGGCGCGACCGTCACCGTCAAGTGATCTCCGGCGCTCGCCCCGGTGAGCGCCTCACCTGATGGCAGTCGCACTGCTCCTGAAGGGCCGTCCCGCATCTGCGGGACGGCCCTTCTGCTGTCCCCGGCGCCCATCCGCGGCCGGGCAGTCCCCGCCGTGACGCGCGGCACGGCCCGGCGCGCTGCAGAAGGGTGTGTCCTATGCCGCAAGCTGTGCACGTCGACGTTCCGGGCAAGACAGGAGCGGATGCTCCGATCCGCGAGGTCGGCTGCTCCGCCGAATCCGGGGGAGCGGTTCGGCGGCGCCGAGGCCGACGGCGCCGCCGATCGAGGATCTCGAGGACGAGGTCGAGTGGCCCGCGGAAACTCCACGAGCAGTGGAGAGAAGGGGCGTCAGCAGCGCTGCGACGTGCCGTGACACCCCGGGGCGACCCCCCAGTGCTTGACTCCGGAAGAATTACCGGCCATCCTGTTCGGCGTACGGAGCTGTTCCTGCCGCATGTGTCCCGCTGAGCCGAGCTCGCGAGGACCGGTCGAGCCAGACGGGCAGGAAGCACCGGCAAGACTTCTACGCCAGGCATATATCGGCCGACGTGGATGGACTCGTCGCATCGCGACTGTTGTGTCCATCCGCGTATTTGTGTATGCTCGGTCCTTGCGCTGTGCGTCGCCCGTGGGTTCTGCTGTCCTGACAGTATTTTTGCCTGCTCCACAACCCTTGACGGGTGTTCGCCGCGCCTGGGATTCCGTCATCGGCCTGTGGAAGGACCCCCCTTGGCTGCCTCGAGCACCGATCGCACCACCGACATCGCACTTCGTACCGCCTCTCCTCGCGTCACCTTCGCGAAGCTCGGCGACCCTATCGACGTACCGGATCTGCTGAGTCTGCAGACCACTTCGTTCGACTGGTTGCTGGGCAACTCGCGCTGGAAGGAGCGTGCCGAGGAGGCCGCTTCCGACGGGCGCGAGGATGTCCCGCAGACCTCCGGTCTCGCAGACATCCTCGAGGAGATCTCCCCGATCGAGGACTTCGCCGGCAACATGTCGCTGTCCTTCCGGGATCACACCTTCGACGACCCGAAGTACACGGTCGAGGAGTGCAAGGAGAAGGACCTCACCTACTCGGCTCCGATGTACGTCATCGCCGAGTTCATGAACAACGAGACCGGTGAGATCAAGACCCAGACGGTCTTCATGGGCGAATTCCCGCTCATGACCGACAAGGGCACGTTCATCATCAACGGCACCGAGCGTGTCGTGGTCTCCCAGCTGGTCCGCTCCCCGGGCGTGTACTTCGAGGAGAGCATCGACAAGACCAGCGACAAGCGCATCTTCAGCACGAAGGTGATCCCTTCGCGCGGTGCGTGGCTCGAGTTCGAGGTCGACAAGCGCGATCAGGTCGGTGTGCGCATCGATCGCAAGCGCAAGCAGTCGGTCACGACCCTGCTGCAGGCCCTGGGCCTGTCCCACTCGGACATCCTCGAGGAGTTCGGCGAGTTCGAATCGATGCGTTCCACGCTCGAGAAGGACCGCGTCTCCTCGCAGGACGAGGCCCTCATGGACATCTACCGCAAGCAGCGTCCGGGCGAGCCGCCCACGCGCGATGCGGGCGAGGCCATGCTGAACAACCTCTACTTCAACGCCAAGCGCTACGACCTCGCGAAGGTCGGCCGCTACAAGATCGGCAAGAAGCTCGGTCTCGAGGGTAGCCTGTCCGAGTCGACCCTCCGCCTCGAGGACATCGTCGCCTCGATCAAGTACATCGTCGCGCTGCATGACGGCGTCTCGGAGTACACGAGCAAGGACGGCAAGGTCGTCCGCGTCGAGACGGACGACATCGACCACTTCGGCAACCGTCGCATCCGCGCGGTGGGCGAGCTGATCCAGAACCAGGTCCGCACCGGCCTGTCCCGCATGGAGCGCGTCGTCCGCGAGCGCATGACCACGCAGGACGTCGAGGCGATCACCCCGCTGACGCTGATCAACATCCGACCGGTCACCGCCGCGATCAAGGAGTTCTTCGGAACCTCCCAGCTGTCGCAGTTCATGGACCAGAACAACCCGCTGTCGGGCCTGACGCACAAGCGTCGCCTCTCGGCGCTGGGCCCGGGCGGCCTCTCCCGCGACCGTGCCGGCATGGAGGTCCGTGACGTCCACCCGTCGCACTACGGCCGCATGTGCCCGATCGAGACCCCTGAGGGTCCGAACATCGGCCTGATCGGTTCGCTGGCGACTTTCGCCCGCATCAACCCCTTCGGCTTCATCGAGACGCCGTACCGCAAGGTCGACAAGGGCCTCGTCACCGACGAGATCGTCTACCTCACCGCGGACGACGAGGATCGCCACGTCATCGCTCAGGCCAACGCCAAGATCGGTGAGGACGGCCGGTTCGTCGAGGAGCAGGTGCTCGTGCGCCTCACCGGCGGCGAGCCGGACCTGGTCGATGCGGCCGACGTCGACTACATGGACGTCTCCGCACGTCAGATGGTCTCCGTCGCCACCGCGATGATCCCCTTCCTCGAGCACGACGACGCCAACCGTGCGCTGATGGGCTCGAACATGCAGCGCCAGGCCGTGCCGCTGCTCAAGGCCGAGATGCCGCTCGTCGGCACCGGCATGGAGCGCCGCGCAGCAGTCGACGCCGGCGACGTGGTCGTCTCGGCGAAGGCCGGCGTCATCGAGGAGCTGTCCGCCGACCTCATCGTGGTGATGGCCGACGACGGCACCCGTCAGACGTACCCGATCGGGAAGTTCCAGCGCTCCAACGCCGGCAACTCCTACAACCAGCGCGTGCTGTTCGACGAGGGCGACCGCGTCGAGGTCGGGTCCATCCTGGCCGACGGTCCGTCGACCGACCAGGGCGAGCTCTCCATGGGCAAGAACCTGCTGGTCGCGTTCATGTCGTGGGAAGGCCACAACTACGAGGACGGCATCATCCTGTCCTCGCGCCTGGTCCAGGACGATGTCCTCACCTCGATCCACATCGAGGAGCACGAGGTCGACGCCCGCGACACCAAGCTGGGCCGCGAGGAGATCACCCGGGACATCCCGAACGTCGGCGACGACGTGCTGGCCGATCTCGACGAGCGCGGCATCATCCGCATCGGCGCCGAGGTCAACCCCGGCGACATTCTGGTCGGCAAGGTCACCCCCAAGGGCGAGACCGAGCTGACCCCGGAGGAGCGCCTGCTGCGCGCGATCTTCGGCGAGAAGGCCCGCGAGGTGCGCGACACCTCGCTGCGAGTCCCCCACGGCGAGACCGGCACCGTCATCGGTGTCCAGGTCTTCAACGACGAGGAGGATGGCGACATCCTCCCCACCGGTGTCAACGACATGGTCCGCGTCTACGTGGCCCAGAAGCGCAAGATCACCGATGGTGACAAGCTCGCCGGCCGTCACGGCAACAAGGGCGTCATCGCGAAGATCCTGCCGGTCGAGGACATGCCGTTCCTCGAGGACGGCACCCCGGTCGACATCATCCTCAACCCCATGGGTGTGCCCGGTCGTATGAACATCGGCCAGGTCATGGAGACCCACCTCGGGTGGGTCGCCAAGGCCGGCTGGGATCTCGATCCGACCGACCCGAACGCCGCCGAGCTCCCTGAGGGCGCTCTGCACGGCGAGCCCGGCACCCCGGTGGGCGTCCCGGTCTTCGACGGCCTCTCGGCCGAGGAGGTCACCGGTCTGATCGCCAACCACCGCCCCAACCGGGACGGTGTGCGGATGGTCAAGGAGGACGGCAAGGCGCAGCTGTTCGACGGCCGCTCCGGCGAGCCGCTGCCCGAGCCGATCTCCGTGGGCTACATGTACATCCTGAAGCTCCACCACCTGGTGGACGACAAGCTGCACGCGCGCTCGACCGGCCCCTACTCGATGATCACGCAGCAGCCCCTGGGCGGTAAGGCCCAGTTCGGCGGCCAGCGTTTCGGCGAGATGGAGGTGTGGGCCCTCGAGGCCTACGGCGCCGCGTACGCCCTGCAGGAGCTCCTGACGATCAAGTCCGACGACATCGCCGGACGCGTGAAGGTCTACGAGGCCATCGTCAAGGGCGAGAACATCCCCGAGCCCGGCATCCCGGAATCCTTCCGTGTGCTCCTCAAGGAGATGCAGTCCCTGTGCCTGAACGTCGAGGTCCTCTCCTCCGACGGCACGGCCCAGGAAGTTCAGGAAGGCGATGAGGAGGTCTTCCGCGCTGCGGAGGAGCTCGGCATCGACCTGTCCCGCCGACCCCACGAGGGCGTCGGCTCCATCGAAGAGGTCTGAGGGACGCGGGCTCGGGGCGAGGGGAGCAGCCAGACCCTGTTCCCCTCGCACTGAGCCCCGCCCTCGACCCCCGTTCCCTCAGACACCACTCTTCCGAGCGAGAGAAGGACACCTGTGATCGACGTCAACACCTTCGACGAGCTGCGCATCGGCCTCGCCACCGCCGACGACATCCGCGGCTGGTCCCACGGCGAGGTCAAGAAGCCGGAGACCATCAACTACCGCACCCTGAAGCCCGAGATGGACGGCCTCTTCTGCGAGCGCATCTTCGGCCCCACCCGGGACTGGGAGTGCTACTGCGGCAAGTACAAGCGCGTGCGCTTCAAGGGCATCATCTGCGAGCGCTGCGGCGTGGAGGTCACCAAGTCCTCCGTGCGTCGTGAGCGCATGGGCCACGTGGAGCTCGCCGCTCCCGTCACGCACATCTGGTACTTCAAGGGCGTGCCGAGCCGCCGCGGCTACCTGTTGGACCTCGCGCCGAAGGATCTCGAGAAGATCATCTACTTCGCCGCGTACATGATCACCTCGGTGGACGAGCAGGCTCGTCACGAGGACATGCCTGATCTCCAGGCGCGTTTCGACCTGGAGACCAAGGAGCTCGCCAGCGAGCGGGACGCCGCGCTGAACCAGCGGGCGATCTCCGCCGAGAAGGACCTCGCCCAGCTCGAGGAGGAGGGTGCCAAGGCCGACGCGAAGCGCAAGGTCCGCGACTCCTCCGAGCGCGAGCAGGCCCAGATCCGCAAGAAGTACGACGCCGAGATCGAGCGCGTCACCCGTGTGTGGGATCGCTTCAAGTCGCTCAAGGTCGCGGACCTCGAGGGCGATGAGCAGCTCTACCGCGCGATGAAGCTCCGCTACGGCACGTACTTCGAGGGCGGCATGGGCGCCGAGGCGCTCCAGCGTCGTCTGCTGGACTTCGATCTCGACGCCGAGGCCGTCACGCTGCGCGAGATCATCGCGACCGGCAAGGGCCAGAAGAAGGCCCGAGCCCTCAAGCGCCTCAAGGTCGTCTCGGCCTTCCGGTCCACCACGAACTCGCCGGCCGGCATGGTCCTGGACTGCGTCCCGGTCATCCCGCCGGATCTGCGCCCGATGGTGCAGCTGGACGGTGGCCGCTTCGCGACCTCCGATCTCAACGACCTGTACCGCCGTGTGATCAACCGCAACAACCGTCTCAAGCGGCTGCTCGATCTCGGCGCGCCCGAGATCATCGTGAACAACGAGAAGCGCATGCTGCAGGAGTCGGTCGACTCGCTGTTCGACAACGGCCGACGGGGTCGTCCGGTCACCGGACCGGGCAACCGCCCGCTGAAGTCGCTGTCCGACATGCTCAAGGGCAAGCAGGGGCGTTTCCGTCAGAACCTGCTCGGCAAGCGCGTGGACTACTCCGCGCGTTCCGTGATCGTCAACGGCCCGCAGCTGCGTCTGCACCAGTGCGGCCTGCCCAAGGGCATGGCGCTGGAGCTGTTCAAGCCCTTCGTCATGAAGCGTCTCGTCGAGCTCAGCCACGCCCAGAACGTCAAGGCCGCCAAGCGGATGGTCGAGCGTGCACGTCCCGAGGTGTGGGACGTCCTCGAAGAGGTCATCACCGAGCACCCCGTGCTGCTGAACCGTGCGCCCACCCTGCACCGTCTGGGCATCCAGGCGTTCGAGCCGCAGCTCGTCGAGGGCAAGGCCATCCACCTGCACCCGCTCGTCTGCGCCGCGTTCAACGCGGACTTCGACGGCGACCAGATGGCTGTGCACCTGCCGCTCTCGGCAGAGGCCCAGGCCGAGGCGCGCATCCTGATGCTGTCCAGCAACAACATCCTCAAGCCGTCCGACGGTCGCCCCGTGACCATGCCCGCACAGGACAT
Source organism: Brachybacterium sp. AOP3-A1-3 (assembly GCF_052378285.1). Lineage (NCBI taxonomy): Bacteria > Bacillati > Actinomycetota > Actinomycetes > Micrococcales > Dermabacteraceae > Brachybacterium > Brachybacterium sp. AOP3-A1-3. The sequence continues at coordinate 169,667 of NZ_JBQSXM010000004.1, read as the reverse complement.
GATCATCGGTCTGTACCACCTCACGACGGTCCGCGAGGACGTCGCCGGCAAGGGTCGCACCTTCGCCTCCGAGGCAGAGGCGATCATGGCCCACGACCGTGGTGAGCTGCATCTGAACGCCGAGGTGAGCATCCGCTTCACGGACATCGTTCCGCCGAGCGACTGGGAGGCCCCGGAGGGCTGGACCGAGGGTGACCCGATCAACCTCACCACCACCCTGGGCACCGTCTACTTCAACGAGACGCTGCCGCCGGACTTCCCCTACGTGAAGGGCCAGGTCGGCAAGAAGCGCCTGGGCGGCATCGTCAACACGCTCGCAGAGCGTTACGACAAGGGCCAGGTGGCCGCGTCGCTGGACGCTCTGAAGGCGTACGGCTTCTCGTGGTCCACCCGGTCGGGTGCGTCCTTCGCGCTGTCCGACGTCGTGACCCCTCCGAACAAGCCGGAGATCATCGCGCGCTTCGAGAACCGGGCCGCCCAGGTTCAGGAGAACCGCGACCTCGGTCTCATCTCCGAGACCGAGCGAAATGTCGAGCTCATCGACATCTGGACCGAGGCGACCAACGAGGTCGATCAGGCCATGCGGGCGAACTTCGACTCGACCAACACCATCTTCCGGATGGTCGACTCCGGTGCGCGAGGCAACTGGATGCAGGTCCGTCAGATCGCCGGTATGCGTGGTCTGGTGACCAACCCGAAGGGCGAGATCATCCCGCGCCCGATCCTCTCCAACTACAAGGAGGGGCTCTCGGTCCTGGAGTACTTCATCGCGTCGCACGGCTCCCGCAAGGGGCTGGCGGACACCGCGCTGAAGACCGCTCAGTCGGGCTACCTGACCCGTCGTCTGGTCGACGTCTCGCAGGACGTCATCGTCCGCGAGGAGAACTGCGGCACGACGAAGGGCCTGGTCCTTCCGATCGCGGTCGAGGAGGGCGGCGTGCTGCGTCCCCACGAGCACGCGGAGTCCACGGTGTACGGGCGTGTCCTGGCCACCGCGGCGGTCGGCGCCGACGGCACCGAGGCGGCCCCGGCCGGTTCGGAGCTGGGCGATGTGCTCCTCGAGCAGCTCGTCGAGGCCGGCGTGCGCGAGGTGAAGATCCGCTCCGTGCTGACCTGCGACTCCGCAGTCGGCACCTGTGTCCACTGCTACGGCCGTTCGCTCGCGACCGGCCAGCTGGTGGACATCGGCGAGGCCGTCGGCATCGTCGCGGCCCAGTCGATCGGTGAGCCCGGTACCCAGCTGACCATGCGTACCTTCCACTCCGGTGGTGTGGCGAGCGCGGACGGCGACATCACCCACGGTCTGCCCCGTATCCAGGAGCTCTTCGAGGCTCGTACCCCGGCCGGCTTCGCGCCGATCTCGGAGTTCGCCGGTCGCGTGGAGATCGAGGAGAACGACAAGCAGCGTCGCCTCACGGTCACCCCCGACGACGGCTCCGAGCCGGTCGTCTACACGGTGTCCAAGCGCGTGACCCTGCTGGTCTCGGCCGGCGAGCACATCGAGGTCGGCCAGCAGCTGACCCAGGGCTCGGTGGATCCGAAGCAGGTCCTGCGGATCCTCGGTCCCCGCAAGGTGCAGCAGCACCTGGTGGACGAGGTGCAGAAGGTGTACATCAGCCAGGGTGTGGACATCCACGCCAAGCACATCGAGGTCATCGTGCGGCAGATGCTGCGTCGCGTGACGATCATCGAGTCCGGTGACACCGACCTGCTGCCCGGCGACTTCGCCGAGCGCGTGTCCTTCGAGCGGGAGAACCGTCGGGTCCTCTCCGAGGGTGGCCAGCCGGCCTCGGGTCGTCCCGAGCTGATGGGCATCACGAAGGCGTCCCTCGCGACCGAGTCGTGGCTGTCGGCGGCCTCCTTCCAGGAGACCACCCGCGTGCTCACCGAAGCCGCCCTGAACCGCAAGAGCGATCAGCTCATGGGGCTCAAGGAGAACGTCATCATCGGCAAGCTCATCCCGGCCGGTACGGGCCTGTCCCGTTTCCGTCGCATCGCGGTCGAGCCCACCGACGAGGCCAAGGCGCAGATGTACCAGGTGCCCGGGTACGACGAGCTGGACTTCTCCGGCTTCGGTCAGACCGGTGCGGTCAACCTGGACGACATCGACTACGCCGATCCGTTCCGCACGGATTTCCGCTGAGTCGCTGAGCGTCCCGTCGCCCGCGCACTGAGCGTCGGCGCGACGTGAACGCCATGAGGGGCGGTCCCACTTCGGTGGGGCCGCCCCTCATCGCATGGGGTGGGGGAGTGCGGACGGCCACCGTCGGAGCGCCTGCTGGACGGATCAGCGGAGGACGGCCGACGGCGAACCGGCTGCGCGAGCAGGACCCCGCCCCGCTCCCGGACCTGTGACCTGTCTCCGTGATGCACGCCCGTGGCGACCGCCACGATCGGGGCTCTACGCGCTCTCCGGAGTGACCTGACCGACCCGGATGTTCACGGGAGGGTAAAGACCTCTCGGGTATGCCCCAAAGGTCTCGTCGTTGCCCTTCACCTCGGGCGCTCCCTGCGAAACGATGGCATCTGGCATTCCTGTGCGGCCTTCCCTGCTGCGCTCCGTTCCGGAGGCGCGCTCGCACCGGGACGCCGGGCCCCGTCTCCGGGGCACTCGTGCTCAGAGATGGATGGCCCTGCCGGAAGCCGGCAGAAGAACAGGTGGAACAGTGAAGAAGACCCCGTGGATCATCGCGGCAGCTGCAGTGTGCGTCGTCGGTGTAGGAGGCGGTGGCACCGCCTTCGCCATGTCCAATGAGGCGGCCCTGACCGTGTACGGCCAGCAGACGATGGTCCGCACCTTCTCGCAGCCCACCGTCGCCGAGCTGCTCGAGGCCCAGGGCGTCGAGCTCAAGGACACGGACCTCGTCGTCCCCGACCTCGCGGCGCAGGTCACCGACGGTCTCGACATCCAGATCATCCACCGCACCCCGGTGACGGTCACCGTCGACGGCGAGGACCAGAGCGTCCTCACCACCGGTGACACGGTCGCCGACGCACTGGAGGACGTCGACTACAAGGCCGAGGGCGCCAGCGTGTCTCCGGCCCCCGATACCGAGCTCAGCGCGAAGGATGCGCAGATCGACGTGGTCACCCGCAAGACCGTCACCTTCATCGGGCAGAACGGTCAGGACACCTTCGAGGTCGCCGCGCTGACCGTCGACGACGCGATGACGAAGGTGCTCGGCGATATCGAGGACACCGACAAGGCCTCCGTCGACCGCGACTCGATCCTCGAGGACGGCGCGACCATCACCGTCCAGCGCATCCGCGAGGCCGAGCGCACGGAGACCGTCGACGTGCCGTTCGAGACGAAGACCGTCAAGGACGACGAGCTGCTCGAGGGCACCACGAAGACCACCACCGAGGGCAAGAAGGGCACGACGGAGAAGGTCTTCACGGACAAGACCGTCGACGGCAAGGTCACCGAGTCCGAGCTGGTCTCGGAGAAGGTCGCCGAGAAGCCGGTCACCGAGGTCATCACCAAGGGCACCAAGCCGGCCCCGAAGCCCGAGCCCGCACCGGAGCCCACGTCCGAGTCCTCGTCCTCCGAGCAGGCTCCCTCGCAGCGGACCGAGAAGAAGACCGAGAAGAAGAGCACGCAGAAGGAGAGCAGCTCGCGCAGCTCCGAGCGTGACTCCACCCCGGAGAAGAAGCCCGCAGCCAGTGCCCCGTCGGTCTCCGACGGCTCCGTCTGGGATCGTCTCGCCCAGTGCGAGGCCGGTGGCAACTGGTCCATCAACACCGGCAACGGATTCTCCGGCGGTCTGCAGTTCACGAAGTCGACCTGGCTCGCCTTCGGCGGCGGCCAGTATGCTCCGGTGGCGCATCAGGCCACCCGCGAGCAGCAGATCTCGATCGGCAAGAAGGTCCAGGCCGGGCAGGGCTGGGGCGCCTGGCCGTCCTGCACCTCGCAGCTGGGCATCCGCTGAGCGGAGCTCATCTCCCCGTCGGCGGTGCGCTCCACAGCGCGTCGATCTCCCGTCCGACCAGTGCGTCGAGCGCGCCGTGGATCTCCACGGCGCGCTCGCGTCGTGCTGGGCGGAGGGCGCTGGCCGCGCTCGCAGCACGACGACAGGGCGACTGCCGTCACAGACCGACATGTGATCTGCGTCGGAACGTGGAAGAAGCTTTGACCGCGTACCACAGCCGTCAGTAGACTGCGAGTGCGTCCGGAGTGCCCTCTGGTCGTGACCCGGGACAAGATCCGCGAATGCCCTCCGGGGCGGCCGCGGACGGCGTCCCCCGCGAGGAGCGGATCCTCGCGGTGTGCCCGAATGTGGAACCGGCGGCCATGCCCGGCCCCGACCACGGGCACCGATCACGGTCCTCCTGGACGCCCGGCAGGTGCCATCACCTGACGGGCGGGTCGATCTGCCGATATTCCCGGGCCATGGGGACGGTGCATCGGGTCGCCGGCCGTGAGAGCGGTCGAAGAAGTTGATCCGTCGGAGCCAACAGCTCCGGTGGCTGAACAGGAAGAGAAGCTGTGCCCACTATTCAGCAGTTGGTGCGCAAGGGGCGGGACGCTCGTTCGTCCTCCTCCAAGACGCCCGCGCTCAAGGGTTCGCCCCAGCGCCGTGGTGTCTGCACGCGCGTCTACACCCAGACCCCCAAGAAGCCGAACTCCGCGCTGCGCAAGATCGCGCGTGTTCGCCTCTCCACCGGCGTCGAGGTCACCGCGTACATCCCCGGCGAGGGCCACAACCTCCAGGAGCACTCCATCGTGCTCGTCCGCGGCGGTCGTGTGAAGGACCTCCCCGGTGTGCGCTACAAGATCGTCCGAGGCGCACTCGACACCCAGTCCGTGAAGGGCCGCAAGCAGGCTCGTTCGCTCTACGGCGCCAAGAAGGAGAAGAAGTAATGCCTCGTAAGGGCCCCGCTCCCAAGCGCCCGCTGGCCGTCGACCCCGTCTTCGGTTCGCCGATCGTCACGCAGCTCATCAACAAGATCCTCCTCGACGGCAAGAAGACCGTCGCCGAGGGCATCGTCTACGGCGCGCTCGAGGGCGCCCGTGAGAAGAACGGCCAGGATCCGGTCGTCACCCTGAAGAAGGCCCTGGACAACATCCGTCCGAGCCTCGAGGTCCGCTCCCGCCGAGTCGGCGGCGCGACCTACCAGGTCCCGATCGAGGTCAAGCCGGGCCGCTCCACCACGCTGGCGCTGCGCTGGCTGGTCAGCTACTCGCGCGCCCGTCGCGAGAACACGATGACCGAGCGTCTGATGAACGAGATCCTCGACGCGTCCAACGGCCTCGGTGCCGCTGTGAAGCGCCGCGAGGACACCCACAAGATGGCCGAGTCCAACCGGGCCTTCGCGCACTACCGCTGGTGAGTTCCGGTGGGGCCTTCCCCTCCGGGCAGGCCCCACCGACCGCCCTCCGGCACCTCGACCAGCTCCCGTTCTCCAGAAAGGCACAAGCCAGTGGCACTTGCAGTGCTCAGCGATCTGAACAAGGTCCGCAATATCGGCATCATGGCTCACATCGATGCCGGCAAAACCACGACGACCGAGCGCATCCTCTTCTACACCGGCGTGAACTACAAGATGGGCGAGACCCATGACGGCGCCGGCACGATGGACTGGATGGAGCAGGAGAAGGAGCGCGGCATCACCATCACGTCCGCCGCGACGACCTGCTACTGGCACGACAGCCAGATCAACATCATCGACACCCCCGGCCACGTCGACTTCACCGTCGAGGTGGAGCGCTCGCTGCGCGTGCTCGATGGCGCTGTCGCGGTGTTCGACGGCAAGGAGGGCGTGGAGCCCCAGTCGGAGACCGTCTGGCGCCAGGCCGACAAGTACGACGTGCCCCGCATCTGCTTCGTCAACAAGATGGACAAGCTGGGCGCCGACTTCTTCTTCACCGTGAAGACGATCGAGGACCGCCTCGGCGCGAAGCCGCTGGTCATGCAGGTCCCGATCGGTGCAGAGCACGAGTTCAACGGCATCGTCGACCTCGTCGAGATGAAGGCCTTCGACTGGCCCGAGACCCTCGAAGAGGACATGCCGGCGATCAACTCGAAGAAGGGCGATCCGTCCCTGGGCCAGTGGCAGCGGGAGATCCCGATCCCCGCTGACCTCCAGGACACGGTCGACGAGTACCGCGCCAAGCTGGTCGAGGATGTCGCCGAGAGCTCCGAGGAGCTCATGGAGGCATACCTCGAGGAGGGTGACCTCACCCTCGAGCAGCTCAAGAGCGGCATCCGTGCACTGACCGTCAACTCGGAGGCCTACCCGGTCTTCTGCGGCACCGCGTTCAAGAACAAGGGCGTCCAGCTCATGCTCAACGGTGTCGTCGACTACCTTCCCTCGCCCCTCGACGTGCCCCCGATGGTGGGTCACAAGCCGGGCGACGAGGACACGGAGATCATCCGTAAGCCCGACTGGGACGAGCCCTTCTCGGCGCTCGCCTTCAAGGTCGCCGCGCATGCGTTCTTCGGGTCGCTGACCTACGTGCGCGTCTACTCCGGTCAGGTGAAGCAGGGCGATCAGATCCTGAACGTCACGACCGGCAAGAAGGAGCGCGTCGGCAAGCTCTTCCAGATGCACTCCAACAAGGAGAACCCGGTGGAGGAGGCCTTCGCGGGCCATATCTACGCCTTCATCGGTCTCAAGGACACCACGACGGGCGACACGCTCGCCGATCCGGCGAACCCGGTTCAGCTGGAGTCCATGAGCTTCCCGGAGCCGGTCATCTCGGTGGCCATCGAGCCGAAGACCAAGAGTGACCAGGAGAAGCTGGGCGTCGCCATCCAGAAGCTCGCCAAGGAGGACCCGACCTTCCAGGTCGAGTTCGACGAGGAGACCGGTCAGACCGTCATCAAGGGCATGGGCGAGCTGCACCTCGACATCCTCGTCGACCGCATGCGTCGCGAGTTCAACGTCGAGGCCAACATCGGCAAGCCCCAGGTGGCGTACCGCGAGACGATCAAGCGGACTGTGGAGAAGTACGACTTCACCCACAAGAAGCAGACCGGTGGCTCCGGCCAGTTCGCGAAGATCCAGGTCACCTTCGGTCCGCTGACCGATGCCGAGGACGGCGTGTTCTACGAGTTCGAGAACAAGGTCACCGGCGGCCGCATCCCGCGCGAGTACATCCCGAGCGTGGACGCGGGCATCCAGACTGCTCTGCAGTCCGGCATCCTCGCCGGTTACCCGGTGGTCAACGTCAAGGCCTCGCTCCTTGACGGCGCCTACCATGACGTCGACTCCTCGGAGATGGCGTTCAAGATCGCCGGCTCCATGGCGGCCAAGGAAGCCCTGCGCAAGGCGCAGCCGGTCATCCTCGAGCCGCTCATGGACGTCGAGGTCCGCACTCCGGAGGAGTACATGGGAGATGTCATCGGCGATCTGAACTCGCGGCGCGGTCAGATCCAGTCGATGGAGGACGCGAGCGGAGCGAAGATCGTCCGTGCTCTCGTCCCGCTGTCCGAGATGTTCGGATACGTCGGCGACCTGCGGTCCAAGACCCAGGGTCGTGCGATGTACACGATGCAGTTCGACAGCTACGCGGAGGTCCCCTCCAGCATTGCTGAGGAGATCGTCGCCAAGACCCGGGGCGAGTGAGACATGGGGGAGCAGGTAGGATCCTTCTCCTGTTCCCCCTCTTCTCCATCGGCCTCCTTCCCACTCGGGAGGGGATCCGATCCCGATCCAAGAAGTACCACGATTAGAAGTCCTAGGAGGACACCATCATGGCCAAGGCCAAGTTCGAGCGGACCAAGCCGCACGTCAACATCGGCACCATCGGTCACGTCGACCATGGCAAGACGACGCTGAGCGCCGCGATCTCGAAGGTTCTGTACGACAAGTTCCCCGAGATCAACCAGAAGCGCGACTTCGACACGATCGATAACGCGCCCGAGGAGAAGCAGCGCGGCATCACGATCAACGTCTCGCACATCGAGTACGAGACCGACAAGCGCCACTACGCGCACGTCGATGCCCCCGGTCACGCCGACTACGTCAAGAACATGATCACCGGCGCGGCGCAGATGGACGGCGCGATCCTCGTGGTCGCCGCCACCGACGGCCCGATGGCTCAGACCCGTGAGCACGTCCTGCTCGCCAAGCAGGTCGGCGTTCCGTACCTGCTCGCAGCTCTCAACAAGTCCGACATGGTCGACGACGAGGAGATCCTCGAGCTCGTCGAGATGGAGGTCCGCGAGATGCTGGGCGCTCAGGGCTTCGACGAGGATGCACCCGTCATCCAGGTCTCCGCTCTCAAGGCCCTCGAGGGCGATGAGAAGTGGGTCAAGAAGATCGAAGAGCTCATGGAGGCTGTGGACGAGAAGATCCCGGACCCCGTCCGCGATCTCGACCAGCCCTTCCTCATGCCGATCGAGGACGTCTTCACGATCCAGGGTCGTGGCACCGTCGTCACCGGCAAGGTCGACCGCGGCAAGCTGTCGATCAACTCGGAGATCGAGATCCTCGGCATCCGTGCGCCCCAGAAGACGATCGTCACGGGCATCGAGATGTTCCACAAGCAGATGGACGAGGCGTGGGCCGGCGAGAACTGCGGCCTCCTCCTTCGTGGCACCAAGCGTGAGGACGTCGAGCGCGGCCAGGTCGTGGCCAAGCCCGGCACCATCACCCCGCACACGAACTTCGAGGGCCAGGTCTACATCCTGTCCAAGGACGAGGGTGGCCGTCACAACCCGTTCTACTCGAACTACCGTCCGCAGTTCTACTTCCGGACCACCGACGTCACCGGCGTCATCGAGCTGCCCGAGGGCACCGAGATGGTCATGCCCGGCGACAACACCGAGATGACGGTCGAGCTGATCCAGCCGATCGCCATGGAGGAGGGCCTCGGCTTCGCCATCCGTGAGGGTGGCCGCACCGTGGGCTCAGGCCGCGTCACCAAGATCATCAAGTGATCTCAGCGGGGGCGACCCCGCAGCGGTGAAGCGTTCGCCGAGCGGACGCTGAGCAGCCAGAAGGCCCCGACCCGGGTTCACCGGGTCGGGGCCTTCGTCTGTTCCCGGACAGCACAGACAGGTGCAGGGACCGGCATGGGCTCCGCCCGCATACCGCCCGGTGCCGCAGACCGCCTGCAGACCGTCTGGTGCGACAGAGGTCTGTGCCGCACGGCCTGGATGCGGTGAGGGAGGGCGGTGACGCTGCTGCGCGCCGACGCCCCAGTGCCCGAAAGGCCCCCGCCCGCTCAACGAGCGGACGGGGGCCTTTCGGGACCGGCCAGGCGCCGGAGGCGGCCACGGTCGGTGTCAGGCACCTCCGGTGCCGACAGGGCAGGCACCTTCGATGCCGACGGGGGCCGTTGCCCTGTGCGGAGCGTTCAGCGGGTTCTGCCCTCGGTGTTCTGGTCGTCCCCGCGCTGCTCAGGACGCTGAGCCTCTCCCGGGGTGGGTGAGCCCTCGTAGAGCGCTGCGTCGGCGGGACGACCGAAGGTGGGCCGTCCGCTGCGGGAGGGCGTGTCGCTCGCGGCGGGCTGGGGCGCAGAGCCGACCGGCTTCCCGTAGGTGGGACGCGACGGACGCTGTGAGTTCGACAGCGCGGACGGAGCCTGGGGGGCGCCGGACGTCGGCCGGTGCTGCGAGAACTGGTTCTCTCCGTAGGCGGGCGGTGTCCCGTACGAGGCGTTCGGCTGCGACGGGCCGGTCTGTGAGGGGCCGGGATATCCGCTCGGGACCCCGTGGCCCGGCAGCTGGGTGCTGGGGGAGTGCGGCGTGACCGCCGGGGCGGCGCCGGTCTCGACGAGGAGGCGACGCGCCTCGTCGGCATGCTTGTGCTCGACCAGCAGCTCGTACTGCATCGGGATCGTCGAGGTCATCGAGGTGAAGTCGCGCTTGCCGCCGGTCATGGCGTAGCCGATGAGCGCCCAGACCGTGAAGAACACGATGCCCATCAGCACGCTCGTGAGCACGACCATGAGGTTGCTCGGGGTGATCAGCATCAGCAGCAGGCCCAGGAACAAACCCATCCACAGGCCCGAGAGCGCGCCCTGTCCGACGACGCGGCCCCAGGTCTTCCGCCCGGTGACGCGCTCCATGAGCTTGAGGTCCGTGCCGACGATCAAGGTGCTCTGCACGGGGAAGTGGTTGTCCGCCAGGGTGTCGACGACAGCCTGCACCTCTTGGTACGTGCTGTAGACGCCGAGTGAGCGCGGGTACTCCAAGTCGTACAGGCGCGCGGTCAGAGGCGAGGCGGGGTGACGTGGCTGGGTCATGGACCCACCGTAATCCAGCAGACCCGGAACCTGCTGGGCGCCTGCCGGACGAATCGTGGGAGTCGCCTGGCCCGGACCGGCTCCTCTGCGCCTACGACTCGTCATCGACTCGTGACCGGGAGGGGCAGTCAAGTGTCCGAACTCGAAGTGTCCACCACGTAGGGTGAATACGCAGTCGTCCGATGGGACGACGTCAGTGTTGACACCGCCTTTTCGACGACGAAGACGAAAGAGGAATCTGATGGGAACTTCTGCTGATGACATGACTCCGCTCGAGCGGATCGGTGCGTCACGCCGCCACTTCCTGGCGATCGCGGGAGCAGGCGCCGGCGCCTCGATGCTCGCCGCCTGCGCCGGTGGCGGCGGTGGCGGGGAGGAGAAGGAGGGGGGTGGTTCCGTCACCGGCGAGGGGGAGACCTCCGAGGAGAACCCTCTGGGTGTGGACGGGACCCTGCCTGTGAAGGCCGTGATCTTCGATGGCGGCTATGGCACCAAATATGCCGAGGACGCTGGGACGAAGTACGAGGAGATCTACACGGAGTCCAAGGTCACCGTCGACGCGACCGTCAACATCCAGCCCGACCTCCAGCCCCAGTTCGCCGGGGGCACCCCGCCGGATGTCTTCGACAACTCCGGCGCCCAGAAGCTCTCGATCGATGGGCTGATCGACCAGCTCGCGGACCTCGGCGATCTCCTCGCCGCCCCGATGGTCGACGGCGAGGGAACGATCGAGGAGAACCTGCTGCCCGGCGTCACCTCTCCAGGCATGTTCGACGGCAAGTTCCTCGGGATGAACTACGTCTACACGGTCTTCGCACTCTGGTACTCCGCCAAGGAGTTCGAGGAGAAGGGCTGGACGGTCCCGGAGACCTGGGACGACCTCATGACCCTCGGAGAAGAGGTCAAGGGGGAGGGACGCTACCTGTTCTCCTACGGCGGCCAGAACGCCTCGAACTACTACCAGGAGATGGCCCTGTCCATGGCCGCCAAGCTGGGCGGCCCCGAGGTGCTCACGAAGATCGACAACCTCGAGGAGGGCGCGTTTGAGCAGGACGCCGTCATCCAGGCGTTCGATGCGGTGGCCGCGGCCGTCGAGGCCGGCTACTTCGAGCCCGGCGGCGAAGGCATCAAGCACACCGATGCGCAGACCAACTGGGTGCAGGGCAAATCGGTGTTCTACCCCTCCGGTTCCTGGATCGAGAACGAGCAGGCCGACGTCACGCCCGAGGGCTATGCCATGACCGGCGCGCCGGTCCCGTCCCTCCCGGACAGCACGATGCCGTACGAGGCCTTCCACGGCACCGCGGCGGAGCAGTACTTCGTCCCCTCCGGTGGCGAGAACCCCACCGGCGGCGCCGAATTCCTGCGCGTGATGCTCTCCAAGGAGCAGGCGAAGAACTTCGCGGAGCTCACCAAGGCCCCCTCAGTCATCAAGGACACCGTGCCCGAGGACGGCTTCGGCTCCACCGCGCTCGCCTCGGTGAACGCGATGATCACTGCGGGAGGCGACAACACCTTCACCTACAACTTCTCCGATTGGTACGGCCTGGGCGCCGACTCGATCACCAGCTGGACGAAGTTCCTCAAGGGCGACATCGATTCAGCAACCCTCTCCGAGGAGCAGCAGGCCATGATCGACGCCGTTCGGGAGGACGACTCGATCACGAAGTTCAAGGCTGGTTCATGACCTCTCCCGATACCTTCGTCGGGCACGACGAGGCGGCGGCCACGACCACTCCGGTCGTGCGCCGCCGCCGTCGTCGGCCCTCCCTGGAGCGGATGCTGTTCTTCCTGGTGTTCCTGGGGCTTCCGCTCGTCGTCTACCTGATGTTCGTCGTCTCACCGTTCCTGCAGTCGTTCTACTACTCCCTGACGAACTGGTCGGGCCTCAGCCCGTCGATGGACTTCATCGGACTGGACAACTACGAGCGTATCTTCGGCGACGCCGTCTTCTGGAAGTCGCTGCGCAACAACCTGATCCTCCTGGTCATCCTGCCCACGATCACGATCACGCTCTCCTTCGCGCTCGCGGTCATGGTGACCATCGGCGGGAACACCCAGGGCGGAGTGCGTGGTGTCCGCGGCGCCGGGTTCTATCGGGTCATCAGCTTCTTCCCCTATGCCGTTCCGGCCGTCATCACGGGCATCCTGTTCAACTTCATCTACCACCCCGGTGGTGGCCTGCTGAACGGGTTCCTCAACCTCGTGGTGGGCGCCGTCAACGCGGTCATCGGACTGCTCGGGCTCGGGCCGGTCCCTGAGATCCACAACGCCTGGCTCGGCGATCAGCGCTTCGCCCTGGCCGCGGTGGCCTTCGCGATGATCTGGACCTTCGTCGGCTTCTACATGGTGCTGTTCGTCGCGTCGATCAAGTCGATCCCGTCCGAGGTCCTCGAGGCCGCTCGCATCGACGGCGCCGGGCGGCTGCGCACCGCTGTCCAGGTCGTCGCCCCGATGGTGCGGGACAACATCTCCACCGCCGTCGTCTACATCGGCATCTTCGCTCTGGACGCCTTCACCTTCATCTCTGTGATGACACCCAACGGAGGGACCGGCAACAGCACGAAGGTCGTGTCCCTGCACCTGTACCAGACCGCGTTCCGCGACGGCCGCTTCGGCGAGGCGAGCGCGATGGGCGTGATCATGGCGATCGTGACGATGCTGGTGGCCGTCCTGGTCATCACCGTCGGGCGACCCCGGAAGGACGAACGATGAACCCGACCACCACGCGTCCCGGCACTGGGCACGCGGACCAGCCCGCCGAGGCCGCCGCCACCGGTCAACGACGCGGCGGGAGCCGCGCGAGCCGCCCCCGCAGCAGCGAGGGACGGGGATACTCGGCCCTCCACCACATCATCCTCAGCATCTGGGCGCTGCTGGTGATCTTGCCCCTGCTGTGGACCGTCTACACCTCGTTCAAGACCTCGCAGGAGATCCTCACGGATCCCTTCGGCCTGCCGGCCGAGCCGCAGCTCGAGAACTACTCCCGGGCGTGGACCGAGGCCAAGATCGGCCAGTACTTCGCGAATACGCTGATCGTGGTCGGCTCCGCGCTGATCATCGTGATGCTGCTGGGCGCGATGTGCGCGTACATCCTGGCCCGGTACCGCTTCCCCGGGAACCGGGTGATCTACTTCGGAATGGTCGCTGGCCTCACGTTCCCGATCTTCCTCGCGGTGGTCCCGCTGTTCTTCGTGCTGCGGAACATGGGCCTGCTCGAGGGGCGTATGGGGCTCGTGGGGGTGACCCTGTCCTATGTCGCCTTCGCGCTGCCGTTCACGGTGTTCTTCCTGCACTCGTTCTTCGCGAGCCTGCCGGAGGAGATCGGCGAGGCGGCGGCCATCGACGGCGCCGGCGACTTCCGCACCTTCTTCCAGGTGATGCTGCCGATGGCGAAGCCGGGCCTCGCCTCGCTCGCCATCTTCAACTTCCTGGGCTTGTGGAACCAATACCTGCTGCCTTTGGTCCTCAACACCGACCGACGCAACTACGTGCTCGCCCAGGGGCTCGTGAACCTGCAGGCGCAGCAGGGCTACAAGGTCGACTGGGGAGGGATGTTCGCCTCGGTGGTGATCACCGTGATCCCGGTGATCGTGGTGTACGTGGTCTTCCAGCGCCAGCTGCAGGGCGGGGTCGGTCCCAGCACGAACAAGTGATCCGGGGCGTCCAGGGGCCGGCGCGGGCCTGCGCTGGGCCCTGCGGGCCAGTGCCGGTCGGCGCCGGCCGGTGCGGACCCGCACGGGCCGGCCGGGCGGGCTCCCGCGCGGACAGGGAAGGGCAGTGGTGACAACCGGTCTCACCGTGTTCTGTGACCGGGTGCACCCGGGGTCCTCTTGTGGGGTACTGGGGCGTCTGGCAGACTAGACGAGTTGTCTGCGCGGACCGACATGCCCGGTTCCGTTCTCCGTAGGTCTCCGACCTGCGGCGAATGATCACCGGATGAGGTCCATCCCGAGGATGCGAACTCTGCCTCTGGCAGAGATTGCGCATCGATACGAGGGAACAGTTGCAGAACCAGCCGATTCTCGGCGGCCGAAAGCTGGGCTCGTGTGCCCCGCAGAGGCCGACACGCCCGTCCTCGGGTACCGGGGATCGGTTGTATCCATGCCAGACGAAAGAGAGACAGGACGCCATGGCGGGACAGAAGATCCGCATCCGGCTCAAGTCGTACGACCACGAGGTGATCGACACCTCTGCGCGCAAGATCGTGGACACGGTCACCAGCGCGGGCGCGACTGTTGTGGGCCCGGTGCCGCTGCCGACGGAGAAGAACGTGTTCTGTGTGATCCGTTCTCCCCACAAGTACAAGGACTCCCGTGAGCATTTCGAGATGCGCACGCACAAGCGACTGATCGACATCGTCGATCCCACGCCCAAGGCTGTGGACTCGCTCATGCGCCTCGATCTGCCTGCGGATGTCAACATCGAGATCAAGCTCTGAGGCAGGTGGACATGAGCAACGAACTGACCGGCCAGAAGGCCCGTCCGGTGTCCGGCGTGCTCGGCACCAAGCTCGGCATGACCCAGGTCTGGGACGAGAACGGAAAGCTCGTTCCCGTGACCGTCGTGCAGACCGGTGCCAACGTCGTGACCCAGATCCGGTCCATCGAGACCGACGGCTACGACGCCGTGCAGATCGCCTACGGGCAGATCGATCCGCGCAAGGTGTCGGGCCCGCTCCGCGGCCACTTCGAGAAGGCCGGCGTGACCCCTCGCCGTCACCTCGTCGAGCTGCGCACCGGCAACGCCGCTGACTACTCGCTGGGACAGGAGATCGACGCGTCGGTCTTCGAGTCCGGCCAGAAGGTCGACGTCGTCGGCACCTCCAAGGGCAAGGGCACCGCGGGCGTCATGAAGCGCCACGGGTTCGCCGGTGTCGGCGCCTCCCATGGTGCGCATCGCAACCACCGCAAGCCCGGTTCCATCGGTGGCGCCTCCACCCCCGGTCGCGTCTTCAAGGGCCAGCGCATGGCTGGCCGTATGGGCAGCGACCGCACCAGTGTCCAGAACCTGACCGTTCACGCGGTCGACGTCGAGAAGGGCCTCGTGCTCGTCAAGGGTGCCGTTCCCGGCCCCAAGGGCGGCCTCGTGCTCGTCCGCTCGGCTGTCAAGAGCCCCGCGAAGGAGGCCTGAGCCCGATGGCAGCGAATCTGACTGTCGACGTGCTCGATACGGCCGGTAAGAAGTCCGGCACCGTCGAGCTGCCCGCGTCGATCTTCGACGTGCAGACCAGCGTCCCCCTGATCCACCAGGTGGTCGTCGCCCAGCAGGCGGCCGCTCGTCAGGGCACCCACAAGACCAAGACCCGCGCCGAGGTGCGTGGCGGCGGCAAGAAGCCCTGGAAGCAGAAGGGCACCGGTCGTGCCCGTCAGGGCTCCCTCCGCGCCCCGCAGTTCGCCGGTGGTGGCGTCGTGCACGGCCCCGTGCCGCGCGACTACAGCCAGCGCACCCCGAAGAAGATGAAGGCCGCCGCCCTGCGCGGAGCCCTCTCGGATCGGGCCCGCAACGGTCGTATCCACGTGATCTCGTCCCTGCTGACCGGGGATGTCGCGTCCACCAAGGCCGCGCGCGTCACCCTGTCCTACGTCTCCGACCGCCGGCACCTGCTGGTCGTCGTGCGTCGTGACGACGATCTGGGCGCGCTCAGCTCGCGCAACCTGCCTGCCACCCACGTCCTGTACGCGGACCAGGTGAACACCTACGACGTCATGCGTTCCGACGACGTGGTCTTCACCTCCGGTGCGCTCGAGGACTTCGTGGCCCAGGCAACCCTGGCTCGTCCCACCTCCTCCTTCGCCACGGCGAAGGCCGCTGCTGCCGCTCCGGCCGCTGCGGCGGACGATGCTCCCTACGGTGCAGGTTCGGCGGCCCCCGTGGCCGACGGCTCCGCTCCCGAGGGCTTCACCATCAAGGGCAACCAGGACTCGATGAAGTTCCACACCGAGGATTCCCCGTGGTACGGACGTACCAAGGCTGAGGTCTGGTTCGCGACCGAGGAGGCCGCCAAGGCCGCCGGGTTCGCGAACGCGGTCAAGGAGTCCTCGACGGACGAGGAGGACTCGAAGTGACCTCACTGAACAAGGATCCCCGCGACGTCCTGCTGGCCCCGGTTGTCTCCGAGAAGAGCTACGGGCTGATGGACAACGGCAAGTACACCTTCCTGGTGGACGCCCGCGCCAACAAGACCGAGATCAAGATCGCCGTCGAATCGATTTTCGACGTCAAGGTCTCCTCGGTGAACACGATCAACCGTCAGGGCAAGTCGCGCCGTACGCGCTTCGGGACCGGCAAGCGCAACGACACGAAGCGCGCCATCGTCACCCTGACTGACGGAGCCATCGACATCTTCGGAGGGTCGGTCGCCTGAGGCGGCCGATATCCGAGGAGCCGAAGAGAGTCTGAGGGAATCCCACATGGCAATTCGTAAGAGCAAGCCGACCACGCCCGGTCGTCGTTTCTCGAGTGGCGCCGACTTCGTCGAGGTCACCCGGTCGACGCCGGAGAAGTCGCTGGTCCGCCCGCTGTCCAAGTCAGGCGGCCGTAACAACAACGGTCGCATCACCTCCCGTCACCGGGGCGGTGGCCACAAGCGTGCCTACCGCGTGATCGACTTCCGTCGCCACGACAAGGACGGCGTCAACGCCAAGGTCGCTCACATCGAGTACGACCCCAACCGCACCGCGCGCATCGCGCTGCTGCACTACGTCGACGGCGAGAAGCGGTACATCCTCGCCCCGGCCAAGCTGCGTCAGGGTGACTGGATCGAGAACGGCGCAGGGTCGGACATCAAGCCCGGCAACAACCTGCCGCTGCGCAACATCCCGCTCGGTACCGTCCTCCACGCGATCGAGCTCCGCCCCGGTGGCGGCGCGAAGATCGCCCGAAGCGCCGGCAGCTCCGTGCAGCTGGTCGCCAAGGAAGGTCCGTATGCGCAGCTGCGCATGCCGTCCGGCGAGATCCGCAACGTCGATGCGCGCTGCCGCGCGACCATCGGCGAGGTCGGCAACGCCGAGCAGTCCAACATCAACTGGGGCAAGGCCGGCCGCATGCGCTGGAAGGGCAAGCGCCCTCACGTGCGTGGCGTCGTCATGAACCCCGTGGATCACCCCCATGGTGGCGGCGAAGGCCGCACCTCCGGTGGTCGTCATCCGGTGTCGCCCTGGGGTCAGCCCGAGGGCCGTACCCGTCGACCGGGCAAGGAGAGCGACAAGCTCATCGTGCGCCGTCGTCGGTCCGGCAAGAAGCGCTGATAGGGAGAATCAGGAACTATGCCTCGCAGTATCGCCAAGGGCCCCTTCGTGGACGACCACCTTCAGAAGAAGGTGGATGTCCAGAACGAGAAGGGCACCAAGAATCTGATCAAGACCTGGTCGCGTCGTTCGGTGGTCACACCGGACTTCCTCGGCCACACCTTCGCAGTGCACGACGGTCGCAAGCACGTCACGGTGTTCATCACCGAGTCGATGGTCGGCCACAAGCTCGGCGAGTTCGCTCCCACGCGGACTTTCAAGGGCCACGAGAAGGACGACAGAAAGGGCCGTCGCCGCTGACCTGAGGTCAGCACGACAGCACGTCCCGACACCCAGAAGAAAGCAGGACAGCAATGGAAGCCAAGGCGCAGGTGCGGCATCTCCGCATGTCGCCCATGAAGGCTCGCCGCGTTGTGGACCTGATTCGTGGCAAGAGCACGGCCGAGGCACTGGACATTCTGCGGTTCGCCCCGCAGGCCGCCAGTGAGCCCGTCCGAAAGCTCGTCGAGTCCGCGATCGCCAACGCGCGGGTGAAGGCAGATCAGGCAGGGGAGCGCTTCGATGAGCGCGAACTCGCCGTCTCTGCCGCATTCGTCGACGAAGGCCCGACCATGAAGCGGTTCCAGCCGCGTGCACAGGGTCGAGCCTTCCAGATCAAGAAGCGCAGCAGCCACGTCACCGTGGTCGTCGCTCCCGTGAAGAAGTAAGGAGTCCCGTATGGGCCAGAAGGTCAATCCGAATGGGTTCCGTCTCGGGATCACGACGGAGCACAGCAGCCGGTGGTTCGCTGATTCCTCCAAGGAGGGTCAGCGCTACCGCGACTACGTGAAGGAAGACGTCGCGATCCGCGAGCTCATGTCCAAGGGCATGGAGCGAGCCGGTATCTCGAAGGTCGAGATCGAGCGCACCCGTGATCGTGTGCGCGTCGACCTCCACACCGCCCGCCCGGGCATCGTCATCGGGCGTCGTGGCGCGGAGGCCGAGCGTCTGCGCGGTGCGCTGGAGAAGCTCACCGGTAAGCAGATCCAGCTGAACATCCTCGAGGTCAAGAACCCCGAGGCCGATTCCCAGCTGGTCGCTCAGGGCATCGCCGAGCAGCTCGCCGCCCGTGTCTCCTTCCGCCGTGCGATGCGCAAGGGCATGCAGTCCGCGCAGCGCGCCGGTGCGAAGGGCATCCGAGTGGCCGTCTCCGGTCGCCTCGGTGGCGCCGAGATGAGCCGTAGCGAGTTCTATCGTGAGGGACGCGTGCCGCTGCACACCCTCCGTGCGAACATCGATTATGGCTTCTACGAGGCCAAGACCGCCTTCGGCCGTATCGGCGTGAAGGTGTGGATCTACAAGGGCGACGTCACCGCCAAGGAGCTCGCGGCCCAGCAGGCCGCCTCGCAGGGTCCCCGCTCCGGCGGACGGGGCGGCCCGCGTGCAGAGCGCCCGCGTGGCCGTCGTAACGAGCGCAACGCCACCGCACGTCGGGACGGCAGCACGGAGGGCGCAGCACAGACTGCCGCTCCTGCCGCAGCTCCCGCCGAGCAGCCGGCTTCCGCTCCCGTCCAGCAGTCCGGAACGGAGGCCTGAGCGACATGCTGATCCCCCGCAGGACCAAGCACCGCAAGCAGCACCACCCGACCCGCAGCGGCATGGCCAAGGGCGGCACCGATCTCGCGTTCGGCGACTACGGCATCCAGGCGCTCGCGCCTGCCTACGTCACCAACCGCCAGATCGAGGCTGCACGTATCGCCATGACCCGCTACATGAAGCGTGGCGGCAAGGTGTTCATCAACATCTACCCCGATCGTCCTCTCACCAAGAAGCCTGCCGAGGTCCGCATGGGCTCTGGTAAGGGTTCGGTCGAGTGGTGGATCGCCAATATCAAGCCGGGACGCGTTATGTTCGAGATCGCCGGCGTCGAAGAGGAGGTTGCTCGCGAGGCTCTGCGCCTGGCGATGCACAAGCTCCCCATGAAGTGCCGCATTCTGAGCCGAGAGGGTGGTGACATCTGATGGCAGCGACCAAGCTCACCGCCGAAGAAATCGACAAGCTGGACGATCCGAAGCTGGTCGAGGAGCTGGCGAAGGCCAAGGACGAGCTGTTCAAGCTTCGTTTCCAGTCGGCCACCGGACAGCTCGAGAGCTCCGGCCGCCTGCGGTCCGTCAAGAAGGACATCGCACGGATCTACACGATCCTGCGCGAGCGCGAGCTGGGCATCCGTCAGGCGCCCGGCAGCGCCGAGTGACCGCGAAGCGAGGAACAGAGATGACTGAGAACACCCAGGCCGAGACCCCGGCCGTCGAGGAGCTCGACAAGGAAGGCGCGCACGCGTCCTCCAGCGAGCGTCCCTACCGCAAGACCGTTCGCGGCTTCGTGGTCTCCGACAAGATGGAGAAGACGATCGTCGTCGAGGTCGAGGAGCGTGTGAAGCACGCTCGGTACGGCAAGGTCACGACCAAGACCAGCAAGTTCAAGGCCCACGACGAGGAGAACACCGCCGGTATCGGCGACCGTGTCGTCCTCATGGAGACCCGCCCGATGTCCGCCTCCAAGCGGTGGCGTCTGGTCGAGGTCACCGAGCGAGCCAAGTGATCCCGCGGTCCTCGTGACCGCATCAGGATCGTCCGAAGGGCCGGTTCTCCCCACGGGGAGGACCGGCCCTTCGGTCGTCCCGGAGCATCTCTCGCCCACGGTGCGCGAGGCGGGACGACTCAGCAGGTGCGTGAACCGGGACGATTCAGCTGGGGTGCGTCAGGTGCACGAGCAGCGCCCTGGCGTAGGCATCCTCCGCCTGCGGGGCACGGATCTCACGGAGCGCTGCGCCACCAGCGGGGGAGAGGACGACGGTGAAGACCCCGTCCTCCTCCCGCCGGAGCCCGCGGAACGCGGTGCCCAGTGCTGCGCGCAGTTGGTCCTCCCGCGGAATCCACAGCGCCTCGTGCTGCTCGATCGAGTCCAGCGCCCATTCCGTGGTGCCGTTGAACCGGAACACCTGTCCGCCGGCCAGTCCTGGCCCGCGCTCGATCACCATGGAGGAGAGCATGAACGCCTTGTCGCGCATCTGCTCGGTGTCGATCATGAAGAGGTCCCCGTCCGCGGGCTCCCAGGGGAGGCCTGCGTCCTTGAGTCGCCGTGCGACGTCGATGTCGATCATGGACAGAGTCTAAGGCGCTCCTCCTGTGTCATCTCGGCCGTCACGAGAGCAAGCACACACCAGGTTGATGCCCCTCGCAGGGTGACACCGCCACGTGGTAGCGCGTAGTCTTGAGCAGTTGCCGGACGACTGTCCCTGAGCGCCCCTGGGTGCCCGGGAGCTGGAGTCCGTGACAGGATCCGGTACCACCAGATCCCTCCTCGTCGGAGACCTTGCACGAGAAGCGAACGTTCTGCGTTCCCCATGCTAGTGCGTGAGTCCGGCTGAGGGCTTTTTGGTGCCCGGGGCCCGTCGTCGGTGACGCCCCCGGTCCATGCTGTGACCAGGGACGATGCCGGGCATGGTCCACATTCCGTTCCGCAAGGCTCGGTCGTCCCGCTCCCGCGGGGCGGAAGAGAACCGGTGAGACGATAGGAGAACGAGTGATTCAGCAGGAGTCGCGACTGAAGGTCGCCGACAACACGGGTGCCAAGGAGATTCTGTGCATCCGCGTTCTCGGTGGCTCCGGTCGCCGTTACGCCAGCATCGGGGACACCATCGTGGCGACCGTCAAGGACGCCATCCCCGGTGGCAACGTCAAGAAGGGCGACGTCATCAAGGCGGTCGTCGTCCGCACGTCCAAGGAGCGTCGGCGTGCCGACGGGTCCTACATCCGCTTCGACGAGAACGCAGCGGTGATCCTCAAGGCCGACGGCGAGCCGCGCGGTACGCGCATCTTCGGCCCTGTCGGTCGCGAGCTGCGCGACAAGCGCTTCATGAAGATCATCTCGCTGGCACCGGAGGTGCTGTGATATGGCAAAGATGAAGATCAAGAAGGGCGATCTCGTCCAGGTCATCACCGGTCGCTCGAGCGACGGCGACAAGCTCGCCGCGCGCGGGCTCGAGGCCGGCGACAAGGGCAAGCAGGGTCGTGTGCTCCAGGTGTTCCCCGACACGGGGCGCGTCCTCGTCGAGGGCATCAACCGGCGCACGCACCACCTCAAGCCGAACCAGGCGGGGGGCGCGGGCGGCATCGAGCAGCGCGAGGCCTCCCTGCACGTCTCGAACGTGGCTCTGGTCGATCCTGAGGACAACAAGCCGACCAAGGTCGGGTACCGCGTCGAGACCGTCGAGCTCGAGAACGGCCGCTCCAAGCAGGTGCGTGTCCGCTTCGCGAAGCGCTCCGGGAAGGACATCTGATGAGCGAGACCGCTACCCAGACGCCCACCCCGCGTCTGAAGACGAAGTACAACGACACCATCAAGACGGAGCTGACCGAGCAGTTCGGTTACGAGAACGTCATGCTGGTGCCCGGAGTGACCAAGATCGTCGTGAACATGGGTGTCGGCGACGCCGCCCGCGACTCCAAGGTCATCGACGGCGCCATCCGCGACCTCGCAGCCATCACCGGCCAGAAGCCGCAGGTCACCAAGGCTCGCAAGTCCATCGCGCAGTTCAAGCTGCGTGAAGGCATGCCGATCGGTGCGCACGTCACACTGCGCAACGCTCGCATGTGGGAGTTCCTGGACCGTCTGCTGTCGACCGCGCTGCCGCGTATCCGCGATTTCCGTGGACTGTCGCCGAAGCACTTCGACGGCAACGGCAACTACACCTTCGGTCTCACGGAGCAGGTCATGTTCCACGAGATCGACCAGGACAAGATCGATCGCGTCCGCGGTATGGACATCACGGTCGTGACCACGGCGAAGACCGACGACGAGGGACGCGCGCTGCTCAAGCTGCTCGGCTTCCCCTTCAAGGAGAACTGATATGGCGAAGACAGCCCTGATCAAGAAGTCGGAGCGCAAGCCCAAGTTCGCTGTGCGCGGCTACACCCGGTGCCAGCGCTGCGGTCGTCCGCACTCCGTGTATCGCAAGTTCGGACTCTGCCGAGTCTGCCTTCGCGAGATGGCTCACCGCGGTGAGCTCCCCGGCGTGACCAAGAGCAGCTGGTAAGGACTACCGCCAGAGGTCCCGAGGCACAGCAATGATGCCGAGGGAAACCAGGTGAGGAAGAAGCAACAGACATGACCATGACCGACCCGATCGCGGACATGCTGACGCGGATCCGTAACGCCTCAGGGGCGTACCACGAGACCGCGTCCATGCCGTACTCGAAGTTGAAGGCCCGCATTGCGGACATCCTGAAGGCAGAGGGCTACATCCTCGGCTGGACCGAGGAAGAGGCCGAGGTGGGCAGCAAGCTCGTCCTCGAGCTCAAGTACGCGGACAGCCGTGAGCGTGCCATCTCCGGGATTCGTCGCATCTCGAAGCCGGGCCTGCGTGTGTACGCGAAGTCCACCAACCTGCCCAAGGTCCTCGGCGGACTGGGCGTGGCGATCCTGTCCACGTCCTCCGGCCTTCTGACCGACAAGCAGGCAGCCAAGAAGGGTGTGGGTGGGGAAGTCCTCGCCTACATCTGGTGAGCGGGAGAGGAGACTAACTACTATGTCCCGCATCGGACGCCTGCCGGTTGCAGTACCGGCCACTGTCCAGAACGTCACCATCGAGGATCGCACCGTCAAGGTGACCGGTCCCAAGGGCGAGCTCAAGCACCACGTGCCCGAGCCCATCACCGTCGAGCGCGGTGAGGACGGCTCCATCGTGGTCAGCCGCCCCGACGACGAGCGCGAGAGCAGGTCGCTCCACGGCCTGACCCGCACGCTCATCAACAACATGGTCCTCGGTGTCACCGAGGGCTACACCAAGAAGCTGGAGATCGTGGGCACGGGCTACCGTGTGACCGCGAAGGGCACCGACCTCGAGTTCGCCCTCGGCTTCTCCCACCCCGTCTCGGTGAAGGCGCCTCAGGGCATCACCTTCTCCGTCGAGTCGCCGACCAAGTTCTCGGTCGCCGGCATCGACAAGCAGCAGGTGGGCGAGGTCGCCGCGAACATCCGCAAGATCCGTAAGCCGGAGCCCTACAAGGGCAAGGGCGTGCGGTACGCGGACGAAGTCGTGGTGCGCAAGGCCGGAAAGGCTGGTAAGTGATCATGGGTTACGCACTCAAGCACACCAAGGGCAACCGCGGCAGCAAGCTGCGCTCGCGCGGCCGTCGTCACCTGCGTGTCCGTCGTCGCGTCGTCGGCACCGCCCTGCGTCCGCGCCTGGTGGTCACCCGCTCGTCGCGTCACGTCTTCGTCCAGGTCGTCGACGACGCGCTGGGCAAGACCATCGCGTCGGCATCGACCATGGAGGCCGACCTGCGCGGCTCCGAGGCGCCCAAGGCGGACAAGGCTCGCACCGTCGGTGCACTTGTCGCCGAGCGCGCCAAGGCGGCCGGGATCGACTCCGTCGTGTTCGATCGCGGCGGCAACAAGTACCACGGTCGCGTGGCCGCCATCGCAGATGGCGCTCGCGAAGCAGGCCTGGCGCTGTGACCGCCCCCCGGACACAGGACGAGAAGAGGATCTGAATATGGCTGCACAGCAGCGGAACAACGGTCCCGCGGCCTCCGGCCGGCGGGACGACAATTCCACCACCAACAACACCGATCGCGGCGCCCGTCAGGGCGGCAACGACCGCGGTGGCCGTCAGGGTGGCCGCGGGCGCGGACAGGAAGCCGAGAAGTCGGCCTTCCTCGAGCGCGTCGTGAGCATCAACCGCGTGTCGAAGGTCGTCAAGGGCGGCCGTCGTTTCTCCTTCACCGCCCTTGTGGTGGTGGGTGACGGCGACGGCACCGTGGGCGTCGGCTACGGCAAGGCCAAGGAGGTGCCCGCGGCGATCGCCAAGGGTGTCGAGGAAGCGAAGAAGAACTTCTTCCGCGTTCCCCGCATCCAGGGCACCGTCGTGCACCCGGTCCAGGGTGAGGATGCAGCAGGCGTCGTCCTGCTCCGTCCGGCCGCCCCGGGTACCGGTGTGATCGCCGGCGGTCCGGTTCGCGCCGTGCTCGAGTGCGCCGGAGTGCACGATGTGCTCTCCAAGTCGCTCGGCTCGACGAACCAGATCAACATCGTGCGGGCGACCGTCGATGCCCTGAAGCAGCTCGAGGAGCCGGAGGCCGTGGCAGCACGTCGTGGCCTCTCGGTCGAGCACGTCGCCCCGGCGGCACTGCTCCGGGCACAGGCCGAGGGCCGCGCAGCTGCCCGGGCCGCGAAGGTGGGTGCCTGATGCAGATCAAGGTGACCCAGGTTCGTTCCGACATCGGCGGTAGCCAGAGCCAGCGCGCCACCCTGCGAGGCCTCGGCCTCAAGCGCATCGGTGACACGGTGGTGAAGGAAGATCGCCCTGAGATCCGCGGCATGGTCCGCACCGTCACGCACCTGGTGACGTTCGAAGAGGTGGACTGACTCTCATGACTGATTCCAACCAGAACCCCCTGAAGCTTCACGACCTGCGCCCCGCGCCGGGTTCCAAGACCGCGCGCACCCGCGTCGGTCGTGGTGAGGCCTCCAAGGGCAAGACCGCCGGACGTGGCACCAAGGGCACCAAGGCCCGCAACACGGTGCGCCTCGGCTTCGAGGGTGGGCAGATGCCTATGCATATGCGCCTCCCGAAGCTGCGCGGTTTCACCAATCCCTTCCGCGTCGAGTACCAGGTCGTGAACCTGTCGGCCCTGCAGGAGCTGTTCCCCGAGGGTGGCACTGTCACGGTCGAGGATCTCGTCGCCCAGGGCGCCGTGCGCAAGAACCAGCCCGTCAAGGTGCTGGGCACCGGTGAGGTCAGCGTCAAGCTCGACATCACTGCACAGAAGTTCTCCGCTTCGGCGGAGAAGAAGATCGCGGCGGCCGGCGGTTCCGTCACCACCGCGTGAGTCTCTTTTGACGGGGCACCGCGGCGCAGAATAATCTGTGCTGCGGTGCCCCGTCGTCATACCGGGGCTGGTCCGACACGTCGCGGGACTTCCGCGACAGCCGGACGGACCGGGACGTCCTACGGTCCTGTCCCCGGACCTCCAGGAGGGAAACTGGTGAACTCGTTCGTGCGCGCGCTGCGCACCCCCGAGCTGAGGGCGAAGATCTTCTTCACCCTCGGCCTGCTCGCCATCTATCGACTTGGCGTCTTCATCCCGACCCCGGGATTCGACTACACCAACGTGATGATGTGCTCCGAGCAGTCGATGTCGGGACAAGGCGCCTCCGCGATGGGCATGATCAACATGTTCTCCGGCGGCGCACTGCTGCAGCTCTCCGTCTTCTCATTGGGCGTCATGCCCTACATCACCGCCTCGATCATCGTGCAGCTGCTGCGCGTCGTGATCCCTCGCTTCGAGGCCCTCCACAAGGAGGGCGCCTCGGGGACGGCCAAGCTCACCCAGTACACGCGCTACCTGACGATCGGTCTGGGCGTGCTCCAGGCGACCACGATCATCACGCTGGTGCGCTCGGGTCAGTTCTTCGTGGGCTGCAACCTCACGCTGGTGCCGGATCAGTCGATCCCCGCGCTCCTGCTGATGGTGCTCGCCATGACCGTCGGCACCGTGCTGATCATGTTCATGGGCGAGATGATCACCGAACGCGGCATCGGCAACGGCATGTCGCTGATGATCTTCACGTCGATCGCCGCCTCGTTCCCGGGCGCCATGAGTCAGGTCTTCGAGCTCCAGGGCTGGATGACCTTCGGCCTCGTCATCCTCGTGGCCCTCGTGGTCATGATCGGTGTCGTCTTCGTCGAGCAGTCGCAGCGCCGGATCCCGGTGCAGTACGCGAAGCGCATGGTGGGTCGCCGCATGTACGGCGGCACCTCGACCTACATCCCGGTCAAGGTCAACCAGGCCGGCGTCATCCCCGTCATCTTCGCCTCCTCGATCCTCTCGCTGCCGCAGATGGCCGCGTCCTTCGGGGACCCCGAGGCCGGGTGGGTGCAGTGGGTCAACCAGCACCTCGTGATGGGCGGTGCGTCCTTCTCCTGGATCTACGCCCTGGTCTACGTCACGTTGATCGTGTTCTTCGCGTTCTTCTACGTGTCGATCACCTTCAACGCGGAGGAGATCGCCGACAACATGAAGAAGTACGGCGGGTTCGTGCCCAACGTGCGGGCGGGCAAGCCCACCGAGCGCTACCTGCGCTACGTGATCAACCGGATCCAGACCCCCGGCGCGATGTACCTCGCGGTGATCTCGCTGATGCCCCTGCTCGCCCTGACCTACCTCGGCGCCTCGCAGAACTTCCCGTTGGGCGGTGTGTCGCTGCTGATCATCATCGGCGTCGGCCTCGACACCGTGAAGCAGATCGATGCGAAGCTCCAGCAGCACCACTATGAAGGGATTCTTCGGTGACCAGCCCCGACCTCTCGACCGATTCCGCCAGCACCCGGGCTCCGGCCGGTTCTGCCCGCCGACTGCTGATCGTCGGTCCTCCCGGCGCCGGCAAGGGCACCCAGGCCGTGCGTCTCGCGGAGTCGCTGTCGATCCCGGCGATCTCGACCGGTGACATCTTCCGCGCGAACGTGTCCCAGGAGACCGAGCTCGGTGTGCTCGCGAAGTCCTACATGGACAAGGGGGAGTACGTCCCCGACTCGGTCACCAACGACATGGTGCGCTCGCGCCTGGCCGAGGACGACGCCCAGGCCGGCTTCCTGCTGGATGGCTACCCCCGCACCCTGGACCAGGTGGACGCTCTCGACGGCGTGCTGACCGAGCTGGGGACCACGCTCGACGCCGTGCTCCTGCTCGAGGTCGAGACCGAGGCCGTCGTGGCACGGCTCGTCGCCCGTGGTGAGGAGCAGGGCCGCAGCGACGACACCGAGGAGACCATCCGTCGCCGCCTCGACGTCTACGCCGAGCAGACCGCCCCGCTGATCGATGTCTACGACGGCCGCGGCCTCGTGCGCCGCGTGGACGGCATGGCCTCCATCGACGAGGTGACCGCTGCGCTGCAGGAGGCGCTCGCAGCACGATGAGCATCCTCTCGGAGCGGGTGGAGCTGAAGACGCCCGAGCAGATCCTGGTGATGCGGCGCAGCGGGTACCTGCTGCACCGCGTGCACGACCTGCTCGAGCAGAGCATCCGTCCCGGCATCACCACGAACGAGCTGGATCGGCTCGCCCACGAGATGATCCGTGACGAGGGCGCGACGCCGAACTTCCTGGGCTACCAGGGGTACCCGGCCACGGTGTGCATCAGCGTCAACGACGTCGTGGTCCACGGCATCCCTGATGACCAGCCGCTCCATGAGGGCGACATCGTCTCCATCGACGGCGGTCTGATCATCGACGGAAGGCACTCCGACGCGGCGCGCACCCACATCGTGGGAACGCCGCGCTCCGTGGCGGACGAGGACCTCGTGCGCACCACGCGCGAGGCGATGTGGGCCGGCATCGCCGCCCTCGCGACCGCGCAGCGGGTCGGCGAGGTCGGTGCGGCGATCGAGGACTACGTCTCCGAAGCGGCGGGGGAGTCCCTCTCGCACCTCGAGGGCTTCGGGGGCCATGGCATCGGCACCGCGATGCACCAGGCCCCGGACGTCATGAACTACCGCACGCGCTCCCGCGGGCCGAAGGTCCGTACGGGCATGTGCCTCGCGATCGAGCCGATGCTCATCCAGGGCCCCGGGGCCTGGGAGCTCGAGGACGACGACTGGACCGTGCGCGCCACGGCCGGCGGCAGGGCAGCCCACAGCGAGCACTCGGTCGCCGTGACCGATGCCGGGCTGCTGGTGCTGACCGCGGGGGACGGCGGCGCCGCCGAGCTCGCGCTGCGCGGGGTCACCGCCGCTCCGGATCCCCTGGACGCCGCGGGCCGCTGAGTCCGTCGCGCCGGATCGGGAGGGTCAGCCGTCCCTGTGCAGGTGACGTGATCGGCGTCATCCCGGGGAGCGTGGCCGTTCCCGGGGAGTCCGTGTAAGCTCGACGACTGGGTGTGCTCCGTGCGCGACGTCTTCGTCGTGTGCAGTCTGCAGTCCCGTCGTGCAGTGCGTCGGCCGGTTTCGCCGGTCCGTCCTGTCGCGCGGACGACGCGCTCCGGCGTCACCCACGTCGACCACCGTACCGTCACCCGACGGTCGGTGTGCATGGACTGAGTATTCATCGAATGCGGAACTCGGCCACCGGCTCGCCGGAGGCGAGAGATTGGGGAGGCATGGCGAAGAAGGACGGCGTGATCGAAGTCGAGGGCGTCATCACGGAGGCGCTCGCGAATGCGCGTTTCCGCGTGGAGCTCGACAACGGGCACAAGGTGCTCGCGCACATCTCCGGGAAGATGCGCCAGCACTACATCCGTATCCTTCCCGAGGACCGAGTGGTCGTCGAGCTGAGCCCCTACGACCTCGACCGCGGCCGCATCGTGTACCGCTACAAGTGATCGTCCCGGGAGAAGGAAAGCTATGAAGGTCAAGCCGAGCGTCAAGCCGATCTGTGACAACTGCAAGGTGATTCGTCGCCACTCGCGTGTCATGGTCATCTGCTCGAACCCGCGTCACAAGCAGCGCCAGGGCTGAGCGGAGCACTCCGCCCATCCCGGCAACAGCCGTGACGGCCACCCTCGAGGTGGCAGCCCCACTGGGGCACCGTCCGATCATTCGGACAGACAACAGAAGAACCGACACCACCGGCCCTCGGGCCGGCCACCCGCAGCGCGGAGGCTGCGGCGTCCTGGCAACAGAACCGGACGAGGTATCGGATCAGGCCTCCGAGACAGTAGGAGAATCTGCACATGGCACGTCTGGTGGGAGTAGACCTTCCGCGCGAAAAGCGCCTCGAAGTCGCCCTGACGTACATCTTCGGCATGGGACGCACCCGCGCCCTCGAGACGCTGGCTGCGACCGGCGTCTCCGGCGACA
Source organism: Brachybacterium sp. AOP3-A1-3 (assembly GCF_052378285.1). NCBI lineage: Bacteria > Bacillati > Actinomycetota > Actinomycetes > Micrococcales > Dermabacteraceae > Brachybacterium > Brachybacterium sp. AOP3-A1-3. Next base: position 140,384 of record NZ_JBQSXM010000004.1, on the reverse strand, counting down.
CGCGCGTGCGCGAGCTGACGGACGACGAGCTCGTCAAGCTCCGCGACCACATCGAGGAGAACTACCGGATCGAGGGTGATCTGCGTCGTGAGGTCGCCGCTGACATCCGCCGCAAGGTCGAGATCGGCAGCTACCAGGGCCTGCGTCACCGCCGCGGCCTGCCGGTCCACGGACAGCGCACGAAGACCAACGCGCGTACCCGTAAGGGCCCCAAGCGCACCGTCGCCGGCAAGAAGAAGACTCGCTGACCCACGGCATCCGCCGTCGGACCGCGAGCCCTTCCGAGGCCGCAGTCACTTCGCGCCGTTGAGGGATCCGGCGCACCCGATACCCACCAGAGGAGTTCCGCCGTATGGCAACCAAGACCCGTCAGGCCGCTGCGCGCAAGCCGCGCCGCAAGGACAAGAAGAACATCGTCAACGGTCAGGCTCACATCAAGAGCACGTTCAACAACACGATCGTGTCCATCACGGACCCGACCGGCGCCGTCATCTCCTGGGCTTCGGCCGGGCAGGTCGGCTTCAAGGGCTCGCGCAAGTCGACCCCGTACGCCGCGCAGATGGCCGCTGAGTCGGCCGCGCGTCAGGCGCAGGAGCACGGCATGAAGAAGGTCGACGTCTTCGTCAAGGGCCCGGGCTCCGGTCGCGAGACCGCGATCCGCTCGCTGACCGCGACCGGCCTCGAGGTCGGCTCGATCCAGGACGTCACCCCGCAGCCGCACAACGGCACCCGCCCGGCCAAGCGCCGCCGCGTCTGATCGTCGTCGGCCGTCTCGGGATCTCGGATCCTGCTCCGGACGGCCGACCCAGGTGCCGGGCCGGCTCAGGCCGTGCCCGGCGCCCCTGGACATCACCCATCCTCTAGGCCCACCGCCCCCTTCTGAGCGTCATATGGCGGACGCTCGCAGAAAGGATCCACAGTGCTCATTGCACAGCGCCCCACGCTGACCGAAGAGGTCGTGTCGGACAACCGCTCCCGGTTCGTCATCGAGCCGCTCGAGCCGGGCTTCGGCTACACCCTCGGCAACTCCCTGCGTCGCACCCTGCTGTCCTCGATCCCCGGAGCTGCGGTCACCTCGATCCGCATCGACGGCGTGCTGCACGAGTTCAGCACCGTCCCCGGCGTCAAGGAGGACATCACCGAGGTCATCCTCAACATCAAGAACCTCGTCGTCTCCTCGGAGAACGACGAGCCCGTCGTGATGTACCTGCGCCGTGAGGAAGCCGGTCGCGTGACCGCCGCCGACATCACCCCGCCGGCCGGCGTCGAGATCCACAACCCCGACCTCCACATCGCGACCCTGAACGAGAAGGGCCGTCTGGAGATCGAGCTGATCGTCGAGCGCGGTCGTGGCTACGTCTCGGCCTCGCAGAACAAGGCCCTCGACGGAGAGATCGGTCGTGTCCCGATCGACTCGATCTACTCGCCGGTCCTCAAGGTGACCTACAAGGTCGAGGCGACTCGTGTCGAGCAGCGCACCGACTTCGACAAGCTCATCGTCGACGTCGAGGCCAAGCCGGCCATCAGCCCGCGTGACGCCATGGCGTCGGCCGGCAAGACGCTGGTCGAGCTGTTCGGTCTGGCTCACGAGCTGAACCAGGAGGCGGAGGGCATCGAGATCGGCCCGTCGCCGACCGATCAGGCTCTCGCCGCCGATCTGGCGCTGCCGATCAACGACCTCAACCTCACGGTGCGGTCGTACAACTGCCTCATGCGCGAGGGTGTGCACACCGTCGGTGAGCTGACCGCCCGTTCCGAGGCCGATCTGCTCGACATCCGCAACTTCGGGCAGAAGTCCATCGACGAGGTCAAGGCGAAGCTCGCCGATCTCGGACTGTCGCTGAAGGATTCCCCGGCCGGGTTCGACCCGTCCGCCCTGGAGTCCTACTCCGACGACTTCGGCGACCAGTACTGACCTTTATCTTTAACTAGGAGAACGACCATGCCTACCCCCACCAAGGGTGCGCGCCTCGGCGGATCCCCCGCGCACGAGCGGATGATCCTCGCCGGCCTCGCCACCGAGCTGTTCCGCCACAAGGCGATCACCACCACGGAGACCAAGGCCAAGCGCCTGCGTCCCTACGCGGAGCGTCTCGTCACGTTCGCGAAGAAGGGTGACCTCGCCTCGCGTCGTCGCGTCATGCGCGTCGTCCGCGACCGCGGCGTCGTCTACTCGCTGTTCGAGGAGATCGCCCCGACCTTCTCGGAGCGTCCCGGCGGCTACACCCGCATCACCAAGGTGGCTCCCCGCAAGGGCGACAACGCCCCCATGGCAGTCATCGAGCTCGTCCAGGAGGAGTTCTCCGCGAAGCAGTCCGTGGTGAAGGAGGCTGAGGGCGCCGCCAAGGGTGCTTCGGCGTCCGACGCCGCAGCGGAGACCGCGACCGAGGAGAGCACCGCTCCCTTCGGCGAGGATTCCTACAAGGGCGACACCCCGCCCGAGGGCTTCGACATCAAGGGCAACGAGGACTCGATGAAGTTCCACACCCCCGAGTCGCCCTGGTACGACCGCACGGTCGCCGAGGTCTGGTTCCGCACCGCCGAGGCCGCCGAGACCGCCGGCTTCGTCAATGCGAAGCCGTCCGCCGACGAGGCCGACGAGGCCTGATCGACGCCTTGCTCGCGGGCCGGGACAGCACACGATGCTGCCGCACCTGATCCGCAGCACGAGCACCACGCCGAGGGCGGGTTGCCGGGAGAGATCCCGGCAACCCGCCCTCGGCGTTGCGGCATGTGCAGCGACGTGACCGTCGCTCGATCGTGACCGAACCCCACGAAGCGGTCACGGCGAGCGCGTTACGGTGGGCCCGGAGCCCGCTGGCGGGCGATCGGGCGACGAAGCCCCTTCGCGCGCAGTGCGTGCCTCGGCAGGTGCTGTCCCTTCTGTCCCGGACTCCTCAGCCGTCCTCGGAGAACCGGAGCAGTCCATGTCCACGCGAAGAGTCGATCCCGCACCGGGCGCCGACGCGTCCACCTCACCGAGCCTCACGACCGTGCCGTCGGGGGACGACGTGTCCGGTCTCCCGGCGCACGAACGCGCTCGAAGGCCGTCGCGGCGTGCCGTGCTCGCAGCCTCCGCCGCCGCGGCCGCCCTCCCCACGATCGGGTCCGTGCTGGTCGCAGCGCCGGCCGTTGCCGATCCCGCCGTGGCCGATGGCGAGACCCGCGTGGTGGACATCCCGCTCGCGGACGCGGATCTGATAGATCTCGACGGCACCGCTGCTCGGGAGATTCCCGATCAGCCCGCCACGATGGTCGGAGTGACCTGGCCTGTCGACGCCGACGTCCCGCAGGTGCAGGTGCAGGGTCTGGACCCGGACGGGGAGTGGTCGGAGTGGATCCCGCTGGATACCGCAGAGGACCCGGAGACGGGGGAGGGGGCCGCGGGCACCGAGGTCGGATGGATCGGACCGGTCACGGCCCTGCGTCTCCGCGCAGAGGTCGACGGAGCGGATGCCACAGAGGCTCTGATCGCGCATGCGGTCACGACCTCGCCGGCACCGGACGATGACGAGACGGCCCTGCTCTCCGGCCCGGAGGCGACGATCTCGCAGAACACGCAGCTGAGCACCATGTCCGCGACGGCGACGGCGGCGGCGAAGAACCCGGTCACCCCGAAGCTCGGATCGGGCGCGCCGGCGTACGTGTCGCGCGCGAAGTGGGGCTCGAAGGAGTCCTCGGTGCGCGGCACGAGCAGCGCCGATCACCTCAAGGCTGTGGTCATCCACCATACGGCGGGCACCAACACCTACTCCAAGAGCCAGTCCGCCCAGATCATCCGAGGGATCCAGGCGTATCACGTGGGCACGTTGGGCTGGGCGGACATCGGCTACAACATGCTCGTGGACAAGTACGGCCAGATCTTCGAGGGCCGCGGAGGGGGCCTGCACCGGAATATCGTCGGTGCGCATGCCTACGGGTTCAACACCGGGACGTTCGGCATCTCCGTGCTGGGGGACTACTCCTCGACCACGCTGCCCTCTGCCGGGCGCAAGGCCATCGGCAAGGTCGCCGGCTGGAAGCTGCTGAGCACCTTCCAGCGCTCGGTGACCGCGAAGGTGTCTTGGACCCCCGGCACCGGCACACGGTTCCCCGCTGGCAAGAAGGTCTCGCTGCCTCGGATCATGGGGCACCGCGACGTGAACTTCACCGAGTGCCCCGGGCTGAACCTGTACAAGCAGTTCGGCACCGTCCGCAAGGAGGCGCAGGGCTATGCGGACTCCGGATGGAAGAAGCACCTGACGGCCTTCGAGAAGGCAGGCGGCTCCTCGGCACTCGGCACCGTCGCCAAGAGTGCCCACACCGCGGGAAAGTACAACGTGACGGTGCTGACGAAGGGGCTCGTGATCAACGAGAGCGGCGGCTCCACGGCCTATGCGTGCCCCACGTCGATGCAGTGGGAGGCCTCCTGGGGGCGACCCCGAGGGGGGACGTTCACCGACGGTCCCCGGACCATGCAGTCGTTCTCCTTCGGGATGTCTGCCCTGAACGGTCGCTATGTCCGCTTCCTGCCCACGAAGTTCTCCGACGTCCCCCCGGGGCGTGCCTTCTTCATGGAGATCGGCGATCTCGTGAACAAGGGGGTGGTCCACGGCTACGGAGGGTCCACGTACCACCCTGATGAGCTCACTCGGCGCGACCATATGGTGGTCTTCATCTACCGGGCGATGGGGTCCCCCGCCTACACGCCCCCGAGGACATCGCCGTTCTCGGACGTCTCCACCGGGTCCTCGTACTACAAGGAGGTGTGCTGGGCGCGGGCGAAGGGGATCACCATCGGCTATACGGACGGGACGTTCCGCCCGACGGAGGGAATCCGTCGCGACGGACTCGCCTCGCTCCTCTACCACGCAGCGGGGTCACCGCCGGCGTCTCCCCAGGACGCCGCTCGGTTCACGGATGTCTCATCGACCAGCGGCTACGCCACGGCGATCGGATGGCTCGCGAAGACCGGCATCTCGCGGGGCTACGGGAACAGCACGTTCCGTCCGCGGAACCGGGTCCCGCGAGACGAGATGGCTGCCTTCCTCATCCGCTGGATGGACGAGGTCTGAGCGAGCCCGGGCGATGTCGTGCTGTCCCCGGGGCGGGGACCGTTCCCGTGCGTTGTCAGTCGTTCTGCGAGGCGGAGTCGGTGGGCCCGAGGCCGTCGGCCCACGCGTAGGAGGTCTGGGTGCCCGGTCGCGTGACCGAGTCCGAGGCATAGGCGCTGCCGGCCCGGATCGCGTCCAGCACATCGCCCGAACGGACCCACGTGGTGCTGAAGCAGCCGATGAAGGCATCGCCCGCCCCGGTGGTGTCGATCGCCCGGACGGCCGGGGCCTCGACGATCTCCTGGCCGCCGGCGTGGGCCCACAGGGCGCCACGGGACCCGAGGGTGACGATCACATTGCTGATCCCGGCGGTCAGCAGCACATCGGTCGCCTTGGTGATGTCCTCGAGGCTCGAGACGGGCATGCCGGTGAGCAGCTCGAGCTCGGACTCGTTGGGGACCAGGAAGTCCACGCCGGTGATCCGGGCCAGGTCCAGCTCGGGAGAGGCCGGCGCCGGGTTCAGCAGCACCGGGATGCCCAGCTCCTCGCCGAGATCGACCGCCGCGTACACCGTCTCCAACGGGATCTCCAGCTGCAGCACGATCAGCCCGCAGCGGGCGATGTCCTCCCGCGCCGCTTCGACGTCCTGCGGGGTCAGGAGCGCGTTGGCGCCCTTGACGATGATGATCGAGTTGTGAGAGTCGGGGTCCACGAAGATCGGGGCGACACCGGACGTGGCGTCGGTGCGCAGCACATGATCCGTGCGGATCCCGTTGTGTTCGAAGTTCGCCAGCGTGGTGTCGGCGAAGACGTCGTTGCCCACCCGGGAGACCATCACGACCTCGGAACCCAGGCGGGCGGCGGCGACAGCCTGATTGGCTCCCTTGCCGCCGCAGCCCATGCGGAACTCCGGCGCCTCCACCGTCTCCCCTTCGGCAGGCATGCGGTGGATGTAGGAGATCAGGTCGACCATGTTGGACCCGATGACGGCGATCGGCATATCAGTGGCTCTCTTTCTCGGAGGCGGCCACCAGCCCGGTGGTCACCGAAAATCGTGTGCTCCGGCCCGCGGGCAGCTGAACCAGTGTGCCCGCCCGCTCGGCGGCCAGGAAGCCCTCGGGTCTGCTGGTCGCGGGCAGGGCGAAGGCGGCGACCTGCTGGTCCGGGTTCGACAGGATCCAGCGGGTGGCGGTGGGGAACTGCGAGGTGTCGAACTCCGTGACGAACTCGAACTCGTCGGTGTTCGCCAGGGAGAAGCGCAGCGGGCCGCCGTGGGCCGGGAGGTCATCGGCGAAATAGACGATCTCGGGATCGAACTGCTCCGCGCCCACGAGGCTGTCCGCGTCGAGCTCGCCGCTGCGGATCCTCTGCGTGATCTGCTCCCAGACGGGGGTCGGGGTGACATGCGCCGGCACGCTCTCGCGCAGGCGGAAGGTGCCCTCCGGCAACGACTGCGACATCTGCGCCCCCTCGAGGAAGCGGTAGTTCAGATGACACATGTACTGCAGCGGCATCGGCGCATACGCCGAGAGGTTGGTGACCTCCAGGTCGATGTCCAGCAGCGCGGATCCGGCGCGCAGGGTGACGGACGGGGTCGCGCGGTAGTGGTGGCCGAAGCCCCTGACGTACTCGTGCACGGAGCGGATCGTGACGGCGTCCTCGGTGAGCACCAGGTGGGCGCTGTCCATGTCCGCGCAGGCGAACTCGCCGTGCAGCTCGTGGTCGTCCTCGGGGGAGGGGCAGCCCGCGGCCAGCAGCCCGGAGTGGAAGGCGAAGCACCCGTAGGTCTCCGCGATCCGCGCCACCTTCCGTGGCTCCTCGAACATGCTCGTCATCCGCAGGGACTGCCCGTCGAACTCCGCGTCCCAGATGATCTGTCCCAGGAAGGGCAGCACCTCCACGTGGCCGCGGGAGTTGCGGATGCTCAGCGACTCCACGCCGGTGCGATACCGGCGTGCGGTGACGGTCCATTCCGGGCTCTCGCACACCACGCGCGGGGTCTCACCGAACAGCTCGCGGGGCAGGTCCAGGGTGAACGCCATCTCAGCGCACCTCGGTCCGGGCGTCGCCAGTGGTCCCGGCCGTGGCGTCGGCCCGCGCAGCGGTGCGTCGTGCGAGGCTGCGCCGACGCAGGGCGACGAAGAACAGCAGCACCGCGCCGAAGCAGAAGAAGTTCACGAGGAAGCTGACCCGCATCGAGCCCAGCGAGTCGGAGAGCAGGCCCTGCACGGCGGGGATGAAGGCACCGCCGATGATCGACATGACGATGATCGCGCCGCCGGTCTCGGTGAACCGCTTGTCCTCGATGACGTCGAGATTGCGGGCGAAGATCGTGGCCCAGCAGGGCCCGAGCAGCGCTGAGGCGACGATCGCCGCGTACACGGAGGTGAAGTTCGGAACCGCGACGATGTACACGATGGTGAGCATGCCCAGGGCCGCGTAGCCGATGAGCACGAGGTCCTCGTCGATCTTCGTCATGAGGAAGTTCGCGATGAACTTGCCCGCGAAGAAGGCGATGAATCCGGCGATCAGGTACGAGGCGGCGGAGCGCTCGTTGATCGAGGGGTCCAGGTCCATGGCCAGGCGGATGGTGAAGGACCACAGGGCGGTCTGCATCCCGACGTACAGGAACTGGGTGAGGATGCCCGCGCAGAACATGCGGTTCTTCAGCAGGTGGGCGAGGGTCTCCCCGAGCGAAGCCTTGGCCTCGGAGGCGTCCTCCCGCAACGGCTTCGCATGCGGGTACTGGGTGATCGCGATGAGCACCACGAGCACCAGCAGCAGCACCAGGATCACTTTGTACGGATCCAAGGTTCGCCCCAGGGCCTCCGAGGTGATCGCGGCGCGCTCCGCCTCGGTCGCGGCGTTCGCGATCTGTGCGTGCAGCGCGTCGCCGTCCGTGAAGACCAGGTACTTGCCGAGCACGGCGCCGCCCAGGAAGCCGACGGCGGTGAAGGTCTGCGAGATGTTCAGGCGCAGCGTGGCCTTCCTGCGCTCGCCGATCATCGAGGAGTACGTGTTCGCGGACGTCTCCAGGAAGGACAGGCCGATCGCGATCGAGAACAGCGATCCGAGGAACACCGCATAGGTGGCGACCTGCGAGGCGGGGAAGAACAGCACGCAGCCCAGCACGTAGACGCTCAGCCCGATCAGCAGGCCCGTCTTGTAGCTGGTGCGCCGGATGACCCGGCTGGCCGGGATCGCGATCAGGAAGTAGCCGCCGTAGAAGGCGGACTGCACGAAGGCGGAGGCGAAGTCAGAGAGCTCGAAGACGGCCTTGAACTGGGTGATGAGGATGTCGTTCATGCTGGCGGCCATGCCCCACATGGGGAAGCAGATCGACAGCAGGATGAACTGGAACGTCGGGGTGCGGTCGAGGTACCCGTCGCGCAGCTGGCGGGAGCGGTCCTTGATCACGCCCCAGGAGGTGTTCGGGAGGCCGACCTCCCCGTCGGGCGTGGCGGTGGTGGCGGCGGTGGTGCCGGAGTTGTCGCGCATCGTGTTCATGGCGGTCACCGTCCCAGCAGAGCGGAGCCGGCGGAGGCCCCGATGCGGGAGGCACCGGCGTCGACCATCGCGCGGAGGGTCTCTGCATCGCGGATGCCGCCGGAGGCCTTCACCCCGAGGCGGTCGCCGACGGCGGCGCGCATGACGGCGACCGCCTCGACGCTCGCGCCACCGGAGGCGAACCCGGTCGAGGTCTTCACGAAGTCGGCCCCTGCCTGCTCGGAGACCTCGCACGCCGCCGTGATCTCGGCGTCGCTCAGCAGCGCGGTCTCGAGGATGACCTTGACCAGGGCATCGCCGCTGGCCGCGACGACGGCGGCGATGTCTTCGCGCACACGATCCCAGTCCCCGTCCTTCACCGCGCCGAGGGAGATCACCATGTCGATCTCGTCGGCGCCGTCCGCCACGGCGGCGGCAGTCTCGGCGGCCTTCACGGAGGGCAGCTGCGCCCCGGAGGGGAACCCGACCACGGTGCACACCAGGGTGGTGTGGCCCGAGAGCTCCTGGGCGGCCTGCGCCACGCGGGTGGGGCTGACGCACACGGTGAGGAAACCGTTCTCGGTGGCCTCCTGGCACAGGGTGCTGACCTGCTGCGCCGTCGCGTCGGGGGCGAGCAGCGTGTGGTCGATCAACGATGCGATATCCATTCCAACTCCTTTGTTCGGATACCCCTAGTGAAGGTCCCGGAGCGGAAGGGGCGCAACGGCAAGATGGCACATATGTGCCGATACTGATCGAGGGCGAGGTGAGGTGAGGCGCGGCGGGCGAAGAGTCCGACGACGGCGGCCGAGGCGTGGGACCGACGGGGGAGTGGGCGCGGGCGACGGCCCGAGACCGGCAGCGATGGCTCAGAGGGCGTCAGCGAGGGCGGTCGCCGTCTCGAGGTCCGTCACCAGATGGTTCGCGTACCGGTTCTCCAGGGCTGCCCGGATCAGCGGCAGCATCTCGAGGCCGCTGGTGACGAGGACCGTGCGTCGCAGGCGCCGGAGATCGGAGAGAGTGGGGCCGAGCGTGCGCTGGCTCAGCGACGGGGCGACGATCCGCCCCTCGGCATCGATGAACCGGCCGCAGATCTGCCCCACGGCGTGGTCCTCGATGTGTCGGCGATCCTCCTCGGAGAGCAGCGGCGACCTGTGCATCGCCGCCGCGGCGGGAGTCTCCGCGCCGAACACGACGGCGGCGCACTCGGCGCGGAGCGTGAGCACCTGGCGCGTGGCCGGGTCGTTCTCGGCCTCGAGCCGCGAGGCGACGCTGTCGTGCAGGATCGGGAACGGATAGGAGTGCACCGGGACCGTGGAGCGAGCGGCGAAGGCCGCCAGCGCCGCCTCCACCTCGACCCCGGGATCCGTGCCGTTGAGCTGCACCAGCGCACGAGGCCGCAGGCGCTGGCGGCTCATCGCCTCGGTGACGGCGTGGATCGCATCCGACCACCAGAACCCCAGCACGTCCTCGCCCGAGGCGAGATGGGCGCCGAGCATCTCGGCGGCTCCGGAACCGAGCGCATAGCGGTTGTCCATCGGGCCGCGGCCCACGGGGACCACCAGGCGCAGCTCCGCGAGGCGGAAATGCTCCTGCAGCTCGGAGATCAGCGGGGCGTCGGACTCCCGGGGATCGGCGACGTGGGTGCGCACGAAGCCGCGCTCTCGAGCCGTGGCGACGAGCTTGGAGACCGTCGGCCGGGAGACGTGGAGGGTCTGCGCGATCTCCTGCTGGGAGAGGCCGCCGGCGTGGTAGAGCTTGGCGGCGTCCAGGGACAGGCGGTCGCGCGGGGTCAGCCCGTAGCGGTCGCGCGCCATCGGAGGATCCTTCCCTCGGAACCCGGAACCCGGAACCCGGAACCCGGAACCCGGAACCCGGAACCCGGAACCCGGAACCCGGAACCCGGAACCCGGAACCCGGAACCCGGAACCCGGAACCCGGAACCCGGAAGCCGGAAGCCGGACGGCTCGGGCCGGTCCGCTGTGGGCCGGCCCGAGCAGGGGCTCAGGCGAAGTAGCGGGGCAGGGTGCCCTCGCGCAGCGTGCGCAGCTCGGAGACGGCGAACGCGCCGACTCCCTGGATGTCCAGGGTGTCCGCGCCGCTGGTGCCGATCACCAGGTGCGGCACGCCGTGCTCGGTGCACAGCGCCTCCAGGCGCGCGGCCTGCTCGGCCGGGACGGCGACGAGCGCTCGGGCCTGGGACTCCGAGAACAGGGCGGAGGCGAGGTCCACGCCGTCGCGCTCGAGCAGCGGGTCGAGGTCGACCTGTGCGCCGGTGCCGAAGCGGGTGGTCGACTCGACGAGTGCCTGGGCGAGGCCGCCCTCGGACAGGTCGTGCGCGGCCGCGGCCACGCCCTCCTGGGCAGCGGCGATGAGCACCCGGGCGAGGGAGCGCTCGGCCTCGAGGTCCACCTGGGGCGGCATTCCGCCGAGGTGGCGGTGGATCACGTCGGCCCAGGCGGAGCCGGAGAGCTCCTCGCGGGTGGTGCCCAGCAGGACCACCGAGAGGCCTTCGCCCTGCCAGCCCGAGGGGACGCGGCAGGCGACGTCGTCGAAGACGCCCAGCACGCCGACCACGGGGGTGGGGTGGATCGCCGAATCGATCTTCCCGGGCTCGCCGGTGGAGTTGTACAGGGAGACGTTGCCGCCGGTGACGGGTACCCCGAGGGTCTCGCAGGCCTCGGCGAGACCGCCGATCGCCTCGACCAGCTGCCACATCGGGCCCGGATCCTCCGGGGAGCCGAAGTTCAGGCAGTCGGAGATCGCCAGCGGCACGGCGCCAGAGGTGGCCACGTTGCGGTAGGCCTCGGCCAGGGCGAGCTGGGCGCCGGTGCGGGGGTCGAGCTTGGTGTATCGGCCGTTGGCGTCCGTCGCGAGGGCGACCCCGCGGCCGGTCTCCTCGTCCACCCGCAGCACGCCGGCGTCGTCGGGCATCGCGAGCGCGGTGTTCCCGCCGACGTATCGGTCGAACTGGTCGGTGATCCACCCCTTCGAGGCCAGGTTCGGGGAGGCGATGAGCTCACGCAGGGCGCGCGCGAGATCCTCGGCGCCCTCGGGCCGGGGGAGCGCCTCGGCGCGGTCGGCCTGCAGGGCGTCCTGCCAGTCGGGCCGGGCGTAGGGACGGTCGTAGACCGGGCCGTCGATCGCGACGGTCGAGGGGTCGACGTCGACGATGCGGTGCCCGTCGTGGTCGATGGTGAGGCGGCCGTCCCCGGTGACCTCGCCGATCACGGAGGCCTCGACGTCCCACTTGTCCACGATCGCCTCGAACTCGGCGAGCTTCTCGGGGCTGACCACGGCCATCATGCGCTCCTGCGACTCGCTCATGAGGATCTCGCCGGCGTTCAGGGTGGGGTCGCGCAGCAGCACGTTCTCGAGGTGGATGTGCATTCCGGAATTGCCGTTGGCGGCCAGCTCGCTGGTGGCGCAGGAGATGCCTGCCGCGCCGAGATCCTGGATGCCCTCGACGGTGTGCGCCGCGTACAGCTCGAGGCAGCACTCGATGAGGACCTTCTCCATGAAGGGGTCGCCCACCTGGACGCTGGGGCGCTTGACGGGGCCGTCCTCGTCGAACGTCTCCGAGGCGAGGATCGAGGCGCCGCCGATGCCGTCCCCGCCGGTGCGCGCACCGAACAGGATCACCTTGTTCCCGGCGCCGGTGGCGGAGGCGAGGTGGATGTCCTCGTGACGCAGGACGCCGATGGCGAGGGCGTTGACCAGGGGATTGGTCTGGTAGGCGGCGTCGAAGACCGTCTCGCCGCCGATATTGGGCAGGCCGAGGGAGTTGCCGTAGCCGCCCACGCCGGAGACCACGCCATGGACCACGCGCGCGGTGTCGGGGTGGTCGATCGCGCCGAAGCGCAGCTGATCCATGACGGCGACGGGGCGGGCGCCCATAGCGATGATGTCGCGCACGATGCCGCCCACTCCGGTCGCGGCACCCTGGTAGGGCTCCACATAGGAGGGGTGGTTGTGGGACTCGACCTTGAAGGTCACCGCCCAGCCGTCGCCGATGTCGACGACGCCCGCGTTCTCGCCCATCCCCACCAGGAGCTTCTCGCGCATCTTCTCCGTGGTGTGCTTGCCGAAGGTGCTCAGGTGCTTCTTGGAGGACTTGTACGAGCAGTGCTCCGACCACATCACCGAGTACATGGCCAGCTCCGCGTTGGTGGGGCGGCGGCCCAGGATGTCGCGGATGCTCGCGTACTCGTCGTCCTTGAGGCCGAGCTCGGCGAACGGCTGAGCCTGATCAGGGGTCGAGGCGGCATTCTCGACGGTGTCGACGTCCCCGGACCGGCTGTCCGGTGCGGCGGTCTCAGGGTGGAGGGCGTCAGCGGTCATCGCGGGATCGGGTCCGTTCATCACGAGGGCACAGGAGCACCGGCGGTTGCCGGCGCCGGAGAGCGGGCGAGCCGCCTCGGCCCCCACAGTCTACGATCGCCGGGCACCAGAGGGAGCGAGCGCCCACGTGGAGGGCACCCTGCGCTCGCCGTGACGATCGCAGGGTGCCCTCCACTCGCCGGTCCTCTGATCCGCAGACCCCTGGGTCAGGGCCCTGCGGATCAGAGGACCGGCGGGTCAGGGGGGGGCCGGCGGACCGGAGGGCCCGGTCAGCCCTTCTTCGCGGCGCGGCGGGCCTTCTTCTCCGCGTCGCGCAGGACCTTCTCGCTGATCGGTGCGTCCGAGCTGGCGCGCTGGGCTCGGAAGTAGGCAGCGGCCTCGTCCTGACGCTCCTGCTCGCCGCCGAGGGCGATCGGCGCCCGCACGTGGCCCGGGCGGATGTCGAAGGCGGCGACGAGGTCCAGGACATGGGGACGCAGACGCCACAGCAGGCGACGCACGTCCGAGCCGATCTGGCGTCCGCGCTGCGAGGAGATCATGCCGCCCAGCAGGAACCACGCCAGGTCGTCCTGGATGACGGTGAGCCCGAACAGATCGCGCACATCGGTCAGGACTGCGCGGCTGCCCTCGTCCTCGAGCTTCTCGATCGCGGTGGTGAAGGCCCGCCAGCGCACGAGGTCCGCGTGGGCGCGGGCGGCCTCCAGCATCTCGACCTGATGCTTGTTGACCTCCGCAGCGGCGTCGGCCGGGCTCATCTTGGCCGCGGACCGCAGCGAGAGGGCGACCTCCTCGACTCTCACCCGGGCGCGGGCCGTGAGCATCTCCTCCTGGAAGTCGCTCTGCCGCATCGAGTCGAAGGCGCGACGGGAGTTGCCCCGGTCGCTGAGATCCTGCGCGAGCCGTGCCCACGGGGTGTGGCGCTTGGCGAGCACCTCCGCGCGCTGGGCGATGAAGCGACCGATGCCGGCCCGGTCCACGCTCTTGAGCTCGGAGGTGTAGTCGCTCAGCAGGCGCTTGGCCACCAGCTGCAGCAGCACGGTGTTGTCGCCCTCGAAGGTGGCGTACACGTCGAGGTCCTGGTGGAGGCCGACGAGCTGGTTCTCAGCGATGAACCCTGCGCCTCCGCAGGCCTCGCGGCATTCCTGGATGGTGTCCAGGGCGAGCCTCGTCGAGGTGGGCTTGAGCGCGGCGGCGAGGGTCTCGAGGTCCTCGCGGGCCTCGGGGTCGTCGGACCGACCGGAGAACACGTCATCGAAGGCCTGCAGCAGCTGCTCGTGGGCGAAGGTGCCGGCGTAGGTGGCGGCGAGCTTGGGCAGCAGGCGATGCAGGTGCGCCTGGTAGTCCATCAGGACCGTCTCCCGGGTGGGATCCGCCGCCGTGAACTGTCGGCGCTGCGTCGCATAGGTGATCGCGATGTGCAGGGCGAGCTGGCTCGCCCTGTTCGCGGAGCCGTCCAGCGAGACGCGTCCCTGCACGAGGGTGCCGAGCATGGTGAAGAAGCGGCGCCCGGGGGACTCGATGGGCGAGGTGTACGTGCCGTCCGCGGCGACGTCCCCGTAGCGGTTGAGCAGGTTGGTGCGGGGCACGCGGACGTGCTCGAAGGCGAGCCGTCCGTTGTCGATGCCGTTCAGCCCGCCCTTGGGGCCGTCGTCCTCGCTGAGCACGCCCGGCAGCATCTCTCCCTCGGCGTCGCGCACGGGCACGTAGAAGCAGTGCACTCCGTGGTCCACGCCGCGGGTGATCAGCCGGGCGAAGACCGTCGCGGCCTTGGCATGGAGCGCGGCATTGCCGAGGAACTCCTTCCAGGCGGCGCGGAACGGCGTGTGCAGGACCCACTCCTCGGTGGACGGGTCGTAGGTCGCGGTGGTCGCGAGCGACTGGACGTCGGAGCCATGGCCGATCTCGGTCATCGCGAAGGCGCCGGGGGTGGCCAGGCTCATCGCGTCGGGCACCCACGCCTTCTGCTGCTCCTCGCTGCCGAGCTGCACGATGGCCGAGGTGAACAGGCCCCACTGCACGCCGGCCTTGATCTGCAGCGAGGGGTCGGCGACCACGAGCTCCTCGAAGCTCGCGACGTTGCCCCCGTTGTCGTTGGGACCGCCGAGGTGCTCGGGCAGCATCAGCCACGAGACGTTCTCCTCCGCGAGGATCTCCATCTGCGCGAAGGTGCCTTCTCGATGCTCGGCGACGGTGGCATCGAGCGGTCGGTGCAGCTCGGGGCGAGCGGCCCGGTCCCGGGCTGTGCGGCGCGCATCGGCCCACTTGCCCATCAGGGCTTCGGAGACCGCCCCCACATCGAGCCGGTCGGTCCCGGCCGGGGGGACCGGGATCGGTCCGGTCGGGGTGGGGCTGGGCGAGGCGGGGCTGGGTGAGGCGGAGCTGGGTGAGGCAGGGCTGGGCGGGACGGAGACCTCGGGGGTGGTCCCGGTGGGATCGGTGGAGCGGTCGGCGTTGACAGTCATGCGTGCATTCCCTTCATGAGCCAGGTGACGAGGTGGAGGACGAGCTGGTCGGAGGTGAGCGGGGGGTGGTCGGGATCGTCCGGCGACTCGATCTCGTTCATCCAGGTGTCCACCGCGCCCTCGACGAAGCCGACGGCCCCGTGCGCCCAGATCTGGGGCGAGGGGACGGCGCTCGGGAGGAAGGTGGCGACCAGTCGGGAGACGGAGTGCAGGAAGTGGTTCAGCCCGTCGCTGGGCCGGGTGACGAAGCGGTAGACGCCGGGGGAGCGCTGGGCGGTCTCGACGTAGGCGCGGATCATGGCGTGGATGCGCTCATCGGCATCCGGCTGACGGCCGACGGCCGTCTCGAGCTCGCGCATCTCCTCCAGGAGCTTGGCGTGCATAGCCGCCAGGATGCTGCGCCCGAGGGCCTGCTGCAGCGCCGCCTTGTCCTCGAAGTACCGGTAGACGATCGATTTCGAGGTCCCTGAGGCCGCGGCGATGTCCTCCATCGTCACGTCGGGACCGTTCTCGTGGATGAGGTGCCGGGCGATGTCGAGCAGCTCGGCCCGCCTCTCCTCCCGGTGGCGGGCCCAGCGGGCTGATCGGCCGTCCACGGGGGCTTGCGTCGTCGCGTTCACAGAACCTAGGGTATCAAGTACCGCCGGTTCTATGTAAAGTCGGCTCCGACGACGATCATCCGATCGACGTCGGATCGCGTCGGCCGTCGTGCGGACCCCACGAGAGTCCATCCCACGGCATGACTCTTCCGGACCGGTCGACCCGACCCCCGTACGCAGTGACCACGAAGAGGTGCACCCAGTGACTGACTTCCCGCGCGACGCCCTGATCCTCGGCGGCAACCGCATCCCGTTCGCCCGCTCCGGAGGCCCGTACGCCGGGATCTCCAACCAGGACCTGCTGACCGCAGCGTTGGACGGACTGGTCGCCCGCTTCGGACTGCAGGGAGAGAAGCTCGGCGAGATCGCCGGTGGCGCCGTCCTCAAGCTCGCCGGCGACCTCAACCTCACCCGCGAGAGCGCCCTGAGCACTCCGCTGGACCCGCGCACCCCGGCGCTGGACATGTCCCGGGCCTGCGCGACGAGCCTGGAGACCATGGTCCACCTGTCCAACCGGATCCAGCTCGGACAGATCGACTCCGGCATCGCCTGCGGCGTGGACTCCGCCTCCGACTCCCCGATCGAGGTCACCCCGCGGCTGCGTCGGATCCTGCACCGGGCCTTCGCGGCGAAGACCGCGATGCAGCGGGTGAAGGCGCTCAGCGCGATCCGTCCGGCGGATCTCACCCCGGTCCCGCCCCGCAACGGCGAGCCGCGCACGGGCCTGTCCATGGGCGAGCACCAGGCGCTCACCGGCGCCCAGTGGGGCATCACCCGCCAGGCCCAGGACGAGCTGGCGCTGGCCTCGCACCAGAAGCTCGCGGCGGCCTACGACTCCGGCTTCTTCGACGACCTGGTCACCGGCTATCGGGGCCTCGCCCGTGACCAGAACCTGCGTGCGGACTCCACGCTCGAGAAGCTCAGCTCTCTCAAGCCCGTGTTCGGCGTGAAGTCGCCGCAGGTCAGCGAACCTACGATGACGGCAGGCAACTCCACGCCGCTCAGTGACGGTGCCTCCGCGGTGCTCATGGGCAGCCAGGAGTGGGCCGATGAGCACGGCCTCACCCCGCTGGCCCGGGTGGTCGACGCCCGCAGCGCCGCGGTCGACTTCGCGCACGGCGAGGAAGGGCTGCTCATGGCGCCGGCCTACGCCGTGCCCGAGATGCTGGACGACAACGACCTGACCCTGCAGGACCTCGACCTCTACGAGATCCACGAGGCGTTCGCCTCCACCGTGCTGTCGACCCTCGCCGCCTGGGAGTCCGAGGAGTTCTGCCGGGAGAAGCTGGGACGCGGCGGCCCGCTCGGCACGATCGACCGCAGCAAGCTCAACGTCACCGGCTCCTCCCTCGCGGCGGGGCACCCCTTCGCCGCGACCGGCGGACGCCTGGTCGCGACCCTGTCCAAGCTGCTGCATCAGCGCGCGGTCGAGACCGGTCGTGTCCAGCGCGGCCTGATCTCGGTGTGCGCCGCCGCCGGCCAGGGCGCCGTCGTGCTGCTCGAGTCGGTCACCGACTGACCCGCTCGGCACCGTCCAGGCCACTTCAGATCCGTCCAGACCAGACTCCGCGTCGTCGACGCCGCACCCTCGTGTGAAGGAGAGCCCCATGACCGACACCGCTGCACGAACAGACACCTACACGAAGTTCGTCCGCTCCGCCCCCGGCAAGCTCATCGCCAAGCAGGTGGGCCTGCCCCGTCCCTCGAAGCTTCCGCGGCGCGGGGACCGTCCCGAGCCGGTGCTCGGGCCGGTGGTCGTGCTCGGGGACTCCGCGGGCGCTGAACAGATCACCCGTGACCTCCTCGGTCAGGGCGTCGACGTGCGCCGGCGCTTCGAGGAGCTGCGCTCCGTCGGCTCGGTCGTCGCCGTGCTCGACGAGATCGGCACCCCGGCGGATCTCGGACGGATCCTGCTGCCGCTGTCCGGAGCGATGCGCTCCCTGGCCCCCGGCGCCCGGGTCGTCACGATCTCCCGTCCCGCCCGCGGCGAGGATCCCGCACGCGATGCGGCCCGGGGCGGCGTCGAGGGATTCCTGCGCTCGCTCGCCCATGAGATGCGCGGCGGGGCGACGGCCAACGGCATCCTCGTGCACGACGGCGTGGACCTCGACGCCGTCGGCGTGACCGGATCCCTGCGCTTCCTGCTCTCGGCCCGCAGCGCCTTCGTCACCGGTCAGTTCCTCACGGTCTCCACCGCCGACGGGGCGCGCACCGAGGACCTCGAGAAGCCGCTCGCGGGGCGCACCGCCCTGGTCACCGGCGCCGCCCGGGGGATCGGCGCAGCGATCGCCCGCACCCTCGCGGCCGACGGCGCCCACCTCGTGGTCCTCGACGTGCCCGGCGCGGGCACCGAGCTCTCCCGCCTGGCCAACGACCTGCGCGCGGCACCGGTGCAGCTCGATGTCACCTCCGACGGGGCGGGGGACCGCCTGGTGGCCTTCCTGCGCGAGCGGGGGCTGAGCCTGGACATCGCCGTGCTCAACGCCGGCATCACGCGCGACAAGCTGTTCGCCAATATGACCCCGGAGCGCTGGGACCCGGTGCTCGCCGTGAACATCACCAGCCAGATCACCCTCACGCAGGCACTGATCGAGGCCGGGGACGTGCTCGGCGACCAGCCCCGTGTCGTCTCCCTGGCCTCCACCAGCGGCATCGCCGGCAACCGCGGGCAGACGAACTACGCCGCCTCCAAGGCGGGCGTGATGGCCTTCGTGCAGGCGCTCGCCGCCCGTCTGGAGTCGATCGGGGGCACGGCGAACGCGGTCGCGCCCGGGTTCATCGAGACCGAGATGACCGCGAGGATGCCGGCCCTGACCCGGGAGGTCGCCCGGCGGCTGAACTCCCTGCAGCAGGGTGGCCTGCCGGTGGACGTCGCCGAGACGATCGCCTTCCTCGCCTCCGACGAGGCCGGCGGCCTGCGCGGCGAGACGGTGCGCGTGTGCGGGCAGAACATGGTGGGGAGGTGAGCGCCGTGACCGGCACCGGGACCCCTCAGATCGGCGAGCGGATCAAGGACCTCTCCGAGGTCCCGTCGTTCCCGGCCATCTATGCGGCGGCGCTGGACCCGCGCTCGGCCCGCAGGGGCGCGCGGGGGGAGCCGACGCTGCCGAGCATCGCCTACCGGGTGCGGAAGGTGCGGGTCGACGCCGAGCGTGCCCGCGACTTCGATCACCTGATGGGCGGCCCGGCCACCGATCTCGTCCATCCCGGCGTGCTGCACGTGCTCGCCTTCCCGGTCTCGCTCGCTCTCCTGGCCCGGCGCGACGTCCCCTTCGCCCTGCTGGGCCTGGTGCATCTGCGCAACCAGATCCTTCAGCATCGCCCCGTGAGGGTCGGGGAGCTCGTGGACGTCGAGTGCAGGGTGCGGGATCTGCAGCCCCACCGCAAGGGCCGCACCTTCGAGGCGGTCTCCACGATCCTCGGCCAGGACGGCGAGATCATCGCGACCGACGTCTCGACCTACCTGGCCAAGGGAGATGCGGACGGTTCGGAGCGGGCAGGGCGTCGGGACTTCGTGGCTCCGCGCCCGACGGGCCGCTGGAAGCTTCCGGCCGACACCGGCCGTCGCTATGCCGCGGTCTCCGGTGACGTGAACCCGATCCATCTCTCCGCGCTGAGCGCGAAGGTCTTCGGCTTCCCGCGGGCGATCGCCCATGGGATGTACACGGCCTCACGGGCCTTCACGGAGTCCGGGGTGGACCTCGCGCGCCCGCTTCGCTGGGACGTCAGCTTCGACGCCCCGGTGTCGCTGCCGGGCACGGTCCTGGTCGCGTACGACGACGATCCGCGGGCCGGCGGCGTGCACTGCGTGGGCTGGCGGGCCGGCTCCGGGGAGAAGGGGCCGCGCCGCTGCTTCGAGGTCGAGGTCACGACCCTGGGCTGAGCACGGATCAGCAGGGACGGCACGGGGTCACCCACCACTCGATGGGTGACCCCGCGCCGTTGACCATCGAGGGAGGTTCTCTCGAGGGAGGTCCGAGGCCGACGGGCGCGCCAGCCCGACCTCGAGGGTCTCCAGCAGATGGTCGACGAACGCCTCGGCCCGCACGTCGGTGAGCACGTCGACGTTCGGCTCGCGGCCCCAGCGGCCCAGCTCGTCGCCGACGGTCTGGCCGCGGGTCAGGGTGCCGGAGAGCTCCACCTCCACGGCGAGCGGTCGCATCCCGGCGAAGTCGCCGGTCACCGCATGGGCGGCGACCAGAGGGTCGTGCACGTGCGCCATCCAGCCGAAGCCGTCGGCCTCATGGAACTCGAAGTAGAAGCGCAGGGCGTCGGCGAGGACCGTCGCGACCGGATGCCCGGTGCTCGCGCCGAGCCGCTCGACGCGGCTCAGGGTGTCCTGGGTGAACCGCACCGTCTCGGTGGCCTCGAGCGATCCGAGCACGGGCCGGGTGGGCGCGCCGGTGAACGCAGTGAGCACCTGCTGGGCGGCCTCGGGGTCCACGGCGATGTTCCATTCGCTGGTCGGGCCGGTGTTCCCGCGGTGGTTGATGGCCCCGCCCATGATGTGCAGGCGCTTCAGCAGCCGTGGCAGCTCGGCGTCGATCTCCAGGGCGAGCGCGAGGTTCGTGTGCGGGCCGAGCACCAGACCGATGAGCTCCCCGGGATGCGCACGGGCCGCATCGACCCAGAGCTGGGCTCCCGAGCGGGGATCCTCGGCGCGCTCGGTCTGCGGGAGCACGGCGTACCCGATGCCCTGCGGCCCGTGGGTGTCGTCGGCGTACATCGGCTCCTGCACGAGCGGGCGCGCCGCACCGAGCGAGACCGGGGCACGCAGGCCCAGCATCTCGGACAGGGCGAGGTTGTTGTGGTGCACGGTGGGGGCCGGGACGTTGCCGCCGGTGGAGACGATGCCGACGATCTCGACCTCGGGCCGGCAGGCGAGATAGGTCAGGGCGATCGCGTCGTCGATGCCGGTGTCGCAGTCGATCAGCACGGGAAGGGTCATCGAGTCAGCGTAGAGCCCCTCCCGGAGGGATGGCGGGGGACCGCCGATCACGGCAGGATCTCTCCATGGCCCACGCGCAGATGTTCGACGATGACGACCCGATGCTGGAGCGGGTGCGGTCGACCGCCCTCGCCCTGCCCGGGGCGCTGGAGAAGGTCAGCCACGGCCGTCCCGCCTTCCACACGCAGAAGGTGCACTGCTACTACGGCGGGGCGCGGAAGATCGACGGGCAGTGGGAGCAGCATCCGCACGCGGTGATCCTGCATCTGCCGCCTTCGGAGACCGCCGCCCTCCGTGAGGACCCCCGGTCCTTCGAGCCCGCCTACCTCGCGCCCGCGGGCTGGATCGGCCTCGATCTGGACGAGCGGACCGACGCGTCCGAGCTCGCCGAGCTGATCGAGGAGTCCTACCGCACGGTGGCCCCGCGGCGCCTGATCGCGCAGCTCGACGACCCGGCGTCATGATCATGCCGGTCCGGCGTGCCCGGGCAGGAGCTCGGCGTGGGCGCTTGACCCTCACGCGACGTCAGCCTGGAAGGTGGTTCCCATGACCGAGACGACACAGCACGAGGACCTCACCGTGGGGCGCGTCGCCGACCTGGTCGGCGTCAGCGTTCGCACTCTGCACCACTGGGACGGTGTGGGCCTGGTGCGTCCGGGTGGACGCAGCTGGTCGGGGTATCGCCTGTACGGCGCCGACGACGTGGCACGGATCCACCGTGTCCTCGTGTACCGGGAGCTCGGTCTGGCGCTCGCGGAGATCGGCCGGATCCTCGATGATCCGAGCGTCGATCCGCGCGAGCACCTCCATCGCCAGCGGACTCTGCTCCAGGAGCGGATACGCCGGCTCGAGAAGACGGCACGCGCCGTCGACGAGATGATCGAGAGAACCGACATGACGCACGAGAAGAGCACGACGAACGCGACGGGCACGACGGGCACGACGGGCACGACGGGCACGAGCCTGAGTCCCGAGGAGCAGGCCCGCATCTTCGGCACCGACTGGGATCCCGCCTATGAGGACGAGGCGCGCGAGCGGTGGGGCGGCTCCGACGCCTGGAAGCAGTCCGCCGCCCGGACCGAGGGCTGGGGCGCCGAGCAGTGGCAGAGGGTCAAGGACGAGACCGACGAGGTCGAAGCCGCGCTCGCCGAGGCGCTGGGCCGCGGCGTCGCGCCGGGGAGCGAGGAGGCGAACATGCTGGCCGAGCGCCACCGAGACACGATCGCCCGCCACTACGACTGCACGCACTCCATGCAGGTGGTCCTGTCGCGGATGTACACGGAGGACCCGCGGTTCGCCGCGCACTACGACGAGCGCGCCGAGGGGCTCGCCGTCTGGCTGCGCCGGGCGATCGAGGAGAACGCCCGATGCCACGGCGTCGATCCGGAGACCGCCGTCTGGCAGTGACCGCTCTCAACGGGAGGAGTCGTTCTCGGTGGGGCTCCGGCGCTTCCGGCACGGTCAGACGTGCGTGCCGAAGGCGTCGGGGGTCGCGGAGCTCCAGGCCTCGGCCCAGGTCTCCGGCGGCTCGGCGAGCAGCTGGCCGGGCTCGAGCCACTCGTAGAGCGTGGCGTAGGAGATGTTCGAGGTCTCCGAGAGATTCCGGCGCAGCATCCACGGCCGCAGCTCGGACGGATCGGAGACCCCCATCGCCGCCATCAGCTTCACCGCTTCGGCCACCGTGCCCTCCTGGTACTGCTTGACCCGCACGCTCTTGTCCTCGACGACGAGTCCTCGCTGACGACGCGGATCCTGGGTGGTCACCCCGGTGGGGCAGCGGCCGGTGTGGCAGCGCTGCGCCTGGATGCATCCGATGGCCATCATCATTGCGCGGGCGGAATTGGTGTAGTCGGCGCCCTGGATCATGCGCTTGACGATGTCGTTCCCCGCGGCCACCTTCCCGGAGGCGCCGATGCGGATCCGGTGCCGCAGGCCCGTCCCGACCAGCGCATTGTTCACGGTCATCAGGCCCTGGGTGAGCGGCATGCCCATGTGGTCCTCGAACTCGAGCGGGGCGGCCCCGGTCCCACCCTCGGAGCCGTCGACGATGACGAAGTCCGGGGTGGTGCCGACCTCGAGCATCGCCTTGCACAGCGAGAGGACCTCGACGCGGCTGCCCACGCACAGCTTCATCCCGACGGGCTTCCCGCCGGAGAGCTCGCGCAGGCGGGCGAGGAACTCGATCAGCTCCGTCGGGGTGGAGAACATCGCGTGCGAGGGCGGGGAGACGCACTTCTCGCCCTCGGGGACGCCCCGGATGTCGGCGATCTCCGCGGTCACCTTGGGTCCGGGCAGCACGCCGCCGATCCCCGGCTTCGCGCCTTGGCTGAGCTTGACGGAGATGCACTTGACCTGGTGCTTCGCGGATTTCTCGCGGAAGATGTCCTCATCGAGCAGACCGGTCGCCGTGCGGGAGCCGAAGTAGCCCGTGCCCAGCTCCCAGACCAGGTCGCCGCCCATCTCCTCGTGGTACGGAGACAGGGAGCCCTCCCCGGTGTCATGGGCGAACCCCCCGAGCTGCGCCCCCTTGTTCAGGGCGCGGATCGCATTGGCGGACAGTGCACCGAAGCTCATCGCCGAGACGTTCATCAGCGCCATCGAGTACGGCTGGGTGCAGTCGGGCCCGCCGATCCGGACGCGCGGCATCTTCGCGGGCTCGGGGACCGGAGCGATGGAATGGACGAGGTACTCGTAGCCGGAGGCGTTCACGTCGCGCTCCGTGCCGAAGGGCTGCTCGCCGTGGATGCCCTTGGAGCGCTCGTAGATGATGCTGCGGATGTCCCGGTCGTACGGCCGGCCGTCCCAGTTGCGCTCGATGAAGTACTGCTGCAGCTCCGGCCGCAGGCCTTCGAGCAGGTAGCGCATGTGCCCGATCACCGGGTAGTTGCGCAGGATGGTGTGACGTTTCTGCGTGAGGTCGTAGGCGGCGAGGCCGCCGAGCGCGGCACCGGCGAGACCGACGGCGGAGGCGAGGGCGGATCGTGCGGAGGGACGGGACGGCATCAGGAGGCTCCTCGGGGAGATGGCGGCCGCGACCACGGGATCCGATCTCCGTCGCTCCTGGGCGGAGCGGTCACCTCGGTGACGCGCATCACTGCAGATCGCTATCGTGCCACGGGCGGCTCCTGCGCGGGCGCGGTGAGCTCGCCGTACTCCTCGAGCAGCGGGGCGATCCGCCCGCCCATCTCCACCTGCGTGAGCACGATGCCCATCGTGCCGTCGGGGTCGACGAAGAAGTCGGTGCCGGCCCCACCGGACCAGCCGAAGCGACCTCGGTGGGGCCCGTCGGCCACCACGCAGACGCCGAAGCCCCAGCCGGTGTGCTCCCAGAATCCCGGGAAGAACGAGCTCGGATCCTTCGCGCCGTCAGGCACCTGGTCCCGGCTCAGCATCGCCAGATGCTCCGCATCGATCAGCTCGCCGTCACGCAGCGCCCGCAGGAACCGCAGATAGTCCGGCGCCGTCGAGAGCAGCTCGCTGTGGCTCATGTCGTAGGGAGGCGGGCCGACGTGGAACCCGCCCGCCGCGGGCTCGCGCTCGACGAGTTCGTCGCCCTCGACCCCGTAGGCCGCCGGGAGCCGGTGGGCCTTCTCCCGGGGGACGGAGCATCCCGTGTCGCTCATCCCGAGCGGGGCGAGGACGGTGCTCTCGAGGTGCTCTCCCGTGCTCGTGCCGCTGATCCTCGACAGTAGGATCCCGAGCAGGCCGAAGGAGTGGTGGTATCGCCAGACCTCCCCGGGCTGCCCGACCAGGGGCAGGGAGGAGAGCGCCGCGAGCCAGTCGTCGGCCCCGAGCGTCGGCGGCAGGGGACCGGCCTCGGTGCCGTTGGCGGCCATGGCCCGCTGCAGCGGTGTGTCGTCGAGGATCATCCCGCAGCCGGAGGTGTTGGTCAGCAGGTGTCGCAGCGTGATCGGGGTGCGGGCGGGCACCGTGTCGGTGAGCTCCGCGTCGGGTCGGGAGAGGACCACGGGCTCGGCGAGCTCGGGCAGCCAGGTCGCCACCGGGGACTCGAGTGTGAGCTCGCCCTGCTCGACGAGGCGCAGCGCGGCGACGGCGGTGATCAGCTTCGTCATCGACTGGATGCGGAAGATCGCGTCGGCCCGCAGCGGCGGGCCGCCCACCGCCATCGCTCCCGTCGCGTAGGGCTGGGGATCGTGCCCGAGCGCGATCACGCCGCCGGGGATCGTGCCGTCCGCGACGAAGCGGTCGAGCAGGCGGGCGGGTCCTGGGGTCGGCGTCGACATGCGGCCAGGGTAAGTCCGTGGGCCGTGATGCGGACAGGCCCGGCTCCGGACAGGTTCCGACGGGCCAGGCTCCGGCCAGGGCCCGATCTAGACTCGAGCCATGAGCGTCTTCGAGGACTTCGCCCTGCTCGAGCCCCGTGAGGTGCCGCTCGGAGGACCGCGCGGGATGACGGTGCACCGCACGCTGCCGGCCCGCCGGACCTCGCTGATCGGCGCCTGGTGCTTCGTGGACCATTTCGGCCCCGACGACGTCTCCGCGAGCGACGGCATGCAGGTCGCACGCCATCCCCATACCGGCCTGGCCACCGTCTCCTGGCTGTTTGAGGGCGCGATCACGCACCGCGACTCGATCGGCAGCCACGCCCTCGTGCGACCCGGCGACGTGGACCTCATGGTGGCCGGCTCCGGCATCTCCCATTCGGAGTTCTCCACCCTCGACACCACCGTGCTGCACGGCGTGCAGCTCTGGTACGCCCTGCCGGACCGCGCGCGCTTCCGCGAGCAGGAGTTCGCGGTGCACACCCCGGTCGAGCAGACCACCTCGACGCTGCGCGTGCGGGTGGGGATGGGAACCTTCCGGGCGGCCGACGAGGACGGGACCGTGCTCGAGGACACCAGCCCCCTGGTCGCCGACACCGAGCTGACCATGGTGCAGATCGAGCTGCGGGCCGGGCGCCGGATGCGCATCGATCTGGACCCGGCGCACGAGCACGGGGTGCTGGTGGACCGAGGCGCGGCGCATCTTGTCGTCGCGGACCTCGAGAGCCCGGTGGGTCGTGCCGAGCTGGCCGTGCTGCCCGACGGCGCCGACCACCTCGAGCTGCACGCCGAGGACGGCGAGGACCTGCGGGTGATGCTCCTGGGCGGGGAGCCGCTGGGCGAGGACATCCTCATGTGGTGGAACTTCGTGGGTCGCACCCATGAGGAGATCGCGCAGTTCCGCGCCCGCTACCAGGCGGAGATCGGGGTGGAGGGTACGCTCGACGAGGCCCCGATCCACCCGGCGGCCCGCGACAGAGGCGGCCTCGCGGCCGATGCCGAGCAGTTCGGCCCCTTCGCTCCCCATACTCCTGCGGCTCTGCCCGCCCCCATGCTCCCCAACGGCCGGCTGCGCTCCCGCGGCCGCGTCGGCCTCTCGAAGGACTGATCCCGTGCCCCACACCCCCGCCACCGACGACAGCGCCGCGACGCCCTCAACGCCGACGAAGCCCGCGAAGTCGTCCTCGAACGCGACGTCCCCGAACGGGATGTCTCCGAACGCGATGTCCCTGGACACGACGAGCCAGGATGTACCGCAGACCCCTCGGGGCGCGGACCAGACCGACCGCGTGATCATCGCCGCGGCCGAGGAGTCCGGCATCGGCCGCCCCTGCGACATCATCGTGGTGGACGACGCGACCGGCGAGCTGACCGCGTTCGCGCTCGCCGCCGTCGCCGAGCACGAGGAGGCGAAGGTGCTCAGCTGGACCTCGTCGAGGGTGCTGGCCGCGGCCCTGCAGGAGCGCTTCGCGGCGCAGCTCGAGGCTGGCCGCCTGCTGCTCCCGGCGGGACCCGAGCCCGTCGAGCTCGGCGAGGCCGCAGCGATGGTCGAGGGGCACCAGATGGTGCTGATGCGGCTGCCGAAGTCCCTGCACGCCCTGGAGGACCGGGCCCGTCGGCTGGCCGAGGCGGCACGGGGCCAGGGAGGCGGGGGCCTCGAGCTCATCGCCGGTGGACGGGTCAAGCACATGACCCGTTCCCAGAACGACGTGCTCGCGAAGCTCTTCACCGAGGTCCGGGCCAGCTGCGGCATCGGGAAGTCCCGTGCGCTCATCGGCACCGGCCTGCGGACTCAGACCGCCGGGCCGACGCCCACCGAGAGCACCACACGGATCTCGGTGCGCGGCCAGCAGCAGCCCCTGTCGCTGCGCGGTGTCGGCACTGTCTTCGGAGGGGCCGGGGCAGACGCGGGCAGCCTCCTGCTGCTGTCCTCGCTGGACCGGGCCGTGGCCGCCGGGGAGCTCGCCACCGAGGAGTCCGCGGTGCGATCCGCTGCGGATCTCGGCTGCGGGAACGGGCTGATGACCTCGTACCTCGCTGCCGCGCTGCCCGAGGCCTCGGTGCTGGGCAGCGATGAGGATGCCGACGCCGTCGCCTCCACCCGGGCAACCCTCGCCGCGAATGCTCTCGAGCGCGAGAACATAGAACTGGCCTGGGACGATGCATTCTCCCAGGTTCCCGATCGCAGCCTGGACCTGGTGCTGCTGAACCCGCCCTTCCACGATGGCACCGCGATCGATGCGACGCTCGTGGACGGTCTGCTCGACGCCGCGTCGCGGGTGCTGCGACCCGGCGGGCAGCTGTGGTTCGTGCACAACTCCCACCTGCGCTATCGCACCGAGGTGGAGCGTCGCGTCGGTCCCGTGCGTCAGCGAGCCCGCGACCGCCGCTTCACGGTGCTCTCCGCCGACCGCGTCTGACGCCTCCGACCGCGTCAGACTTCATCAGCCGCGTCTGACTCCATCGACCGGTCTCGGTGCCGGACGAGCGGCGCCTCAGGCGACGAGGCTGCGCAGCACCGAGGTGAACATGCCCAGGCCGTCCGTGCCGGTACGGGTTCCCGCACCGGGTTCGTCGGGTCCGTAGCCTGCCTCGACGGCGTGCTCGGGGTGGGGCATGAGGCCCACGACATTGCCTGCGGCGTTGGTGACGCCGGCGATGTCGTTGCGGGAACCGTTGGGGTTGGACTCGAAACCGGCCGGCCCGTGAGTCGCACCGGCGGCGTAGCGGAACACCACGCGGCCCTCGTCCTCGAGCTGGGCGAGCGTGTGCTCGTCGGCCACGTACTGGCCGTCCTGGTTCTTCAGCGGGACCCGGATGGCCTGGTCCTGCTGGTAGTCGGAGGTCCACGCGGTGCGCGTGTTCTCGACCCGCAGCGGCTGGTCGCGGCAGATGAACGAGCGGTGCGCGTTCTTGATCATCGCGCCCGGGAGCAGGTGCGTCTCGCAGAGCACCTGGAAGCCGTTGCAGATGCCGAGCACCGGCATGCCGCCGTTGGCCGCATCGACGACCTTCCCCATCACCGGCGCGAAGCGGCTGATCGCCCCGGCGCGCAGGTAGTCGCCGTAGGAGAAGCCGCCGGGCAGCACGACCGCCTGGACGTCGGAGAGGCCGTCGTCGCCGTGCCACAGCGCGACCGGCTCGGCGCCGGCGATCCGCACGGCACGCAGGGCATCGCGGTCATCCAGCGTGCCCGGGAAGGTCACCACACCGACGCGCATCAGGCCTGGCCCTCCGCGGCAGGGTCCTCGACTTCGAGGGCGATGACGTCCTCGATCACGGGGTTGGACAGCAAGGTGGTGGCGGCTTCGCGGAGGGAGGCGAGCACCTCGTCGGTGACCTCGCCCTCGACCTCGAGCTCGAACCGCTTGCCCTGGCGCACGGAGCTGATGCCCTCGAAGCCCAGGCGGGGCAGGGCTGCGGCGACGGCCTTGCCCTGGGGGTCGAGGATCTCCGGCTTCGGCATGACATGGACCACGACGCGGGGCATGGGCGTTCTCCTGGAGGACGACGGCCGCGCTCGGGGGCGGGCCGGACGGGATGAATCTGCAGGGCGGGGCGGGAATGGCTCCCGGGCTCACCGACGGATCGGTGCCGACGCCCCCATCGTACCGAGCCGTGGCCCTTCGGCGGGGCAGTGCCCACACGAACCGGATCCGCCGGGGGTTCGAACCGGTTCCGCAGGAAACTCGAACCGGTTCCGCAGGGAGACCGAGCCGGATCTGCAGGGCATTGGCGTGGTGGTCCCGTGGTCGTACGGTGGGGGCACCCGATTCCGCAGACCCCGGAGGCAGCCATGAAGATCCGTCACCTCGTCCATTCCTGCCTGCTCGTCGAGATGGCCGGGCGGAGGGTTCTCGTGGACCCCGGCATCTTCAGCGGCGAGGCCATGCGAACGCTGGGCACCGAGGTGCTCGCGGGCGTCGACGCCGTCGCCGTCACGCATCAGCATCCTGATCATCTCGACCGCGGCCTGCTGGACCACGTCCTGGCTGCGAGCGCGCAGGCGGTCGTGATCGCCGAGCCGGAGACGGCCGCGCAGCTCGCCGAGAGCAGCGAGGACGGCGCCGCGGTCTCGACCGAGCGCCTGCTGCCGCTCAGCGCGGGCGAGGCTCATGAGTTCCCAGCACTGGACGGTCGCGAGGCGCTGCGGATCGTCGCGGCAGGCGGTCAGCACGCCATCATCCATCCCGACATCCCGCGCGTGGGCAACGTGGGCCTCGTGCTCTCCGCCGGGGGCGGGCCGCAGCTCGGGATCACGGGGGATTCGTTGGAGCCCCTGCAGGAGTTCCACGGCATCGACGCCCTGGCCTTCGCCGTGGTGGCGCCGTGGTCCAAGATGTCCGAGACCATCGACTTCCTGCGCGCGGTGCGCCCGCGTCTGGCTCTGCCGGTCCACGATGCGGTGGCCAGCGAGGGCGGCCGGTCGATCTACCTGCGCCAGTCCGGTGCGCTCTCGCCCGAGGGCACCGAGGTGCGCGACTGGCCGGAGGACGGCGTCGTCGAGCTCTGAGCTCTGAGCTCTGAACGGAAGGTGCCGGTCCCGCCGTCCTGGCACCTGGTGGTCAGGGCCGAGGGCGTGTGAAGACGGGCGCTGCCGAGGCGCGCGCTTCGGCGACGGCTGCCCGCATCTGACCGCGCCAGACCGGTCCGTGACCGGGGACGAGGGTGTCGGCGTCGATCTGCGCGATGCTGCCCAGGGTGTCGTAGAGCCCGACCGGATCGTGGGCGGTCAGCGCCGGCAGCAGCTGCGGCCCGACGCGCGAGGTGACGGGATGCCCGGTGATCAGCGCGTCGCCGGTGAGCACGACGCCTGCCCTCGGCAGGTGGTAGATGGTGTGGCCCGAGGTGTGCCCGGGGCAGGCCAGGGCGACCGGGGCCCCCGGGAGATCCAGCGCCGTACCGGTCCTCACGGCCTGCGTCTGCGGCAGCCGGATCGAGGACAGCGCACCGGCGCGCAGGAGGGTGAGCGTCCAGAGCGCCGTGCGCGGCCGCCAGCACTGCGGCAGGACGTCCGCGGCCGTGGCCTGCTCATGGGCCTCGCCGCGGAGCATGGGCAGTTCGTGCTCATGGGCGTGGAGCGGGAATCGATGGATCTCCTGCAGCTGCGGGAGAGCGCCCACATGGTCGACATGGGCGTGAGTGATCAAGGCACCCCGGATGTCCTCCACCCTGTTCCCGATGTGCTCGACGGCGGCGATCACGGCGCCCAGATCCTTCGGATAGCCCGCATCGATCAGGGTGAGGTCACGGCCCTCTCGCACCAGCGTCCAGTTCGAGGCGATCCCCGAGACCATGAAGACGTCGTCGGCAATGGCGTGGATCTGCATCTTTCCCACGATCCTTGTGCTCCCCTCCTGGAGTTCCGGCCCCGAAAGTATCAGCCGCGCGCGACCGCTCCAGGGCCCGGGCGACGGGTTCTGTGAACGTGGCCGTCGGTGAGCCCGCGGTCCCGTCTACAGTGGCCCCGTGCACGGGAGTCCGGTAGGCCGGGCTGAGAGGGAGTTCTCCAACTCCGACCGTAGAACCTGACCCGGATCATGCCGGCGCAGGAAGCTCCGCCGGGCGAGATCCGCCGCGTGCCCGTGCCCTTCGTGAAAGGCACGGACCATGACCTCAGCGTCTGCCGCATCCGTCGGCGCCCCGCCCGCAGTCCCGGAGAATCCCGCCGACCCCACTGATCCCGCCGATCCCGTCGACCCCATTGATCTCGCTGATTCCCCCGATCCCACGGCGACGCCGCTCGGGTTCGGCGTGGGCGCCCGGGTGACCGTCGCCGTGATGGCGGACGACTACGCGCCGCTCCTGCTCGACGTCCTCTCACGCCTCGACGGGACCGGCCTCGTGCGCGAGACCGGCGACGTCTCCACCTACATCGGCGGCCATGAGGTGCACCTGCAGCGCTATCTCATCGATCTCGCCGAGGATCTCGCCCGCACCGAGCACCACGCCACGATCTCCGTGCTCCTGTCCCGGGGATGCCCGGGGGAGGTGGCCTGCGAGCTGCCCGGCGGGGCCGGACCCCGTGCAACGGACGTGCCGGAGCCCCGCCGCACAGGCCGCTACGCCGCGGCGGAATGGGCTCTGTACCCGCTGGCCGATCAGGTGCTCGCCGATGGCACGCTCCCGGACCACATGCGGGACATCTACGCGGCGATCGATCACGCCCGCGAGCTGGGGACCTTCCGGGGCTCCGAGCACTTCGTGACCCGTCTCGAGGGCGACGTCGGCGACGTCCTGGCCACGGCGATCGCCGGATGGCTGCTGGTGGGACGCGGCGTCCAGCACGTGACGAGCCACCTCTCGATCTCGCTGAACAGCCCCTCGCACGCGACGCGCACCCTGGACGCGACGCGCACCCTGGACGAGGTGACGCGATGACCGCGATGCAGGAAGCCCCGTCCCGGAGGCGCGCCCGCTTCACTCTGCGGGAGATCGTGCTGGTCGTCGTGCTCGGCGTCGTGTTCGGCTTCCTGTACTGGATCTTCGTCCAGGCATGGAACGGCCTTGCGATCGCCATGGGCCCCGCGGGCGATCTCGCCCAGCACGTCCTGTTCGGATCCTGGCTGCTCGTGGGGCCGATCGCCGTGGCGATCCTCCGGCGACCGGGCAGCGGCATCCTCGCGGAGCTGATCGCCGCGGTCGTCGAGGTGGTGTTCCTCGGCAGCCCGGTCGGCCCGCTGCTGGTGCTCTCGGCGCTGCTGCAGGGCATCGGCAGCGAGCTGCCCTTCGCCCTGACCAAGTACCGCCGTTTCGGCTGGGGCGTGTTCGCCGCGTCGGGCGCCCTCGGCGCCGGGCTCGTGTTCTTCTGGACCGCGTATCGGATGGGCTGGTACGGGCAGGATCTGCTCGAGCTGCGCCTGGGTGTGCAGGTGCTGTCGGGGATCGTGCTCGGCGGGCTGCTCGCGAGGACCATCGTCGGCGCCCTGCGGAGAACGGGCGTGCTCGACGACTTCGCGATCGGAGCCGCACCGCTCGACGCACAGGCAGCCGTGGAGCGTCGTGTCCGCTGAGACCGTCCACGGCGGGCCGAGGGGCGCGGCGGGCCCTGCCTCGAACCCCTCCGCCGCGCTCCTCAAGGCCGAGGAGCTCGAGGTGGTGCTGCCCTCGGGGGACGGGGTCGGGCCGTGGAGCGGCACCCTCGCGGCCGGGGACCACGTGCTGCTGCTCGGCCCGAGCGGCGCGGGGAAGTCGACGTTGCTGCGCACTCTCGCCGGCGCCGTCCCCTCGCATCAGCACGGCTGCGTCACCGGGAGCGTGCGCGTGGGCGGGATCGACCCGGTGGTCGACGGTGTGGTCACGACCTCACGCGTCGTCGGATATCTGGGACAGGACCCGGCCAGCGGGGTCTGCCTGCCCGATGTGGCCGACGACGTGGCCCTGCCGCTGGAGAACCGTCGCGTGCCGGCCGCGCAGATCGGGGAACGGGTGCACGGGGCGCTGATCGCCGCCGACGCCGGGGACCTCGTCGCGCGGAAGGCCTCGACACTCTCGGGCGGGCAGCTGCAGCGCGCCGCGCTCGCCGCGGTGCTCGCCGCCCGGCCCCGACTCCTCCTGCTCGACGAACCCACCGCGATGCTCGATGCCGACGGCATCGCCGCGGTGCGCCGGAGCATCCAGGCCGCCTTGCAGGACGGGGACGTCGCAGCGATCCTCGTCGAGCACCGCCTGGACGAGTGGGCGGGCGCCGACGGCCTCGCCGCCCTCCCTCCGCGCACGATCGCGCTGGATCGCTCCGGAAGGGTCCTCGCCGACGGGCCGACGAGCGAGGTGCTCCTCCAGCACGGGTCGGCGCTGCGCGCAGAGGGGTGCTGGCTTCCCCGCGACCTCGAGAGATCGCTCGAGAGAACCCTCGAGATGCCACTCGAGAGGTCGCACGAGAGGCCGCTCGAGGGGTCGCATGAGGGGCCGCTGCTCAGAGCCGACGGGGTCGCGCTCGGGTACGAGGGACACAGGCTGCTCGAGGGCGTCGACCTCGACGTACGAGCAGGCCAGGTGCTGGCGGTCGTCGGCCGCAACGGCGCCGGGAAGTCCACCCTGCTGTCCGCACTCGCGCGACTGGAGCCGCCGCTCGAGGGCACCGTCTCGGGTGCTGCAGCCGGGATGGTCTTCCAGCGTCCGGAGGCGCAGTTCATCAGCTCCACCGTCATCGGGGAGCTCCGGGCGTCCGGCGCGGGGGAGACCGAGGTGGACGAGATGCTGGAGCGGCTCGCGCTGGCGGACTGGTCCGGGGCGAGCCCGTTCCGACTCTCGGGCGGGCAGCAGCGGCGCCTCTCCCTCGGGGCGATGCTGCTCACCGGACGTCCGGTGCTCCTGGCCGACGAGCCCGGCTTCGGCCTGGACCGGGCGGCACAGGACACCGTCCTCGGGCTGCTGCGGGAGAGTGCGGCGAGCGGGCGCGGCGTGGTCATGACCACCCATGATCTGAGGGCCGTCGAGCAGGCGGATGCCGTGGCGGTCCTCGCCGGCGGCAAGGTGCTGGGCCCGATTCCTCCGGCGCAGCTGCTGGAGGACACGGACCTGCTGCGTCGGGCCGGGCTCGTCGCGTCGCCCGCCCCGGAGACCAGCAGGACGAAGCGCGATGACGAGGTGGGGGCGGCGGACGCGGCCGTCCCCTCGGCCGTCCCCTCGGTCGTCCGCTCGGCCGAGGCGCCGACAGACCCGTCGGCCGCGCCGCGCGCGTGGTTGTCCCGACGCAACCCGACCGTGCTGCTGGGCCTGCTCACGGCGCTGAGCCTCGTGTGTATCACCCTGACCGACCCGGTGCCGTTGGCCGTGCTGTATGTGCTGCTCTCGGTGGCGACGCTGGTCGGATGCCGGATCAGGCCGCTCGCGCTCCTGCGGGCGCAGGTGCCCTTCGTGGTGTTCGCCATGGGAGTGTTCGCGGTCAACGTGCTCAGCCGGCCCGGCCATGAGCCGTGGCCCGAGCTGCCGGTGCGGATCACGCAGGAGGGGATCGTCCTGGGGACGGCCCTCGCGCTGCGTGCTCTGGTGATCGGGCTCGGGGCGCTCGCGGTGGCTCGGGCCACGGATCCGCGTCGCACGATGGTGAGCCTGCAGCAGCATGCCCGCCTGCCGGCCCGGTACGCCTACGCCCTGCTGTCCGGCCGGAGGCTGCTGGACGACCTGCCGTCGCGCTGGGCGACGATCACGCGCGCCCACCGCGCACGCCTGCCCGTCACGGACGCAGGCATCGTGAGCAGGCTCCGTCCCCGACACCTCGTGGCCTGCGCCTTCGCACTGCTCGTCGATGCGATCCGGAGCGCGGAACGCCTCGCGTTCGCCCTCGAGTCCCGAGGGCTGGGCGAGGGGACGCGCACGATCTGGCGACCGGTCCCGTGCGGACGAGCCGATCTGCTGCTCGTGGTGGCCGTGGCGATAGCCGTCGGCGCGGTCCTCGTGGTCTGCTGAGCGGCCGCTCCGAGGCCTGTGCGCATCGAAGCCCGTGCGCATCGGCTCGCCGGGGCGGGCGAGCGACCTGCCGGGGCGACCGGGAGATCGTCGGGGCGGACCCGGTCAGAAGGACTGGCCGGTGAGCCGCTCGTAGGCCTGGATGTAGCGTGCCCGGGTCTGGTCGATGACCTCGGCGGGCAGCTCCGGCGGGGGAGTGTTG
This sequence comes from Brachybacterium sp. AOP3-A1-3, assembly GCF_052378285.1. NCBI lineage: Bacteria > Bacillati > Actinomycetota > Actinomycetes > Micrococcales > Dermabacteraceae > Brachybacterium > Brachybacterium sp. AOP3-A1-3. The sequence continues at coordinate 105,619 of NZ_JBQSXM010000004.1, read as the reverse complement.
GAGCCCTTGTGCCAGCCCGATGCGCGGGACGTGAGCCAGTCCCGCACGAACTGCTTGTCCAGGCTGGGCTGGGTACGGCCCTCGACGTAGGTGTCCGCGGACCAGAAACGGCTCGAATCGGGGGTCAGCACCTCGTCGCCGAGCATCAGGGTGCCGTCGACGCGCGAATGGCCGAACTCGAACTTCGTGTCGGCCAGCAGGATGCCGCGCTCCGCGGCGATCGTCCGCGCCTTCTCGTAGGCGGCGAGGGTGAGCTCCTCCAGGTCGTCCGTGAGCTCGGGTCCCAGCAGGTCACGAGCCTGGGCCACGGTGATGTTCTCGTCGTGCTCGCCGGCCTCGGCCTTCGTCGACGGGGTGAAGATCGCGGGGTCCAGGCGCGAGGCATCCACCAGGCCGCCGGGCAGCACATGGCCGCCGACGGAACCGCCGGCGCGGTAGTCCGCCAGACCCGACCCGGTGAGATAGCCGCGGGCGATGCACTCCAGGGGCACCATGTCCAGGCCGTGGCAGCGCAGTGCCCGCCCGGCGACCGCCTGCGGCACATCGCTCGCCGAGATCACATGGTTCGGGACGATGCCCGCGAGCTGCTCGAACCAGAACGTGCTGATCGCCGTGAGCACCCGCCCCTTGTCCGGGATGCCGGGCTGGAGGGAGTGGTCGTAGGCGCTGATGCGGTCCGTCGCGACCACGAGCACCTCGGTGGCGGCCGACGGGTCGGTGCCGGCGGGGACATACAGCTCGCGGACCTTCCCGGAGACGACATGGTCCCAGCCGGGCAGGTCGGGAGCCTCGATGAGTGGGGAGGTGGTGGTGATGCTCATGCGGTGACTCCGTCGTCAGGGGTGGACGCCGGGTGCGCGTCGGGGGTGTGCTGCGAGCTGGACGTCGCCTGCACGTCTCGAGCGTTGCGGGCTGCGGTGCGAGCGATGTCGTGGCGGTGCTGGCATCCCTCGAGGGCGATCGCCTCGGCACCCGCGAGGGCGAGGACGCGAGCATCCTCGAGGTCCTCGCCGGTCGCGACGACGGACAGCACCCGGCCGCCGCTGCTGAGCAGAGCACCGTCCTCGGTGCGGCGGGCCGTGCCGGCATGGATCACGTGCGTGCCGAGCATCTCGGCGGCTTCGATCCCGGCGATGACATCGCCCAGGCGCGCCGCTGCGGGATATCCGGCGCAGGCGACCACCACGGTCACGGCGGCGGCATCATGCCACTGCGGTGCCTGCGCAGTGCTCAGGTCACCCTGAGCGGCGGCGAGCAGCAACGGGGCGAAGGGGGAGGCTAGGCGCTCTAGCACGACCTGCGTCTCGGGATCGCCGAAGCGGGCGTTGAACTCGACCACGCGCATCCCGCGGGAGGTGATCGCCAGGCCGCAGTACAGCACCCCGACGAAGGGGATGCCGCGGGCGGCGAGCTCGTCGATCGTGGGCTGGGCGACCTTGCCGATGACCTCGTCGACCAGTCCCTCGGGCGCCCAGGGGAGCGGCGAGTAGGCACCCATGCCGCCGGTGTTCGGGCCCTCGTCGCCGTCCAGAGCCCGCTTGAAGTCCTGGGCCGGGGCGAGCGGGACCACGCGGGTCCCGTCGCTCACGCAGAACAGGGACACCTCGGGGCCGTCGAGGTACTCCTCGAGCACCACGGAGCCGCCGGCGGCCAGGACAGCATCGCCGTGGGCGAGAGCGACCTCTCTATCCGGGGTGACAACGACTCCCTTGCCGGCGGCGAGACCGTCGGCCTTCACCACGAACGGCACGTCGCCGAGCGGGTTCACGCGGTCCAGTCCCGCGCCGAGCTGGTCCCGCGCGGTCACGGTCACGGAGGCGGCGGTGGGCACGCCGGCCGCTGCCATGATCTCCTTCGCCCACGACTTCGAGCCCTCCAGGACCGCGGCGGCGGCCGACGGTCCGAACACGGCGAAGCCCGCTTTCCGCAGTCGGTCGGCGCTGCCCGCGACCAGCGGGGCCTCGGGGCCGACGACGACGAGATCGGGGGTCAGCTCCTGGGCGAGCCGTACCTGGCCGTCGAGGTCGTCGACGGAGACGTCGTGGCAGGTGGCGAGCTGCGCGATCCCGGGATTGCCGGGAGCGGCATGGAGCTCAGGGGAGGGGCGGTCGGCGGCGAGACGACGAATGATCGCGTGCTCGCGGCCTCCGGAACCGATGACGAGGATCTTCACGCGGTCAGGGTACCGAGCGGGCCCCGGTCGCCGGAGAAGTGCCCGCACTCCGGCATTCCGGGACGTCGGTGCCCTCCAGCACCAGTACTCGGAGAGTGATCCATCGCAGTCCCCGCTCGCCGCCACGGACCCCCGAGCGCTCACGGCTACGATCAGGGCCATGCCTGCTGTTCCCCCGGACCTTGCCGCTTCCGCGACCCCGGCGGATCCCGCGACCCCGATGGATCTCGCGACACCGATGGATCTCGCGACTCCGGTGGAGTGGACCGTCCCGGCGGGGGCCGATGACCTGGTGACCCGACGGCGCGCCGATCCGGCGACGACAGCGAGATTGCGGCTCGACCTCTCCTATGACGGCACCGCGTACCACGGCTGGGCCGCGCAGCCGGGGCATCCCACCGTCGAGGGCGAGCTCGAGAAGGCCCTGGCGCAGATCGCCCGCGTGCCGCTGCGCGTGACCGTCGCCGGCCGCACCGACTCCGGCGTCCATGCCCGCGGCCAGGTCTGCCATCTCGACGTGCCGCGGTCGATCCTCGCCACGTTGCCGGGACGTTCGGACCGTCGGCCCGAGGACGCGCTCGTGACGCGGCTCGCAGGAGTGCTTCCTCGCGACATCGTCGTGCACGTCGCCCGCGAGGTCCCGCTGGACTTCGATGCCCGCTTCGGGGCCCTGTGGCGCCGGTATCGGTATCGGCTCTCCGACAGCCCGGCCACGCATGACCCGCTGCGCCGGGACGTGCTGCGCCACCGCCGTCCGCTGGACGTCGAGGCGATGAACAGCGCCAGCCGCACCCTGCTGGGTGAGCACGACTTCCTCTCCTTCTGCCGCCCGCGCGAGGGGGCGACGACCATCCGCACGCTGCGGGAGCTGAGCTGGGAGCGCCCGGGCGCAGGGCGCGCCGACGAAGGACTGATCGTCGCGACCGTCGTCGCGGACGCCTTCTGCCATCACATGGTGCGCTCCCTGGTGGGCGCGATGATCGGCGTGGGGGAGGGGCGGCGCGGCATCGACTGGCCCGCCGGCGTCCTCACGGCACGCACCCGGGACGCGGCGACCCGCGACGGCACCGGGTCCGCCCCGATCTGCCCGCCCCAGGGCCTCACGCTCGACCACGTGGCCTACCCGCCCGACGAGGAGCTCGCCGCGCGCGCCGCGATCGCACGGGCCCGACGGGTCTGAGTGCACAGCGGGCCTGCCACCGGGGTCGGATGAGAGCCGGGCGAGCGACGGACGGGAGCCGGAGATCACACCCCGTCGGCCCTCGCCGCGTTGACGCTGGCTCCGTGCGGGAACTATTGTTAGCGGTCGTTGTGCCTCGATGTGTGCCCAACCCGCAGCCGTTCTCTCACGTCCGGCGCGTCAGGGCATCTCACACACATCCAGGACCGCCGTCGCATAGTCAGCGGAGCGGTCCGGGTGCAGCAACAGGGCCATGCTTTTACCCGAAGGAAGCGTGCCCACGGTCCATCGAACCGTGCCTGGTCGGCGATCTGCCGCCCGGGCACCACGACGAGAGAAGAAGGCACGAGTGCGTACGTTCACCCCGAAGCCCGGCGATGTCGAGCGTTCCTGGTACGTCATTGACGCAAACGATGTCGTCCTCGGCCGGCTCGCTTCCCAGGCTGCACAGCTCCTCCGCGGAAAGCACAAGCCGGTCTTCGCACCCCACGTGGATGCAGGCGACTTCGTAATCATCATCAACGCTGACAAGGTCGCCCTGACCGGCAACAAGCGGGACGCCAAGCTGGCCTACCGCCACTCCGGTTACCCCGGCGGCCTCCGGAGCGTCCCTTACTCCGAGCTGCTCGAGAAGAACCCCGAGCGCGCCGTGGAGAAGGCCATCCGAGGCATGCTCCCCAAGAACAAGCTTGCTGATCAGCAGATCAAGAAGCTGAAGATCTACTCGGGTTCCGAGCACCCCCACACCGCTCAGCAGCCCGTCCCCTTCACCATTGATCAGGTGGCGCAGTAAGCGGGTGCCCCGCCACTCCGCCCTGCCGCACGGACGAACCAAGGAGAACCGTGACTGAGACCACCACCCCCGATACCACCGAGAACCTCGAGGCCGTGACCGACGAGTCCGCACCCTCGAGCTTCACCACCGAGTCGACCGGCGAGTCCGCCGTCGGCGGCGGCCAGTCGGCGATCGAGCCGGGCTACGGCACCGGCCGTCGCAAGCAGGCCATCGCCCGCGTCCGCCTGGTCCCCGGCTCCGGCCAGTGGACCATCAATGGCCGCGCCATCGATGACTACTTCCCGAACAAGCTGCACCAGCAGGAGATCAACGACCCGTTCACGGCTCTCGATCTTCAGGGACGCTTCGACGTGTGGGTCCGCCTCCACGGCGGCGGCCCGTCCGGACAGGCCGGCGCCGTGCGCCTCGGTGTGTCCCGCGCGCTGAACCAGATCGACGAGGAGGCCAACCGCGCCACCCTCAAGAAGGCCGGCTTCCTCAAGCGCGACCCGCGCATCATCGAGCGCAAGAAGGCTGGTCTGAAGAAGGCCCGCAAGGCTCCGCAGTACTCCAAGCGCTGATCGGTCACGGGGCACTGCTCCGCACCGCTGCTGCGTGACGCACGATGCCCTCGACCTCCGGGTCGGGGGCATCGTCGCGTTCGGCGGGCGTGCAGACGGGCGTCCTCGCCACGACCGACGAGGGATGAGCGCCCGGTAGGCTCCCGCCATGGAGCCGATGCCGCGTCGCTGGTGGGAGGGGCCGTTCGATGTCGAGCGCCTGGCCTGGTCCGCTGTCACTGCAGCCCGTGACGCCGCCGGGGAGCTCGCCGTCGCTCGTGGTCTCGACCTCGCGATCGACACCACGCCGGAGCTCGTCGCCGCCTCCTTCGCCGCTGTCGATCACCTCCGGGTCGACGGCCGGGCGCCTGCCGCCTGGGCGGAGCTGTCCGGCTTCGTCGCGGCGCGGGACGGCTGGGTGCGTCTGCACGGCAACTACCCTCACCACGCCGCCGTGATCCGCTCCGTCCTCGGGATCGAGGATCGTGCCGCCCTGGAGCGCGAGAGCGCCCGACGCGACGCCGCCGAGATCGAGGAGCGGATCACTGCCGCCGGCGGCATCGCGATGGCCGTGCGCACCCGCGAGGAGTGGCAGCGGCACCCGCAGTCCCGGGCGATGGCGGACATCCCCTGGGCGGAGGTCACGGACCGTGGGGAGCGACCTGCTCTCGGACGGATCGGCGGCGTGAGCGCGGCGGGCGGGGAGGTCGCCGTCGGCCGGGGACCGGTCTCGCCCGGCTTGCTGCGCGGCGTGCGGGTGCTCGACCTGACGCGCGTGATCGCGGGGCCGACGGGGTCCCAGCTGCTCGCCGCCCTCGGGGCCGACGTGCTGCGCATCGATCCGCCGCATCGCCCCGAGATCCTGGACCAGCACCTGTCCACCGGGATGGGCAAACGCTCGGCCGCGGTGGACCTGCGAGAGAACTCCGAGCAGGTGCGGGCTCTCGCCGCCGGGGCCGACGTGGTCCTCGACGGCTACCGACCCGGAGCGCTGGCCGCGCACGGGCTCGGCACCGAGGACCTCGAGGTGCTCGCCCCCACCGCCGTCCTCGTCTCCCTCTCGGCCTGGGGTGAGATCGGGCCCTGGGGGAACCGGCCCGGCTTCGACTCCATCGTGCAGGCCGCCACCGGGATCGCCGACACCTGCGGCGCGGACGGGCGGCCCGGCGCACTGCCGGTCCAGGCTCTCGACCACGCCACCGGGCACTTCCTGGCAGCGCAGGTGCTGACCGCCCTGGCTCGGTCCCGGGCCGCGACGATCCACCTCAGCCTGCTCGGCGCCGCTCGCACGCTGCTCGAGGCTCCGAAGCCCCCTGCTGAGAGGGCGGCGGAGCTGGCCGTCCCGCTCGTGGCCACGACGTCGGGCGCGCTGCGGCTCGACGCCGTGCCGCCGCCGCTGCGGATCGACGGATCCACCCTCGAGCTGCCCGTCGGCGTCTACGCCGCCTCGCCGCTCGCCTGGAAGGACGAGGTCAGCTAAGCAGCTCCCGGATGTCCTCGGCCGTGACGGCGGAGCGGAACGCCTCCCCGCCGTCGGTGAAGGCATCGAACAGCTCCGCCTTGCGCTGCTGCAGCGCCAGCACCTTCTCCTCGATCGTGTCCTCGGCGACCATCCGGTACACCATGACCTGGCGGTCCTGGCCGATCCGGTGCGCACGGTCCACGGCCTGCGCCTCCGCGGCGGGGTTCCACCACGGGTCCAGCAGGAACACGTAGTCCGCCTCGGTCAGGGTCAGGCCGAACCCGCCCGCCTTCAGGGAGATGAGGAAGACGGGGGCGTCGCCCTCGCGGAACCCGGACACGGCACCGTCGCGATCCCGGGTCGAACCGTCCAGATGCGCATAGCCGACGCCGCGCGCGGAGAGCTCCGTCGCGACCCGATCCAGGTAGGAGGTGAACTGGCTGAACAGCAGCACCCGATGGCCGTCCCCGACCACCTCCTCGAGCCGGTCGAACAGAGCCTCGAGCTTCGAGCTGGGCACGTCGGCGTAGGCCTCCGCATCCACCAACGACGGATCGATCGCCATCATCCGCAGCAGGGTCAAGGAACGGAACACGACGAACCGCTGCCGATCCAGGTCCGTCTCGATGAGGCCGAGAACCTTCTTGCGCTCGCGCTGGAGCACCGAGTCGTAGACGGCACGGTGCTCCTGGCCCAGCGTCACCGTCAGCACCTCCTCGTGCTTCGGCGGCAGCTCGGTGGCGACGAGCTCCTTGGTGCGCCGCAGCAGGAACGGACGCACGCGCCGGCGCAGCAGCTCCATGCGGTCCGGATGCTCGCCGGTCTCGATCGGCATCGTGTACCGCTGCCGGAAGCCGTTCGCTCCGCCCAGCAGCCCGGGGGCCACCAGGTCGAAGATCGACCACAGATCGTCCAGGGAGTTCTCCATCGGAGTGCCGGTGATCGCCAGGCGGAATTCGGCGCGTATGCCCTTGGCGGCCCGGTGGGTGCGGGAGCGGCGGTTCTTCACGAACTGCGCCTCGTCGAGCACGAAGCCCTGGAAGGCCTGCCCGGCGAAGACCTCCTCGTCGATCCGCAGCACCGCATAGCTGGTCACCACCACGTCCGCGCCCGAGATCTGGGTGGACAGATCCGTGGATCGTTTGGCGCTCGTGCGGTCCAGCATCCTCACGTCCAGGGACGGCGTGAAGCGGGCCGCCTCACGCCGCCACACCGGCAGCACGGAGGACGGCGCGACCACCAGGAACGGCGGCGCATCCGGCCCGACGGACGCCCGGGCATGGGCGATCAGCGCGAGTGTCTGGATCGTCTTGCCCAGGCCCATGTCATCGGCCAGCACACCGCCCAGCCGGAGCGAGAACAGTGCGGCGAGCCAGGCGAACCCGTCGTGCTGATAGGGGCGCAGGTCCGCATCCAGCGCGGCCGGGAGGGCGGGCGCCGCGGTGCGCGGCAGCTGCGCCAGGCGGCCGACGGTGCGATCCCAGTCGGCGCTCTCGTCGACCTCGTCCGCCATCTCCTCGAGGTCGTTCCACATCTCGACCTGGAACCGGCTGATGCGCTGTCGCTCCGGCTCCCATTCCGCGAGGGCCTCGCCCTCGCGGATCAGCTCGCGCAGGGTGTCGAAGGCCGGATGGTCGAGGGAGAAGTACGTCTTGTCCGGCATCAGGAGCGTGCTGCGGCCCCGGGCGAGCGCGATGAAGAGCGACGGGAAGGGGATCGAACGACCCTCGATCGTGATCTCGAAGCCGAGGTCGAACCAATCATGCTTCCCCGGCGAGGCCTGCTGGGTGACCCGTACCTTCGGGGCGCCGTCGAGCTCGCGGTACTCATGGCGGGTGCCGACCACCTCGGTCTCGACATGGTCCATCGCATCGAGCTCGTCGAGCACGTGCTCGGAGAAGAGGGCGGTATCGGGCCCGCTGAGCAGATCGGGGGACTCGGAGCCCGCCGTCGGCCACAGCGTCATGGCGGCCGCGATCACCTCGTCCTCGTGCGCCACGTCGCGGTGCGCGCCCTGGCGCTGATCGATCGGGAGGATCCGGTCGGGGTCGTGGTAGTGCCACGACCAGCGCAACGTGAGCCGGTCACCGGAGGCGTAGGACGCCGTGAGCCGCAGGGTGGGCCGACGGGCCGCCGGCAGGGGGACGCTGCCGTCGAGGCTGGTCACGGTGGTGCGGGAGCGCAGCTGCGGATAGGCGACCTCGAGGAACGCCGTCCTGTCCGCAGCGGGGACGCGCAGCGGGTGGCGGCGCTGGAGCAGCGTGCGCAGCGCCCGCGGGACGGGGCTCCCGAGCGGGGCGATGCGGGCGGCGAGGGCATCGGGACCGTGCGGTTCGACGTCGAGCACCCCGGCCGCCCCCAGCAGCCGGGCACCGGGCGCCCGCTCTCCCTCGAGGTCGATGCGGGGACGCACCTCGAGATCCTGGGACTCGTCGGCCACCTGCAGGTCCAGGCCGGCATCGGCGCTGCCGAGCAGGGTGATCGAGGTCAGCCCCGAGCCGGGGAGGAACTCGATGCCGGCGTCGCGAGCATGGACCAGCGACTGCCACAGCAGCGGCGAGGTGATCGTGTTCACCCACAGGTGGTCGATCGCACCGCTGGAGTAGGAGCGCTCGGTCGACGCCGAGGCGAAGACCCGCGAGAGAGCCTCGGCCTGCACGGCGTCGTACTCGCGCCCCAGCAGCCGCCCTTCGAAGCTGCGCCAGGAGAGGTCGCCCTTGATCCAGGTCCCCTTGCGGCCACGGGTGAGCGGGCGCAGCCCCAGCCACAGGTCGGCCCCGGATTCGAGGTCGGCCGCGGTGGCGGGCTCCCGGCTCTGGCGGGATGCCCCCGTACCCGTGGCGCCGGCCTCGAGATCGAAGCGGATCGCCAGCGGCCGTGGAGCCGTCTGCGCCGCTCCCGCAGCGCTCGAGGTGCCGGAGCCCTCCGACGCGTCCGAGATGCTCGAGCTCGCGGAGGTCAGCAGGGGGCGCAGCACGCTGCGCCATTCTGCGGGGGGAGCGGATTTCTCGGCGCGGTCACCGAGGTCGTTGAGGCGGTACAGCATCGCGGCGACGTGTTCGCAGCTGCCCTCGGACGGGCAGCTGCACTGCGATCCGCGCGGCCGCCAGAGCCCTCCGGGGGCCGACGGCAGGAAGCGCCGTGAGACGGAATCCTCCGCGTACTCGTCCAGCAGCGCCTGCGACCGCTGCACCGTGCCGACGTCGTCGGTGACCGTCGCCGTGACCATCGAGGTGTCGGGGTCCCAGGCGAGGCCCTCGACCCTGCCGGCCCGCGCGCGGTGCAGTCCGCGCCCGGCGGACCGGTCACCGACGTGGTGACTGATGGCCGAGGGCAGCAGACGGGGGAGGAGGACAGGATCAGGCATAGCTACCAAAGTATCGTCGACAGCCCACCGGTGACGGGTCGAGGTCCCCTCAGCGGGTAGTCTCACAGCGAAAGTCCGGGCCGGAGCGCGCCATTCGTGGCCCCGTCAGGACGATGCAACCCCTTCTCATGAGGAGAACCCTGTGGCACGACTGTTCGGAACCGATGGAGTGCGCGGACGCGCGAACGGCGACATCACCGCAGAGCTCGCGGTCGAGCTCTCCGTGGGTGCGGCCCACGTCCTGGGCACGCTGGGCGCCTTCAACGGCTCCCGACCGCGCGCCATCGTCGCCCGCGATCCGCGCCCCTCCGGCGACTTCCTGTCGGCCGCCGTGTGCGCCGGGCTCGCCTCCGCCGGGGTCGACGTGCAGGACGCGGGCCTGCTGCCCACCCCGGGCCTCGCGTTCCTCGTGCAGTCCACCGGGGCGGACCTCGGTGTGATGATCTCCGCCTCCCACAACCCCCACCCGGACAACGGCATCAAGTTCTTCGCCCGCGGCGGCACCAAGCTGCCCGACGAGGTCGAGGACGCCATCGAAGCGCGCCTGGGGGAGCAGTGGGAGCGCCCGCAGGGGACCGACGTCGGCACCATCACGCCCTACGAGGGCGCGATCGACGCGTACGTCGAGCACCTCGTGGGCACCCTGGACCGCTCCCTCGAGGGTCTCACCGTCGTCGCCGACTGCGCCAACGGCGCTGCGAGCGTCACCGGACCGCTGGCCCTGAGCCGTGCCGGGGCGACCGTGCACGTGATCGGCGACCGCAGCGATCGCGGCCTCATCAACGATGGCGTCGGCTCCACGCACCTCGGTCCGCTCCAGGACGCCGTGCGCACCCACGGCGCCGACATCGGCGTGGCGTTCGACGGCGATGCGGACCGCTGCCTCGCGGTCGACGCGAACGGCGACATCATCGACGGGGATCAGATCATGGGCATCCTCGCGCTCGACCTCAAGGAGCGCGGTCGCCTGCACGAGGACACCCTCGTGGTCACCGTGATGAGCAACCTCGGTCTCAAGCTGGCCATGCGCGAGCACGGCATCCACCTCGGCCAGACCGGGGTCGGGGACCGGTACGTGCTCGAGGAGATGAACCTCGGCGGGTTCTCGATCGGCGGCGAGCAGTCCGGCCACGTGATCATCGCCGAGCACGCCACCACCGGCGACGGCGAGCTCACCGCCCTGCACCTGCTGCAGCGGATGGCCGAGACGGGCCGCACCTCCCGCGAGCTCGCCGACGTCATGACCCGCCTCCCGCAGGCCCTGATCAATGTGAAGAACGTCGACAAGGCCAAGGCCACCATCGACCGCGGGGTCGCCGACGCGATCGAGGCCGCCGAGCGCGAGCTGGGGGAGACCGGCCGTGTGCTGCTGCGCCCCTCCGGCACCGAGCCCGTCGTGCGCGTCATGGTCGAGGCGCCGTCCGACGAGACCGCGTCCGCGATCGCCGAGCGCCTCGCCACCGTCGTCCGCGAGCGCGTGGGCCTCTGACCCGGAGCGCCGGCCTGGGCTCGGATCGTCGGTCGCTGACCCGGAGCGCCGGCCTCTGACTCGGAGCGCCGGTTGCCGACCCCGGAGCGCTGGTCTCTGACCCGGAGCGCCGGCCTCTGACATCGATTCCCCGGAAACGTGCCCTCAGCGGTACGTTTCCGGGGTTTCGTCGTCCCGGGACTGCTGCAGCTCCTCACGAGTCCCTCGAAACGTCCCGTCAGCGGTACGTTTCGAGGGACTCGGTGGGTTCTTTCCCGGGCCCGTGACCTTGGGCTTGGGCTTGGGCTTGGGCTTGGGCCCGGGACCCTGGGCTCGGGGACTGCGCCCGGCTCCGGTCCCGGGCGAGGAGCGCGTCAGACCTTGCGCAGCAGCACGGAGTGCACGCGGTGCTGGCCGTCCTTGCGCAGCACGAGGTCGGCGCGGCCGCGGTTGGGCAGCACGTTCTCGGTGAGGTTGGGGCCGTTGATGGTGCGCCAGATCCGCTGCGCGGTCTGCACGGCCTCGTCGTCGGTGAGGTCGGCGTAACGGCGGAAGTACGACCGCGGGTCGGAGAAGGCGGTACGTCGCAGCTGCAGGAACCGTTCCACGTACCAGCGCTGCACGTCCTCGACGCGGCCGTCGACATAGATCGAGAAGTCGAAGAAGTCCGAGACCGCCATGCCCAGGCGACCGTCGCGACGGGGGCGGGCGGGCTGCAGCACGTTGAGCCCCTCGAGGATGAGCACGTCGGGCTGCTCGACGACGACCTTCTCGTCCTTCAGGATGTCGTAGGTCAGGTGCGAGTACACGGGCGCCTCGACCCGGTCCTGCCCGGATTTCACGTCGGAGACGAAGCGCAGCAGCTTGCGGCGGTCGTAGCTCTCGGGGAAGCCCTTGCGGTGCATGATCCCGCGGGACTCGAGCTCCGCGTTGGGGAGCAGGAACCCGTCGGTCGTCACGAGCTGCACGCGCGGCGTCTCGGGCCAGCGGGCCATCAGCTCGCGCAGCAGACGGGCCGTGGTCGACTTGCCGACCGCGACGGACCCGGCCACGCCGATGATGTACGGGGTGCGCTGCTGGGGCTGGGCGAGGAAGCCCTCCCGGTCGCGCCGCAGGCTCTGCGCCGCCGCGACCTGGATGTTGAGCAGGCGGGAGATCGGCCGGTACACCGCGTCGACCTCCTGCAGGTCGATCCGGTCGCCGAGGCCGCGCAGGCGCACGACGTCGTCCTCGGAGAGCGGGAGGGGGGTCTGTTGTGACAGCCGGGCCCAGTCATCCCGCGGGATCTCCTCGAACGGGGTGACGGTGCTCGACGCTGAAGCGGCCTTCATGGCGCTGATTGTTCCAGCACCGCGGGCCGAATCCCGCCACCGGGCTGTCAGATGAGACCCGTGCGACGTCCAGCGCCGCGCCCCGTCGGCCCCGAATGTCCCGTCCGGGACCCTGCGAGGGCCCCGTGCGCGAATGTGACCGGCCGTGCGCACGTTCCGGCAGGCCCGTGCACAGGACCCCGCCACAGTGAGGAACGACTCCCACGGATTCCGCCTCCGGGACGAGATCCACGGCGGGGATCACTAGCGTGAGCGGCATGTGTGGAATCGTCGGATATGCAGGCCCGCAGGCCAAGGCCCCCTCCTCCCGTCCCGTGGACGTCGCCCTCCAGGGTCTGGCCCGTCTCGAGTACCGCGGCTATGACTCCGCGGGAGTCGCCGTGATCGATGATGGCTCGGTGCGCGTCACCAAGCGCGCCGGCAAGCTCGCGAACCTCCGTGCCGCCCTCGAGGGCGACACCGAGACGACCGGGCGCGTCGCGATCGCCCACACCCGCTGGGCCACGCACGGCGGCCCGACCGACACCAACGCCCACCCGCACCTCGGCGGCCGTGAGGGCGAGATCGCCGTCGTGCACAACGGCATCATCGAGAACTTCGCGCACCTGCGCGCCGAGCTCGAGGCCGACGGATACGTGTTCGCCTCCGAGACCGACTCCGAGGCCGCCGCGCACCTGGTGGCCCGCGAGATGGAGACCGCCGGTGACCTCACCGAGGCGATGCGCCGCGCGGCAGCCTCCCTCGAAGGCGCCTTCACCCTGCTCGCCGTGCACCGCGACGCCCCCGACACGGTGGTCGCCGCCCGCCGCAACTCCCCGCTGGTCGTGGGACTGGGCGAGGGAGAGAACTTCCTGGGCTCCGACGTCGCCGCGTTCGTGGACTCCACCAAGGAGGCCCTGGAGATCGGGCAGGACCAGGTCGTCACCGTCACCGCGGACGACGTGGCCATCATCGACTTCGAGGGCCACGAGGTCACCGACGCCAAGCGCTACACGATCGAGTGGGACGCCGCGGCCGCGCAGAAGGGCGGCTACCCGTCCTTCATGGCCAAGGAGATCCACGAGCAGGCCAGCGCCGTGGCCGACACCCTGCTGGGCCGCCTCGAGGACGGGGCGCTCCAGCTGGACGAGATGGACATCGACCCCTCCGTGCTGCGCAGCGTCGACAAGATCGTCGTGGTCGCCTGCGGCACCGCCGCGAACGCCGGCGCCGTGGCGAAGTACGCCATTGAGCACTGGTGCCGCATCCCCACCGAGGTCGAGCTCGCGCACGAGTTCCGCTACCGCGATCCGGTCGTCACCGAGAAGACCCTCGTGGTCGCGATCTCGCAGTCCGGCGAGACCATGGACACCCTGATGGCCGTGCGCCACGCCCGCGAGCAGGGTGCCAAGGTCATCGCGATCTGCAACACCCGCGGCTCCACGATTCCGCGCGAGTCCGATGCGGCGCTGTACCTGCACGTGGGCCCCGAGATCGCCGTCGCCTCCACCAAGGCGTACCTGGGCCAGATCGCCGCCTGCTACCTGCTGGGCCTGTTCCTGGCCCAGGTGCGCGGCAACCTCTACCCCGACGAGATCGCCGCACTGATGGGCGACCTCGAACAGATCCCTGAGCAGATCCAGCAGGTGCTGGACAGCTCCGCGCAGGTCGAGAAGCTCGCCCAGGACATGAAGGACGCCACCAGCGTGCTCTTCCTGGGCCGCCATGTGGGCTACCCGACCGCCATGGAGGGCGCGCTCAAGCTCAAGGAGATCGCCTACATCCACGCCGAGGGCTTCGCCGCCGGCGAGCTCAAGCACGGGCCGATCGCCCTGGTCGAGGAGGGACAGCCGGTGTTCGTCATCGTGCCCTCGCCCAACGGTCGCCACTCCCTGCACTCCAAGGTCGTCTCCAACATCCAGGAGGTGCGCGCCCGCGGCGCCCGCACCCTGGTGATCGCCGAGGAGGGCGACGACGCAGTGCTCCCGTACGCCGACGAAGTGATCAGGGTGCCCGCGACCCGCACCCTGTTCGCCGCGCTACTGACCGTGATCCCGCTGCAGATCTTCTCCTGCGAGCTCGCGACGGCGAAGGGCCTGGACGTGGACCAGCCGCGCAACCTGGCGAAGTCCGTCACCGTCGAATGAGCGTTTGACCTGCACCTCCGCACGCACCCGGGTCAGGGTGTGATACTGCGGGGATGAGCAGCATTCCCACCGCGACCACGGCGCCCGGCCCCGAGGACAGCTTCGGAGGTCGGGCGTTCGCGCCTGCGGACGACGGCACCGTGGTGGGGGTGGGCATCGACGTCGTGGACATCTCCCGGCTCGCGGGGATGATCGACCGCACTCCGGCCCTGCTCGAGCGCCTGTTCACGCCGGGGGAGCGGGGTCTCTCCGACGCCTCGCGGGCCGCGCGGGTCGCCGCGAAGGAAGCCGTCGGCAAGGCGCTGGGCGCCCCCGGGGACTTCTCCTGGCAGGACGTGACCGTGCAGAAGACGCCGACGCGCCGCCCTTATCTGCAGCTGCGCGGGGCGACGCTGCGGGCCGCCGAGCTCGCCGGGGTGCGCCACCTGCATCTCTCGCTCTCGCACGACGGGGACATCGCCACCGCGATCGTGGTCGCCGAACGGGAGGGCCGATGATCAGCGCCTACACCGCCGAGGACATCCGCGCCGCGGAGCGCCCGCTGCTCGAGGAGGGCCAGCCGCTCATGCAGCGCGCCGCCCGCGCCCTGGCCGGCCACGTCGCGAAGCGGATGCGCACGCCGGAGGCGCCGCACGTCCTCGTGCTGGCCGGCAGCGGCGCGAACGGCGGCGATGCCCTGCACGCGGCGGCGATCCTGCGCGGCGAGGGCATCACGGCCGACGCGATCTCCACCGCCGAGTCGCTCCATGAGCAGGGCGCTGCCGCACTGCGTGCCGCCGACGGAATGATCCATCCCCTGGCGCAGCTCGCCCCCGAGGACCTCGGGGCCCTGCTCACCGAGGCGGACCTCGTGCTGGATGCGATCGTCGGCATCGGCGGGCGTCCCGAGATCCCCGTCGGGCTCGTCCCGCTGCTGGAGGCGGTCTCCGCAGCCGGCGTCCCCGTGCTCGCCGTCGACCTTCCCAGCTTCGTCGACGCGACCACCGGCCAGGCCGCTCCCGGCGCCCTCGCGGCCCAGGAGACGGTCACCTTCGGAGCGCTCAAGGCAGGCCTGCTGCTGCCCGGAGGCGCCGAGCTCGCCGGGCGCATCCACCCCGTCGACCTCGGACTGGAGGAGCACCTGCCCCCGGCTCCCGCGGTCCGTCGGCTCGAGAACGACGACGTGCGTGCCCTCTGGCCCCACCCCGGGCGTGACGCGACCAAGTACTCCCGCGGCGTGGTCGCCCTCGCCGCGGGCAGCGTCCGCTTCCCCGGAGCGGCGGTGCTCGCGACCTCCGGTGCCGCCCGTGCCGGCGCCGGCATGGTCCGCTGCCTGGCCCCGCAGGCCGTCCTCGATCTCGTGCTGCGTGCGCGCCCCGAGATCGTCGGCCACCGGACCGACACCGTCGACCTCGAGGAGATCGGGCGCACGCACGCGCTCGTCGTCGGCCCCGGCCTCCCGGGTGAGGATCCTCGCACCCGCACCGGCGTGGCCCTGCTCGCCGACGGCGGGGACCTCGACCGCGGCGTGATCGATGCCGGCGGGCTCGAGGCGATCACGCCACAGCAGCGTTTCGGCCCGGACGTTGTCCTCACCCCGCACCGCGGAGAGGCCGACCGGCTCGCCGAGCGGCTCGGCCTGGACACCCACCTCCCCGGGCCCGCTCTGGCGACCGCGCTCGCGGCACGGAGCGGGGCGACCGTCCTGCTCAAGGGCGCGATCACGCTGATCGCCCCGGGGGACGGAGCTCCTCTTCGCAGCCAGGACGACGCGACGGCGCAGCTCGCCACGGCGGGCACCGGCGACGTGCTCGCCGGCGTGCTGGGCACCCTTCTCGCCGCCGGTCTGAACGGACCCGATGCCGCCGCGCTCGCCGCGATCCTGCATGGCAGAGCGGGCCGACTCGCCTCCCTCGACGGGCGCCTGCCGCTCGTCGCCCTCGACGTCTCCGATCACCTGCCCCGCGCTCTCGGGGATATCCTGGCGGACGCCCTGTCGTGATCCTAGGAGCCCGATGACCATCCCGATCCCTGCTGAGGACCCTCGGCACGTGCCCAACCGGGCCGTGATCGACCCCTCGGCGATCACCCAGAACACCCGCGCCCTGACCGGGCAGCTCGAGGAGCACACCGCCCTCATGGCCGTGGTCAAGGCCGACGGGTACGGGCACGGCATGCTCACCGCCGCCCGCGCCGCCCTCGAAGGCGGTGCCACCTGGCTCGGCGTCGCCCACCCCGCCAGCGCCCTCGCACTCAGCCGCGCCGGCCTCGACGTGCACATCCTGACCTGGCTGTACGAACCGCACACCGCCGCGAGCGTGCTGCCCGAGGTGATCAGCTCGGGGATCGACGTGTCCGTCGGCTCGCCCGAGATGCTCGCGCTGGTCGCCGACGCCGCCCGCCAGGCCGACCGCCGCGCCCGCGTCCATCTGAAGATCGATACGGGCATGGGCCGCAACGGCGTCCTGCCCGAGCACATCCGGGAGATCGGTGCCGCCATGCGGGAGGACGACTTCATCGAGGTCGTCGCCGCCTGGACCCACCTGACCAGTGCGGACGATCCCGCGGACCCCTCCACCGATCGCGAGGTGGCGCTGTTCGACTCGGCCTGCGACGCGCTCGCCGACGAGGTCGGCCCGATCCCGCTGCAGCACCTGGCCAACTCCGCAGCCCTCCTGACCCGGCCCGACCTGCACCGCGACATCGTGCGCCCCGGAATCGCCCTGTACGGCTACCCGCCGGTGGCGACCGACGTCCAGTTGCGCCCGGCGATGACCCTCACCAGCCGCCTGGCCCTGGTCAAGGACGTCCCGGAAGGGCACAGCATCGGCTATGGCCGGATCCGCACCACCGCGCGGCGCACACGCCTGGGCCTGGTGCCGATCGGCTACGCCGACGGGTTGCACCGGGCCGGCAGCGACCAGTGCGAAGTGCTCGTGCGCACCGCTTCCGGCGACCGCCGCGCCCCCCAGGTGGGACGCATCAGCATGGACCAGATCGTCATCGACCTGGGACCGGACACCGACGCCCGCGCCGGCGACCAGGTGTTCCTGTTCGGCGACGCCGGGGAGGCGCCGACGGACCCCTCCGCCTCGACTGCCGAGGACTGGGCGCGCGCCGCCGGGACCATCCCCTACGAGGTCCTCACCTCGGTCTCCGGTCGGGTCACCCGCGAGGTGCGCGCATGACCCGCCACGGCGACCTCGAGGCCGGATCTCCCGAGGCCGGGTCCTTCGGTGCACGTGGTCTCGAGGGCCAGGACCCCGGCGCTCGGACCCTGGAACCCCGGCCTCTCGACGCCCGCACCCTGGAGGTCCGGACCCTCGACGCCGACGGGACCCGCGCCGTCGCGGTCGCCCTCGCCGGCGTGCTGCGGCCAGGCGACGTGCTGATCCTCGACGGGCCCCTGGGCGCCGGGAAGACCACCTTCACCCAGGGCCTCGGCGCCGGGCTGGAGGTGCGCGGCCCCGTCGCCTCCCCGACCTTCGTGATCGAGCGGGTGCACCCGAGCCTCCGTGGCGGCCCTGCCCTCGTGCACGTGGACGCCTACCGGCTGGGCGCCGACGGCGACATCGACGACCTCGACCTGGAGGCGGACCTCGACGAGGCCGTCACCGTCGTGGAATGGGGACGCGGCCGCGTGGAGCACCTCGTGGACTCCTACCTGCTCCTCGAGCTCGAGCGTCCCGACCAGGTGGACGACTCCGACGACCCCGACGAGCCCCGGACCCTGCGCCTGACCCCGAGCGGGCCACGCTGGGACCGGAGCTCCCGCGCCGAGCTGCGCGACGCCCTGTCCCCGCTGCCTGCTGTGACGGCCGACCGAGATGTGACGGCCGACAGCGGTGCGGCGGCCGACAGCGGTGTGGCGGCCGACGGCGGTGTGGCGGCCGACGGCGGTGCGGCGGCCGACGACGCCGTGACAGTCGACGGCGACTCCGTGACGACCGCACAGGCGGGCCCCCCGACCGGTCCCAGGACCGCATCGACTACTGAGGAGAACCGCTGATGCTGCTGGGAATCGACACCTCCGGGGCCGTGAGCGTCGCCGTGGCGCGCGGCGCCCTCGACGACTCGACGCCGGAGATCCTCGCCGTGCGCGGGGACGAGCGCTCGCGTCATCACGATGAGGTGCTGCTGTCTCTCGTCGACGAAGCGATGGGAGAGGTCGGCGTGCAGCGCGCCGACCTCACCGGGATCGTCGTGGGGCGCGGCCCGGGCCCCTTCACCGGTCTGCGCGTCGGGCTGGTGGCCGCACGCAGCATCGCCGGGGTGCTCGGGATCCCGCTGTACGGTCTCAGCTCCCTCGATGCCCTCGCCCACCAGGCGCTCGCCACCGCGGATACCTCGCCGGTGACGGTGGGCGTGGCGCTGGACGCACGACGCCGCGAGGTCTACCACGCCCGCTTCCGTCGGGACGAGGACGGCACGGTGACTCGCACCAGCGACCCCGCCGTCGACCTCCCGGCAGCTGTCTCCGAGGAGCTGTCGGCCTGCGATCTGCTCGTCGGTTCCGGGACGGCGATCTACCCGGATCTGCTGCCGGCCACCGTGGAGATGGCCCATGTGGACGCCGGGCACCTCATCCTCGCCGCCGCGCAGCTGACGGGCCAGGGCATCGACCTCTCCAGCACCGAGCCGATGTACCTGCGCGCGCCCGACGCCGCCAAGCCCACCGCGCGCAAGAGCGCCCTGGGCCGCTGAGCGCGGGGCAGCGGAGATGACGACCGGAGCGGGCTCGGTCCCACCGTCCGACGGGACGCGCCCGGAAGCACCGGAGGCCTGGGCACTGCGCCCCGCGACACTCGCCGACGTCGAGGAGATCGCCTTTGCCGAGCTCGAGCTGTTCCCCGACGAGGCCTGGAACGTGTTCCAGCTCGCCGAGGAGATCGAGCACCCGGATCGGCGCTACGTGCTCGCTGCCACGGGTGCTGAGGCGAGCGGTGAGCTGCTCGGCTATGCGGGGATCATGATCGCCGGAGACCTGGCTGATCTGCACACCATCGGTACCCTGCGTGAGGGCGTCGGCATCGGCCGTGCACTGCTCGCCTGGTGCGAGGAACAGGCCCGTCGCGGGGGAGCGGAGCGCCTGCTTCTTGAGGTGCGCGAGGACAACGACCGGGCCCGGGCCTTCTACTCACGGTCCGGGTACCAGGAGATCGATCGCCGCCGGGGCTACTACCGGATCCGGGGCCGACGCATCGATGCCCTGGTCATGCAGCGCCAGCTCGGCGCCTGAGCCAACTCGCCGGACCCCCACCCGGACCCCCACCCGGACCCGCACCCCTCGCCCCACCCGCACCCTCGCCCGTCGGGACCCGGTGGACGACTGCCGAGTCCCTCGTTTCGTGCCGATGGCGGGACGTTTCGGTGGACTCGGTGGACTCGGCGGACTCGGCGGGCGTGTCGGCGAGAAGGGGTCGCGCGCGCCGGTGGGCGCTCGCCGAGTCCCTCGTTTCGTGCCGAGGGTGGGACGTTTAGGTGGACTCGGTGGACTCGGTGGACCCGGTGGACCCGGGGGTCAGAGGAAGTCGCGCACCTTCTGGAACAGATCCGGGTAACGGCTGGTCAGCCGCACCACACCGATGCGCAGGCCGACCAGGAAGGCGATGACACCGACGGCGAACGAGACGATGCCGGCCACGAGCAGCAGCAAGTCGCTGCCCACGACGAGGCCCCAGATCGCCAGCCCTATCGTCGGGATCTGCGGCACGAACACCGCGACCATGGCGATCGTCATCGTGAGCATCGCGTTCGTGCTCGAGGCGGACTTGTCCTTCATCGGATTGGTACCGGGCGCGGACGCCGGGTAGGGCAGGATCGCCGAGATCGCGACCGAGCTGCCCCATCCGGTGGCCATCGAGCCGAGTGAGGCCAGCACGATGAGCGGGATGAGATGGGGCAGGCCGTACAGCAGCGGGATCACGGCGGCGACGACGATCACCGGCGGCACCATGAGCAGGGCCATCGCTGCGACCCGGCCCAGCAGGTTCGCACGCGCCGGAAGGTTTGCGGTGATGTTGACCCAGCCCGAGGGGCCGTCGAACCCGATCTCGTTGCACAGGGTGATCCCGCTGATACCGCACATCAGGACCACCATGGCGAGCATCATGGGCCGCGACTCCGGGAGCATCAGCCCCATCGCCACGAAGAACACGATGACCAGCGGATAGATGCCAATCGCGGCCAGGTAGCGGGTGTCACGGCGCCAGTACCGCAGCGACTTCCCCAGCACCGCACCGAAGGCCGTCGGCTTCACGAAGCGCGGCACCAGGGCGGAGACCTTCGTGGTCCCAGAGGAGGCATCGCCGGACAGGGCCGAGGTGAGCGAGGCATCGAGCGAACGACGCCACCACAGCCAGGTCAGCGCGATCGCGGCCGCCCCGATGACGAGGCGCACCAGCGCCGCCAGCACGTGGCCCTCGGCGAGGTCCATGGGAGCGGCGAAGAGAGCGCCGAAGGGTGTCCAGGCCAGCACGTCGATCACCGGGGGCAGCCAACGCATCAGGAAGTCCACGTCGATCTCCGCGACCTTCTGCATGCCCAGGGAGAAGCCGTAGATCACGGCGAGCATGACCAGCATGCCGATGATCCCGCCCAGCTCGCGCCCGCTGCGCGACGAGGCACGGCTCGCCGAATGCGCGAACCAGGCGCGCGGCAGCAGCAGGCACAGACCGAGCCCGGCGAGGTTCGCAGGGATCAGCAGCACGATGGCGGCGATGATCCACCCCACGCCGTGGCCGTAGAGCACCAGCCACAGCACCTCGAAGGCGGTAGCGATGACCAGCGCGACCAGGGTGAACAGGCTGGGCAGGCCGAGCACGGCCGCAGCGAACAGGCCGGGCTGCAGCTCCTTGCCGCTGCGCGGGAACAGTGCGAAACGGCGTGGATCCAGCGTGTCGTCGAGGCCGAAGGCCAGGACGGGGATCAGGAACCACAGCAGAACCGTCAGGGCGCCGAGGCCGCGGATGATCATCGGGAACAGATCACCCTCGCCGCTCCACAGCGTCGCGCCGAGGAAGGCGAACACCAGGCCGACGAGACCGCCCGCGCCGTACAGCACGCCGATGATGGTGCCGATGAGCTTGCCGATGTTCTTGCGGTAGGACCGCTTCCACAGGGTCCACTTCAGCGTCATCAGCAGGCGGATGAGGGACTTCTGGGAGACCGCGCCGTGGGCGACGTCCGTCGCGGACGCGGTGGCGGCGTGCTCGCTGCTCAGGACTCCAACCACGACAGGCTCCCTTCGGCGACGTCGCCGCCGCCCACGAGATCGATGAACGTCTGCACGAGGCTGCCGCCCTGGCGGACCTCGTCGAGCGTGCCGTCTGCCAGGAGCGCGCCGTCCGCGATGATCGCGACGTGGCTGCACAGGCCCTCGACCAGCTCCATCGCGTGGCTGGACAGCACCACGGTGCCGCCGCCGTCGACGTAGGCCGTGAGGATCTTCCGGATCACCTGTGCGGAGACGGGGTCGACCGCCTCGAGCGGCTCGTCGAGGATCAGCAGGCGCGGCGCATGGAGCAGGGCGCAGGCCAGAAGGATCTTCTTGGTCATGCCCGCCGAATAGTCGACGACGAGCTTGCCGTCCTCGCCCTCGAGGTCCAGAGCGGCGAGCAGCGATGCGCTGCGCTCCTCGACGACGTCGGCCTCCATGCCACGGATGAGGCCGACATAGGTCAGCAGTTCCCGACCGGTCAGCCGGTCGAAGGTGCGCAGACCGTCGGCCAGCACACCCAGCTGGCTCTTCGCGGCCGTGGGGTCGGCCCACATGTCGGTTCCGAGCACGTGCGCGGTGCCGCTGTCGGGCCGCAGCAGGCCGGTCGCCATCGAGAGGGTGGTGGTCTTGCCGGCGCCGTTGGGGCCCACCATCCCGTAGAAGGAGCCGCGCGGCACGTCGAGGGAGATCCCGTGGACCACCTCGGTCTTGCCGAAGGTCTTGCGCAGGCCGCGGATCGACAGCGCGGACTGCGTCGGGAGAGCGGTGTCGGCTCCGACGGGCGCCGCGGCACCCGTGACCGGCGCTGCAGGGCCGGGCGCGGACGGGGCAGAGGAGTCGGTCGCCGACGGAGCGGGGGAACCGGTCGGGGTCGAGGAGGACGGGTCGGCTGTGTGCATGGGATCACGCTACCGAGCGTCTGGTCGGCGTGGTGTCCTCCAGTCGGTGGGAACGGGGCCGACCTTCGTCGGGGTGCGCGCTCCGGGAGGCGTCCCGGAGGATGCTGTGCAACTAGGATGCGCAGGAGTCGTCCTGGCACCGAGGGAAGGAACCCCATGTCGAAGCTGCGCCCCACTCCGCGGGCACCTGGCCTGGCGCAGGAGGTCGAGGAGATCCCGCTCGGCGTGCGTCGCCTGGCCGCCTGGTCCTGGCGGATCCTCGTGATCGTCACTGCGACGGCGCTGATCCTCTACGGCCTGCTCCAGATCACCGGGATCGTCATCCCGGTGCTGCTCGCGGTTCTCCTCGCCGTGCTGCTGACCCCTGTGGTCAAGCTGCTCACGCGCTATACGTTCCTGGGTCGCGGGGCGGCCAGCGGGGTCGCCCTGCTCGGCCTGCTGCTCGTGGTCGCGGGCATGTTCACCCTCGCTGGTCGGCAGCTGATCGCCAAGTGGGCGGACATCCAGGACAAGCTGGTCACGGGCTTCGAATCCGTGTCGGAGTGGGCGAAGACGACCTTCCAGATCGATGCACCGATGATCAACTCGGCCCTCGACGAGGGGCTGGCCAAGCTCCAGGAGAACGCGGACACGCTGCTCAACTCGGCGGTCAGCACGGCCGCGGTGCTCGGCAACCTCGTCACCGGCGTCCTGATCATGCTGTTCACGCTGTTCTTCCTGCTCTCGAGCGGCCCGACGATCTGGCGCTGGGTCGTGGGGCTCCTGCCGCCGGCCGCCCGAACCGGCACTCACGAGGCATTCCGCCGGGGCTGGAAGGCGCTGTCGGCCTATGTGCGCACCCAGATCCTCGTGGCCGCCGTCGACGCCGTGGGCATCTCGATCGGCATGGTCGCCCTCGGCCTAGGCTCCTATGCGGTGCCGATCTGGCTGCTTGTGTTCCTGTTCTCCTTCATCCCGCTGGTCGGCGCGATCGCCTCGGGCATCATCGCCGTGCTCCTCGTGCTGGTGCTGCAGAACTGGATCTTCGCCCTGATCATGCTCGGCATCGTGCTGCTCGTGCAGCAGCTCGAAGGCAATGTGCTCCAGCCCCTGCTCATGGGCAAGGCCGTCGAGCTGCACCCGCTCGCCGTGTTCCTGGGCGTGGCCGGCGGCGCGATGATCGCCGGGATCCCCGGCGCCCTCTTCGCGATCCCGCTGATCGCGTTCGTCAACGCCACGCTGCTGTACATCGTGGGTCGTGATCCCAGCCCGGAGCTGGGTGTGGACTCCGCATCCCGGGATCATTTCGCGGCGCTCGCCGTGGGTCATCATCCCCATTTCGCTGATGTTGATGCTGATGCTGAGTCGGATGCCAGCAGGGCCGAGGGCCGGGATACGAGCGACTCGCAGGCGCAGCCGGCGACCGTGTCGGAGGCGAAGTCCGCAGTACCGTCTGCAGACGTCTCGGAGCAGTCGCCCGAGCAGGCCCCCGAATTCCCGACGAAGCCCACCCAGGAGTGACGCGGACGCGCCGGGCCTGAGTGCCCGGCGCGCACCGGGCGACAGAGAGCGGCCCCCGATCCGGCATCAGCTGGATCGGGGGCCGCTCTCGTCATGCTCCGGGCGGAGCATTGCGCACGGGGCGCATCACCTCACGGGGCGTAGGGCTTGGCCGTCAGGATCTCGATGGAGAACGACTTCCCGTTCGGTGCGGTGTACTCCACCGTGTCGCCCACCTTCGACCCGTGGATCGCACTGCCCAGCGGCGACTCGGAGGAGTACACCTCCAGGTCCGCGTTCTCTGCGATCTCCCGGTTGCCGAGCAGGAACGTGCGCTCCTTGCCGGCCATCGTGATGGCGACGACCATGCCGGGCTCGACGACACCGTCGTCCTTCGGCGCTTCGCCCACCACGGCATTCTTGAGGAGACGCTGGAGGTCGGCGATGCGTGCCTCCTGCTTCCCCTGTTCCTCACGGGCTGCGTGATAGCCGCCGTTCTCCTTGAGGTCGCCCTCGTCACGGGCAGCGGCGATGCGCTCCGCGATCTCGGTACGGCCCGGGCCCTCGAGCTCAGCGAGCTCCTGGGAAAGACGGTCGTACGCGTCCTGGGTGAGCCAGGCGCCATTCGGCTGGCTGCTCATGGGTTCACTCCTGTCGTCTTGGATCGAGCGCATCGAGGGCATCGTGAAAGAGCCCCCTATACGCGAATCACGGGGCACATGTCCTCATGCGCCCCGTGGTGCGGGTGATGATCACCGGCTCGATGCCGGTTTCGGGATACCTTACACCGCGCAATTCAGGGTTTCCCGAAGGTTCAAGGAGTTTCGCGCTGCGAGTAATTCGAGCGGCAGTTCCCAGGCGTCCGCCTCCCGGGGGCGGCTTCTGGGCGGATCCGACGGAGGGAGTCGGCCAGAGCGGTCACGATCAGGTGGGATCGGGGATCGGGGATCGGGGATCGGGGATCGGGGATCGGGGATCGAGGGCCGGAGATCGGGGGCCGAGGGCCGGGGGTTCAGGGTCAGGCGGGCTCGCACGCCACGATCTCGGCTGAGACGGCTTTGCCCTGGGTGGAGATCTCCACCGAGTGCACGGTCTGGCGCTCCGTCTGGGCGGGGATGGTGGTCTCGACGAACCCGACCTGCGCGCGGCCCTCGTTGAGGGCCTGGATGCGGCAGGTGGCCTCGGTGCCAGGATCCATGGTGAGGGAGTACTGCACGGCGATGACGTCATCGGCCACGTGGTCGTATCCGACCAGGTCGGCCCGGATGGGTGGGCTCGCGACCCAGTAGCCGACCAGGGCGACCACGGCGAGGAAGGCAGCGGCGACGAGCGCGATGAGGATCCGGGCGGTGCGCTTCGAGATCTTCGGGGCGCCGTAGCGATCGGCCGGGCGCTGCAAGGTGCCGTTCATGAGTCCATCCTCCCAGACCTCTCGATGCTGACTTCCCAGGGGAGCGCAGGCGCCCGGGAGGGCCCGGTCACGTCTGTCGGCCCCGTGTCCGTCGCCCCGTGAACCCTCAGGCCACGTGGCGTACGATCGGACGCTGGAACGGCACGCCCGAGATGCCGCTGCCGGGCCCCGGGGTGCCTCGTCCCCGAGCCGATGATCCGAGGAGAACCGTGACCGTCCAGTTGCCAGCGCCCGATGAAACCCTGCGGATGGTGGCCGTCCACGCGCACCCGGATGACGAGTCCTCCAAGGGGGCCGGTACGACCGCGCGCTATGCCCGCGAGGGTGTGCAGGTCACGGTCATCACCTGCACCGGCGGGGAGCGCGGGGACGTGCTGAACCCTCGGCTGCGCGACGATCCCACCCTGACCCGCGACGTCCTGCCGACCGTGCGGCGCCAGGAGATGGCTGCGGCCCAGGAGATCCTCGGCGTGGATCATGAATGGCTGGGCTTCGTCGATTCGGGGCTTCCTGAGGGTGATCCGCTGCCCCCGCTCCCCGCGGGCAGCTTCGCCACCTTGAGCCCCGAGGAGGCCGCCCGCCCGCTGGTGGAAGCCATCCGTCGGCTGCGCCCGCACGTGCTGACCACGTACGACGAGAACGGCGGCTATCCGCACCCCGATCACATCCAGACCAACCGGATCAGCGTCGCGGCCTTCGACCTCGCCGCGGATCCGCACTTCGCTCCGGAGCTCGGTGAGCCCTGGGAGATCGCCAAGCTCTACTACATCAACGGATTCCATCGTCAGCGGTTCTCCGCCGTCGCTCGGCACCTGCGGGCCGCCGGCGCTCCGAACGAGGAGCTCGAGCAGATGATGGAACGCTTCGACGAGTCGACGGACCGGTTGCTGACGACCAGGATCGACGTGCGCGACTATCTCGGGGTGCGCGATGACGCTCTGCGCGCGCACGCCACCCAGGTGGACCCCGACGGCCCGTTCTTCAGGATCTCGCATGATGTGGAGACCGCGGTGTGGGGCACCGAGGACTACGAGCTGCACATCTCCCGGATCGGCGTGAAGCTGCCGGAGAACGACCTATTCGCCGGGCTGCGCGACGAGACGATCGAGGCTCGCGCATGATCGGTGCGCAGTTCACATCCGCGGCAGGCATGCTCCTGGCCGACCCCTTCCCCTCGGATGGTGGTCCCTCGGACGGCGGCGGCTTCACCTCCGTCTCCGTCTCCCCGGGCCTGCCCGGCTTCATCGCGATGTTCATCCTCGCGGTGGCCGTGGTGCTGCTGGTGCTCGACATGACCCGACGCACGCGACGCGTCAAGGCTCGCGCCGCAGTGCAGGAGCGCATGGACGCCGAGCAGGCCGAGCGCGACGCCACCGCGGCGGCCTCTGAGGGCGAGGACGCCCCTGAGGGCACCGCGGGTCCCCTGCGTCCCGGCGATCCCTCCGACGTCGATGACGCCGAGGACCAGGCCCCGCGGGAGGCGGCGGAGGAGAGCTCGCTCGAGACCTCGGGCGACGTGGCGGGCATCCCGGCAGATCCTCGGCCCTCGCCAGCGCACGACGTCGATCGCGACTCCGACGACGACGCCGACGGCTCGGGCGGCGACGACCGCCGCTGAGACGTTGGCCGTCGCCGAGACGTCGGCCGCCGTGGGGGATCGCTGTGTCCCTCAGGTGGGGGCGGCCGCTCCGCTCAGGCGGCGGCGGACAAGTCGCTCGGACGGCCGCGGCCACGCGGCTCTGACGACGTCGCCGTCCCGTTCAGACGACGGCGGTCGCGACCGCGGCGAAGTGGCAGCCGAAGCCGATCAGCGTTCCCGCGTGGAAGATCTCGTGGAATCCGAACCAGGCAGGTGACGGGTTGGGCTTCTTGAGCGCATAGACGACGGCGCCGACCGTGTAGGCCAGGCCGCCGATGGACAGCAGCCAGACCACGGACCAGCCGGCAGAAGCCTGGAGGGCCGGCATGTAGAAGACCGCCACCCAGCCCAGGGCGACGTAGGCCGGGACGTACAGCCAGCGCGGGGCGTTCGTCCAGAACAGACGGAAGCACACGCCGACCAGCGCACCGCCCCACGCGATGCCGAGCAGGGTGATCGCCTGGCGCGGGGCGAGCATCGCCACCGCGATGGGGGTGTACGTGCCGGCGATGATGAGGAAGATGTTCGCGTGGTCGAAGCGGCGCAGCATGATCGCGCGCTGGGGCGTCCAGGTGCCGCGGTGGTAGACGGCGCTGATGCCGAACAGCATCCCCGCGGTCAGCACGAAGACGGCGCACGCGAGCCGCACCGCGAGCGTGTCGCCGAACGCGACCAGCAGCAGACCGGCCACCAGCGAGGAGGGGAAAGCGATCAGGTGGAGCATGCCCCGCAGGCGTGGCTTCGGCAGCTGCAGCCCGAGCTGAGTGGCCCGAGCGGCCATCGCCCGTGTCAGGGTCTTCGGGGCGAAGGGATGAGTCTCCGCCGTGGGGATCCCCGCGTCGGGGTCGATGCGGGGAGCTCCTGACTCTGCCATCGCCTCCGCGGCCTCCTGCAGCGCTGGATCCTCCGCCGACACGGCGGTGCTAGCTGTGGGGAAGGAGCTGGGTGCTGCGGCATGGTCCCGCCGGGTGGCGTGCGATGGAGTGGTCCTCGAGGAGCTGTCGCCGTCCTCGGGACGCGGCCCGTTAGTCATGCCGAAATCGTAACCTACGGCAACGTAACTTAGCGGTGCCCCACGTGACGATCCGGTGAGGATTGCGGGGAAACGGCGAGGTCGGCATCCCGCATCGTCGATACTGGATGGGTGCGGCGTCATGGGTCGGGCCGCACAGAGCGTGCCGTGCACGGACCCGGCGCCCCACGGCGGCCGGGGGCATCACCTCGGACCCTGTGAACGGAGGCTGCAATGGATGACGACGGCCTTCTGTATCGCGTCTACGAACGTCGGCTCACCAAGGAGCTCGAAGCCTTCGAGCTCCCGCAGCATCTCGGCGTCATCGTCGACGGCAACCGGCGCTGGGCGAAAGAGGCCGGCGAGTCCACCGAGCATGGTCATCGAGCCGGCGCCGCGAAGATCGTCGAATTCCTCTCCTGGTGCGAGGATCTGAAGATTCCGCTGGTCACCGTGTGGATGCTGTCCACCGACAATCTGAGCCGCCCGCCCGAGGAGCTCGTCGCGCTCTACGAGATCATCGCCTCGACCGTCGCGCAGATCGCCGAGGCAGGCTATTGCGTGCGGCTGACGGGCACCGCGGAGGCGCTGCCCGACGACGTCCGCGCCGGCATCGCCCGGATCCAGGAGCGCGCCGCCCCGGACTCCGAGCTCACGGTCAACGTCGCCATCGGCTATGGCGGCCGCGAGGAGATCGTCGACGCCGTGCAGGAGCTCGTGCGCGACCTCGGCGCGCAGGGCCGCTCCCCGGAGGACATCGCCGCCGCGATCAGCGTCGACTCGATCACGGAGCACCTCTACACCCGGGGGCAGCCGGATCCTGATCTGATCATCCGCACCTCGGGCGAACAGCGACTGTCCGGATTCCTGCTCTGGCAGTCGGTCCACTCCGAGTACTGGTTCTGCGAGACCTATTGGCCGGGCTTCCGCCGGATCGACCTCCTGCGCGCGTTGCGCGACTTCTGCCGACGAGAGCGACGCTACGGAGTCTGACCTCTACACCACCGTCGTCCAGGCCCGGTCCACACCCTGGTTGAGCACTGACGTCGGCCTCGCGCGTCGCCCCGACCGTCGGCCTGACCGTCAGCCCGGACGCCGGCCTCGACCGTCGGACCCAGCCGTCGGGCCCAGTCGTCGGACCCAGCCGTCGGGCCCAGTCGTCGGGCCCAGTCGTCGGGCCCAGTCGTCGGGCCCAACCGTCGGCCATGAGGCGCCGACGGTCGCCGATCATGTGCCCGCGCCTCCCGCCCCGGGCGTGTGACCGGTGGCACACTGGTTCCATCGGGTGCTCGGCAGAACACCCGGTGACGATCGGGTGAACGTCGAACCCGCCGACGGCGGGACGCGCCCGTGAGCGGGTGAGGACCCCGCTAGGGTCCAGGCATCCGCGCGATTTCGGGAGGCTCCGATGGACGACACCACCACAGCCCGCGAGACGATGTCCGCACAGACGGACGTCACAGGCTCCGGTACGAGGTTCACGTCGGGGGTGATCGGAGCCGCGAACAGGGACGGCTCGCCGGTGGTGCCCTCGTTGCGTCCCGGAGGAGCTCAGCAGATCCTCTCGGGCGTGGAGACCGGAGTGATCACCTACGTGGTGGACACCTCGGTGCTGCTGTCGGACCCGCTCTCGCTGCACCGCTTCGCCGAGCATGACGTCGTGCTGCCGATCGTGGTCGTCACCGAGCTCGAGGCGAAGCGGCACCATCCCGACCTCGGCTACTTCGCCCGGCAGGCGCTGCGTCTGCTTGATGATCTGCGCGAGCAGCACGGGAACCTCTCCGTGCCCCTGCCGATCGGCAAGGACGGCGGGCATGTGCAGGTGGAGCTCAACCACATGAACACCGCCTCGCTGCCCGACGGCTTCCGCCTCGGGGACAACGACACCCGTATCCTCGCGGTCGCGAAGAACCTGCAGCTCGAGGGCAAGGACGTCGTGCTGGTCTCCAAGGACCTGCCGATGCGCATCAAGGCCTCCGCCTCCGGGATCCATGCCGAGGAGTACCGGGCGGAGCTCGCCCGGGACCGCGGCTACACGGGCATGGTCACGACCTCTGTCGACGAGCAGACCATGACCGACCTCTACGACGGCCAGGTCGTCGAGATCCCCGAGGTCGCCCACCAGCCTGTGCATACAGGGCTGACGATCACCAGCCCGCGCGGCTCGGCCCTGGGGCGGGTCACGCGGGACCGGCAGGTGACGCTGGTCCAGGGCGACCAGACCGTCTTCGGCGTCTCCGGTCGCTCCGCCGAGCAGCGCGTCGCGATCGATCTGCTCCAGGACGAGTCCGTCGGGATCGTCTCCCTGGGCGGTCGTGCCGGCACCGGGAAGAGCGCGCTCGCCCTGTGCGCCGGCCTCGAAGCGGTCCTCGAACGGCGCACCCAGCGCAAGATCATGGTGTTCCGTCCGCTGTTCGCCGTGGGCGGCCAGGAGCTCGGCTTCCTGCCCGGTGACCAGGGCGAGAAGATGGGACCCTGGGGCCAGGCCGTGTTCGACACGCTCAGCTCGATGGTCTCCCAGAACGTCATCGACGAGGTGCTCTCGCGGGGCATGCTCGAGGTGATGCCGTTGACCCACATCCGCGGCCGCTCCCTGCACGACGCCTTCGTGATCGTCGACGAGGCGCAGTCCCTGGAGCGCAACGTGCTGCTGACCATGCTCTCCCGTGTCGGGCAGAACTCCCGTGTGGTGCTCACCCACGACGTGGCCCAGCGCGACAACCTCCGGATCGGTCGGTACGACGGCATCGCCTCGGTCGTGGAGGCGCTCAAGGAGAAGGAGCTGTTCGCACACATCACGCTGCAGCGCTCCGAGCGGTCCAAGGTCGCCGAACTGGTCACCCACGTCCTGGACGAGCCGGTGTTCTGAGCCGAGGTCGAGGTCGAGGTCGGGGCTGGGGCCGGGGCCGGGGCTCGGCCGACGTCGTCCCCGTCCCCAGCCCCGGCCCCCGGTCCGCGCTCGCCATCCCCACCTGTCGCTCGCCATCCCCAGCTCACGCTCGCCATCCCCATCTCTCGATCGCCACATCGTGCTGACTGGCGCGTCAGATGCAGGGTGCCTCGTATAACTGCTGCTTGCACACCAGGCGACGGTGGATGCGGTGGCACGTGCTGACTGGCGCGTCACATGCAGGGTGCCCCGTATACGTGCTGCCTGCACACCAGGCGACGGTGGATGCGGTCGCACCTCGCTATCGACTCGCCGTAGCGAGGGGTACAGGTGGAGTAGAGGCTCAGGAGCGCAGATGCTGCAGGCAGGCAGGGGCGCAGGTGGTGCAGGCGGCCACGGAAGGACGATCGGCACGGGTAGGGCCCGCGGCGCTCGAGCGCGAGACCGACGGCATCGGCGACCCTGGCTCGGTTCGGTCGGACCTGGCTCCGCACTTCACCTTTCGGTGCGGCTGAGGCCAGCTCGGACCGGGACTGTCACCAGGCTGGCTCTGGCTCTGGCTCCGGCTCCGGCCCGGCCCGGCCCGGCCGTGGCTCCGGCCCTGGCTCCGGCTCCTGGCCCTTGCCAAGACCCTGGTGCGGTGCGTCTCTCTCTCCTCCCCATACCGGGTCGGTCCACACCGGCACTCCTCTGCCCTCGAACTCACCACATCTGGTGATGGGGTGCGCGCATGGAGATCCCCGGAATCCGTCATCGGAACCAGCTTCGGCGGGAGGGCTGGACACGGCGCGAGCTCGACCGATGGAAGCGGTCCGGCGCGACCGTCAGCAGGCAGCCGTGGTACCTGACCGATTCTGCACCGCCGGCGCTTGTCGGCCTTCTGGCGTTAGGTGTTCGGCCCACGTGCTTGGACGCGGCGCTGTTCCACGGACTCTGGGTGCCCCGCGGTGATGGTGTGCACGTGTACCGGCCCCGGGCAGGAGCGAACCGGGAGCAGCTCGAATCGGCGAAGGTCGCGCCGCTGCGTCGGTGGAAGTCCGACGATGCCGAGAATCCGGGCCGTCAGGAAGCGCTGGTCCTCCACGACACGACTCCGCGAGCATGGCCTGATGACGACCCTGTGCCCGGATTGGACCTGGTCCTCGAACACGCGGCACGCTGTCTTCCGATCGTGGACACGGCAGTTCTCCTGGAGTCCGCCGTGCAGAGGAAGCGGATGAACTTCGGCGCAGCTCGGGCGCTGGTGGAGGGCCTCCCTGCACGGTTCCGACGGCCGTTGTCGAGGATCCGGGCCGATGCGGAATCAGGGACGGAGACGACGGTGCGGTGGTGGCTGGAGTCCCGAGGCATCGGGGTGAGGGCACAGGTGAGGTTCCCCGGGCAGAGCCGCCGGATGGACCTGCTGGTGGGCCGGAGCCTTGTCATCGAATGCGATAGCCGTCAGTTCCACGATGATCCGACGGGATATGACGAGGATCGCCGGCGGGACCTCTATCTCATCGCGATGGGATATCAGGTGGTGCGGCTGACCTGGGAGCAGGTATTCCTCGACTGGGAAGAGACGGAGAAGATGCTCCTCGCGGTCCTGCAGCGGGGATTTCATCTGCGTTCGCCACGCCCAGGGAAGGGGATGCTCGCGGCGTGATGCGTGATGCGTGATGCGTGATGCGTGATGCGTGATGCGTGTTGCGTGTTGCGTGCCGGGTGCCGGGTGCCGGGTGACGGGTGGCGCGTGGCGGGGAGGCGTGCGGCGTGGTGCATGGAACGGCGCCTGGTGTGCAAGCCCCGCTCTATGCGGAGAGGCTGTACACCAGGCGCCGGTGGATGCGTATGGGATGAGGAGCTGGCGGTCAGGCCTTCGGTGCGATCAGGCCTTCGGGGCGGTCAGCCGATCGCCAGGGCGTCGGTCAGGCCTTCGGTGCGGTCATGGAGAGGACGTCCAGGGCCGAGTCGAGCTGCTCCTCGGTGACCTCGCCGCGCTCCACGAAGCCCAGCGCGATCACGGCCTCGCGCACCGAGATCTGCTCGGCGACGGAGTGCTTGGCGATCTTCGCGGCGCTCTCGTAGCCGATGATCTTGTTCAGCGGGGTCACGATCGAGGGGGAGGCCTCGGCGTAGAAGCGGGCCTTCTCCTCGTTCGCAGTGAGCCCGTCGACCGTCTTGTCGGCCAGCACCGTGCTCGCGTTGGCGAGCAGACGGATCGACTCCAGCAGGCTGGTGCCCATCAGCGGGATCTGCACGTTGAGCTCGAAAGCACCCTGGGCACCACCCCACGCGATGGCCGCGTCGTTGCCCACGATCTTCGCGCACACCATGAGCACGGCCTCGGGGATCACGGGGTTGACCTTGCCCGGCATGATCGACGAGCCCGGCTGCAGGTCCGGGAGCGAGATCTCGCCCAGTCCCGTGTTGGGGCCCGAGCCCATCCAGCGCAGGTCGTTGCAGATCTTCGTGATCGACACGGCGATGGTGCGCAGCGCACCGGACATCTCGACCAGGCCGTCGCGCGCGGACTGCGCCTCGAAGTGGTTGCGCGCCTCGGTCAGCGGCAGACCGGTCTGCTCGGCGAGGTTCGCGATGACCTTCTGCGGGAAGCCGGCCGGGGTGTTGATCCCGGTGCCCACGGCGGTGCCGCCCTGGGGGACCTCGGCGGTGCGGGGCAGAGCCGCCTCGACGCGCTCGATGCCGTATCGGACCGCGGCGGCGTACCCGCCGAACTCCTGGCCGAGGGTGACCGGGGTGGCGTCCATCAGGTGGGTGCGGCCGGACTTCACGACGGCCTTCCACGCCTCGGCCTTGGCCTCGAGCGACTCGGCGAGGTGGGCGAGGGCGGGCAGCAGCTTCTCGACGACGCCCGCGGTGACGGCCACGTGCACCGACGTGGGGAAGACGTCGTTGGAGGACTGCGAGCAGTTCACGTGGTCGTTGGGGTGGACCTCGAGCGCGTCGCTGGAGGCGAGGGTCGCCAGGACCTCGTTCATGTTCATGTTCGAGCTGGTGCCGGAGCCGGTCTGGTAGGTGTCCACCGGGAACTGGTCGTCGTGGCCACCGGCGATGACAGCGTCGGCCGCGGCGACGATCGCGTCGGCGATGGCGCCGTCCAGCACTCCGAGGTCCTGGTTGGCGCGGGCGGCTGCCTTCTTGACCTGGGCGAGGGCGTGGATGTGGGCGGGCTCCAGGCCCTGCCCGGAGATCGGGAAGTTCTCCACTGCACGCTGGGTCTGTGCCCGGTAGAGGGCCGAGGCGGGAACCCGCACCTCACCCATGGTGTCGTGCTCGATGCGGTAGCCGTCCTGCGAGGCGGCGGGCGTGGACTGGGACATGGATGTGCCTCCCTGGTGTCGTCGTTCGGTGGTGCGGTATCTGAGTGGTCGGTGGGGAAGAGGTCTCGGGGCGTGAAGCCGGGGTGAGGGATGCAGTGACGGTCGCGGGGCGGAACCGGTGCCGGAGCTGATTCAGCCGAGCTCGTGGCTCCACGGCGGGTTCGCGCCGGCCCGGGAGACGGTGATGGAGGCGAGGATCGCGGCCCGGCGCAGCACGGTGGCGATCTCGTCCGAGGGGAGGGAGGCCAGCTGTTCCCGGTGCTCGCCTCCGAGCAGGCCCTTCGCCGCGAGGGCGTCGAGGATGCCGGCGGAGAAGGTGTCCCCGGCGCCGACGGTGTCGACGGCATCGACCACGACCGGTGCGACCTGCACCCGGCCGGAGCGGTTGAAGCCCACGGCGCCCTCGCTGCCACGGGTCATGACCACCAGGGACGGGCCCTGCTGGAGCCAGGACGCGACGACGTCCTCGAGGTCGTCCGTGCCGTACAGCCAGGCCACGTCCTCGTCGGAGGCCTTCACGACGTCGCTGAGCGCGATGTTGGCCTCTACCTGTCCGCGCACGGAGGCCGGGTCGCCCATCAGGGTGGGCCGGGCATTGGGGTCATAGCTGATCGTGGAGCGGTCGCGGCTGCGGCGCAGCACGTCCTCGACGGTCGCGGCCCCGGGCGACATCACGGCAGCGATCGACGAGGTGTGCACCGCGTCGACCCCGTCGGGCAGTCCGGAGGGGTCCGGGTCCCACACCAGATCGAAGGTGTAGGTCGCTGCGCCGTGCGCGTCGAGCACGGCTTCGGCGGTCGACGTGCGGTCGTTGACCGAGCTTCCCGAGGTCAGATGGACCCCGGAGTCGGCGAGATGCGCACGGATCGCATCGCCCCGGGGGTCCGGGCCGATGCGGGTGAGCAGATGGGCGTCGTGGCCGAGGCGGCTGAGGGCCACGGCCACGTTCAGGGGGGATCCACCGGGATGCTCACGACGTGAGCCGTCGGCTTCGACGACGATGTCGGTGAGGGCTTCTCCGGTGATGAGGAATCTGGCGGTCACCGCACGATCATTGCAGGTTTCCCCGGTCGGGGCGAACGGAACGGACAGGGCGAGGATCGGTGACGTGCCGGCTCTCTCGCACGCGCTCGCGACACCCTGTGAACGGAGGTTCCGTGCACCGGCACAATAGGGGGTATGCACGTGCCCCCTGACGACGCCCCTGAGACGCCCGACGAGCCGACTTCGGATCGTCCGCAGCCGCAGCCCCGTCCGCAGCCGAAGTCCGCTTACGAGCTGCCGTCGCGGAAGAACACCGTGCTGCGGAACATGGTGTGGGCGATCGCGCTCACGATGGCCCTCGTGGTCGTCATCGCGATCGCGTTCTTCGGGGTGGGGAGCAAGAGCGACCGCAAGCCGCTGGAGAACTCGGAGGTCGACGTCGCAGCGAGCGCCGAGCGGGCTCAGGACATCGCGGGCTTCCCCGTCGCCGCGCCGGCGATGGGGGACGAGTGGTCGGAGCGGTCCGCCCGCTTCACCGATGGCGACATCCCCCGTTGGCAGGTGGAGTACACCTCGCCGGGCGGTTCGCTGGTCACCCTCACCGAGGAGTCCGAGGTGAGCGCCACGATGCTGTCCGCCGCGCTGCCCGGAACCGTGGTCGAGGAGGAGCTGACGATCGATGGCACAGACTGCCAGGCGCTCAGCGGCGGCCAGGACGGCGCCGAGCGGGTCGGGATCTCCTGCGAGGGCGAGGATTTCGGACTGCTGGTCCACGGCGAGACCGATCGCGAGGAGCTGAACGTGCTTGCCGAGGCCGCGCTCGCCGACATCGCGGGCTGAGCTCCGCCCTGTGGGTCAGCCGTCCTGGCGGCGGGCGTTGACCGCGTCGTCGAGACGCACCCGCGCGCCGTCGAGCCACTGCTGGCACCGGCGGGCGAGCATCTCGCCGCGCTCCCAGAGCCCGATGGAGTCCTCCAGCCCGCCCTGCCCGGACTCGAGACGGCGAACCACCTCGACCAGCTGATCCCGGGCGGCCTCGTAGGACAGCTCGGCGATGTCCGGGGGGAGCTGTGCATCCTCGGTGGGGGTGACCTCGGGGGCCGGAGCATCGGCGCTCTCGGGGTCCAGGGGCGGGTTCTCGTCGGGGGACTGGTTCATGGGGGCTCCTCAGAGGCTTGATCGGAACGAGTGCGTCGGAACGGTTGCTTCGGCACGGGGCGGGGGACTGGTGCTGGTGACGAGTGCTGGGGCAGCACGGGTACCGGGTCCCGGCTATCGCGTCAGGGCACCGGGGGTGTGTACGGGTCGGTGTCGACGTGCTCGACGCCGAAGCGACCGCCTGCGACCCGGACGGAGAGCGGATCGCCGACAGCGGTCGCGCCGGGGGAGCGCACGATCGTCCCGTCGGGGCTCTGGACCACGGCATAGCCGCGCTCGAGGGTCGCCAGCGGGCTCAGCGAGCGCACCTGGCGACCGAGGTGGTCGATCTCGTCGGCCGCCCGGTCGAGGCGGGCTCCGACCAGCGTGCGGGCCAGCGCGATCCGGGAACGGATCTCGTCGGCCCGGCCGGAGAGGATCGTGGCGGGGTTCTCCAGCACCGGCCGCGACCGCATCGCATCCAGCGCGGACTGCTCCCGCTCGAGCCGGGCCCGGATCGCCGACCGCAGGCGGGTGCGTCCCAGGTCGAGCTGGTCCAGCTCGGCCTGGATGTCGGGGACGACGCGTTTGGCGGCGTCGGTGGGGGTGGAGGCGCGCACGTCGGCGGCGAGATCGATGAGGGGCGTGTCCACCTCGTGGCCGATGGCGGAGACGATCGGCGTCGTCGCCGCGGCCACCAGGCGGGTGAGCTGCTCGTCGGAGAACGGGAGCAGGTCCTCGAGTGAGCCGCCGCCGCGGGAGATGATGATGACGTCGACGTCGTCCCGGCCATCGAGCTCCTTCAGCGCAGCGGAGACCTCCCGCACGGCCTTGACGCCCTGGACCGCGACCTCTCGGATCTCGAACTCCACGGCAGGCCAGCGACGGCGGGCGTTGACGACCACGTCCCGCTCGGCGGCGGATTCGCGCCCGCAGATCAGGCCCACCACACGGGGCAGGAACGGCAGTGGCTGCTTGCGGGAGGCGGCGAACAGGCCTTCGGCGGCGAGCACGCGCTTGAGCTGCTCGAGGCGGGCCAGCAGCTCGCCGAGGCCCACCGGACGGATGTCGTCGGCCTCCAGCTGCAGGGTTCCGCGCTTGGTCCAGAACGTCGGCTTGGCATGGACGACCACTCGCGCTCCGGCGACCGGCTCGATGGGCAGCGCGCGCAGCACGTGCTCACGGATCGGGACCGAGAAGGACATATCGACATCGATGTCGCGCAGCGTCATGAAGCTCAGTCCTGCTCCGGGACGGCGGTTGAGCTGGACGATCTCGCCCTCGACCCACAGCGGGGACATCCGGGCCACGTACTCGCCGACCTTCACCGACAGCTGTCGCAGCGGCCAGGGATTCTCCGCCGTGGTCTGAGCGGCGGTGGCGGCCGGTGCGGGCCGGGGGGCGTCGCCGTCGCCTGCCTCCTGCACGGAACTCGTCTCGGTCATGGGAACACTCTGGCACGCCGGTGGGACAGCTCGCTCGTCGAGCGCCGGATCGGGGATGACGGACCGGTGGGGAGGAAGCGTCGGAGGCGGGTCGGCGGCATCGGCGCGGCCCCGCGAGGCGTTCGCGAGACGCTCGCGAGGCACTCGCGCTGAGGGAACCCTGCCCGGCGTGGTCCTCGTGCCGGTGACGTCCCTGTGGAGGTGTGGTGAGTCTTGCCGCACCTCCCTGCCGTTGTCCGTCGCCACCTCCTACGATGGAGCGGTGAGCAACGGAACCGTCCTTCTTGCCGAACCGCGCGGCTACTGCGCGGGAGTCGACCGGGCTGTGGTCGCCGTCGAACGAGCGCTCGAGCATTTCGACGAGACCGTGTACGTGCGCCACGAGATCGTCCACAACAAGTTCGTGGTGGACCGTCTCAAGGAGAAGGGCGCCGTCTTCGTCACGGAGGTCGACGAGGTCCCCGAGGGTGCCCTCGTGATCTTCTCCGCCCATGGCATCTCGCCGAGAGTGCGGGAGATGGCCGAGGAGCGGAACCTGCGCACCATCGATGCCACCTGCCCTCTGGTGACCAAGGTGCACAAGGAGGCCGTGCGCTTCGCGCGGCAGGACTACGACATCCTGCTGGTGGGCCACGAGGGTCACGAAGAGGTCGAGGGCACCGCCGGCGAGGCCCCGGAGCACGTGCAGATCGTCAACTCGCCCGAGGATGCGGTCAACGTGACCGTGCGCGACCCCGAGAAGGTCGTCTGGCTCTCGCAGACCACCCTCAGCGTCGACGAGACCATGGAGACCGTGGATCGTCTGCGCGAACGCTTCCCGACGCTGCAGGCCCCGCCCAGCGACGACATCTGCTACGCCACCCAGAACCGTCAGGTGGCGATCAAGAAGATCGCTCCGGACGCCGATCTGGTGCTGGTCGTGGGTTCCCCGAACTCCTCGAACTCCGTGCGCCTCATGGAGGTCGCCAAGGAGGCCGGCGCGAAGGCCTCCCACCGCATCGATTCCGTGTCCGAGCTGCGCGACGAGTGGTTCGAGGGCGTCGGGACCGTGGGCGTGACCTCCGGTGCCTCCGTCCCGGACGTGCTGGTCCAGCAGCTGCTGGGCGAGCTCTCCGAGCGGGGCTACGGCGACGTGAAGCCGGTGCGCACCGCGACCGAGGACCTCATGTTCTCCCTGCCGCGCGAGCTGCGCCAGGAGATGAAGACCCAGGGCGTGGCCGACCGCCGCACGAAGCCCACCGGCGACGGCGCCACCGCGGAGTCCTGACCTCCACGATCCCGACCTTCAGGACCCGTACGACGACGGGCCGCCGGCACGCTCCAGAGGGAGGGCCGACGGCCCGTCATCCTGTGCGGGGCCGTCTTCCGCGAGGGGCCCGGATCGTCCTGCTACGGGCGGGGGCGCTCAGCCCGCGCGGTCCTCGCGATCCTCGCGTGAGGTCAGGGGCCGGTGGGCCGAGGACGGCGCCGCGAGATCGGCGATCTCCGCCTCCTCCAGGGTGCGGGCGCGGCGGGTGAGCTGATCGACTTCGTCGACCGCGGTGCCGGTCAGGCCCAGGTCCTCGAAGCGGCGGGCGGTGACCATGACCCGGGTCTGCAGGGATCCGACGGCCTCGTTGAACGCGGCGACCGAGGAGTCCAGCGAGCGGCCCACCTTGCCCAGGTGACCGGTGAACGTGCCCAGGCGGTGGTGGAGCTCGCGACCTGCGTCGAGCACCTCGCGGGCATCACGGTTCAGAGCGTCGGTGCGCCAGGTGTGCGCGACCGTGCGCAGCAGCGCCACGAGCGTGGCGGGGGAGGCGACCACGACGTCCTTGCCGAAGGCGTCGTCCAGCAGGGTCGGGTCCGTCTCCAGCGCTGCGGCGAGCACCCCGTCGCTGGGCACGAACAGCACGGTGAACTCCGGGGTGTCCCCGAGTGCCTTCCAGTACGCCTTGGAGGAGATGACGCCGACGTGGTGGCGCAGCGCCTTCGCATGAGCCTTCCGACGGGTCGCGGCGCGCACGGGATCGGTCTCCTCGGTCGCGTCGAGGTAGGCGTCCATCGGGGCCTTCGCATCGATCACCACGTGCCGGTCCCCGGAGAGATGCACGACCAGGTCGGGCCTCTGCCCAGCATTCCCGTCGGCCCGTGTTCCGGCGAGCTGCTCGGTGAAGTCCACGTGCTCGAGCATCCCGGCGGCCTCGACGATCCGTCGCAGCTGCACCTCGCCCCAGCGGCCGCGCGCCGTCGGGGCTCGAAGGGCCGCGGTGAGTGCGCTGGTGCCGGTCTCCAGGGACTGTGCCCGCTGCGCGAGCTGTGCCAGGTGAGAGCGAAGCGCCCCTTCGGCGTCCACCCGGGCAGCCTCGGAACGGACCAGTGAGCGCTCCAGATGGGCGAGGGTGGTGGTGATGGGGGCGAGCGTGCGCTGGAGCTCGGCCTCACGCTCCTCCTCGGCGGCGTCGCGGCGCGCGACATCCCGCTCGTGGCGCTCGTCGGCCAGGCGCAGCAGGTGGCCGGAGGCGTCCACGCTGGCGCGCTGCTGCTGGTCGAGCGTCCGGATGCGCTCGCGCATCACGAGCCAGCTGATGGCGGCTCCGAGCGCCGCACCCAGCGCGAATCCCAGCAGGAGCATCTGTGTACCGGTCATGGCGTCAGCACATCACGGCGGTGTGACGGACGAGCGACGCCACGCCTGCCCGGCCAGTGCGCGGGGTGGCTGGAACGGTCGGTCAGACCTCTTCCATCTCCTGGACGATCTCGATGTCATCGAGGAGCCAGGAGCCGTCCTGTCGGACGAGCAGGCAGTCGAAGGTCCCTTCCGAGACGTCGGGACCATCGGTCATCGTCTCCGTGACGCGCACCGTCGCCCGGTCCCCGTCGACCTCGGAGCTCACGATCTCGTCCTCGAACTCGAGGCCGTCCTCCTCCTGCTGCTGCTCGATGTCGCTGGTCCACCCCTCGCAGGTGAAGTCCTCACCCTGGAACTTCTCGGTGGTGATCTCCTCGAAGGTCTCGCAATCCGCCGAGCTCCACGCCTCGAGGTACTCCTCGATGACATCCTCGGGCGT
This sequence comes from Brachybacterium sp. AOP3-A1-3, assembly GCF_052378285.1. Lineage (NCBI taxonomy): Bacteria > Bacillati > Actinomycetota > Actinomycetes > Micrococcales > Dermabacteraceae > Brachybacterium > Brachybacterium sp. AOP3-A1-3. Next base: position 64,710 of record NZ_JBQSXM010000004.1, on the reverse strand, counting down.
CTGCCGCAGCGCGAAGTACCAGACGGCGCCCGCCACGAGCACGAGCACGACGACGATCGCGATGAGCGCGCAGACGCCGCCGAGGATCCAGGGGAGGAGCCGGCGGGATCTGTTCGGGGGCTGTGCAGGGTCGGGATGAGGAGCCATGCGAACACCTTAGACAGGCCGGAGCGCCGGCGAGCGGGTTCCGAGGACTCCGCTCAGGCGGCGGAGGCGCGATCCCGGGCGGCCTGCACCTCGCCCATGTTCTCCGTGGCCCAGGCGACGAGCACGTGCAACGGATCCAGGAGTGAACGGCCGAGCTCCGTCAGCTCGTACTCGACACGCGGCGGGATCTCCGGATACGCCGTGCGCAGCACCAGCCCGTCGGCCTCGAGTGCCCGCAGGGTCTGGGTGAGCATCTTCTGGGAGATGCCGTCGACGCGGCGGGAGAGCTCGGAGAAGCGCAGCGGGCCGTCCTCGAGGAGGCCGACGACGAGCACGGTCCAGCGGTCGCCGATCCGATCCAACAGCTGCCGCGACGGGCAGTCGCGGGCGTAGGGGTCGTAGTCGAGCAAGGCCATGGCGGTTACTCCTGATTCGCGTCGTGTGATGTCGGGTTGCGACGGAGTCGGTGCGGTGCACCGCGGGGAGGGTCCGCGCATCCGGGGTACTTACTGCGAAGTGCCGACTTCCCGATAGAGACTAAGTCACCTACAGTGAGTGTCAAGCCCATGGCGTGAGCCATGGAGACGGGGTGGATCATCCCCGTATCGATCTTCGCGCTCGGCAGAGCGCTCGGAAGGAGAGTCCATGGCTCGCATCGTCATCCTCGGAGGCACCGGATACGCCGGAGGGCATCTCGCCGCGGAAGCCGTCGGCCGCGGTCACGCGGTCCTCGCCGTCAGCCGCACAGCCGCGAAGGAGCCCGTGGACGGCGTCGAATACCGCACCGGCGACGCGCGGGAGGAATCCTTCCTCGCCGACCTGCTCGACGACGCCGACGTGGTCGTCTCCGCCCTTGCGCCCCGCGGCGACATGGCGGACGAAGGCGCCTTCCGGGACCTGCAGGCCGCGCTCGCCCACCTCGCGGCGGAGAAGCACGTGCGACTCGGCGTGATCGGTGGAGCCGGATCGCTCCTGGTCGCCGAGGGCGGCCCGAAGCTCGTGGACACCCCGGATTTCCCGAAGGAGTTCGCCGAGGAGCCCCGCGTGGCCGACGCCGTCCTGCAGGACCTGCGGAAGGCCGACGAGAGCGTGGACTGGTTCTTCCTGAGCCCCGCTGCCGGGTTCGGCAGCTTCGCCCCGGGCGAGGCGACCGGCACCTACCGCGTGGGCGGAGACGTGCTGCTCACCGATTCCGAGGGCACCTCGTTCATCTCCGGGGCGGACCTCGCGCTCGCGCTGGTCGACGAGATCGAGAAGCCCGCGCACCGTCGCGAGCGCTTCACCGTCGCGTGCTGATCCTGCTCCCGGGGCCGGTGAGACCAGTGGCTCACCGGCCCCGGGCCCGGGCTCCGCGCAGGCCACGTAGAATCACGTCCCGTGGCTCTTACTATCGGAATCGTCGGTCTGCCCAATGTCGGCAAGTCCACCCTCTTCAACGCCCTCACCCGCGCTGAGGTCCTCGCAGCGAACTACCCGTTCGCGACGATCGACCCCAACGTCGGCATGGTCCCGCTGCCCGACCCGCGGCTCGGCCAGCTCGCCAGCGTGTTCGGCAGCGAGAAGCTGGTCCCGGCCAGCGTCTCCTTCGTGGACATCGCCGGCATCGTCAAGGGCGCCAGCGAAGGTGAGGGCCTGGGCAACAAGTTCCTCGCCAACATCCGCGAGGCCGACGCGATCTGCCAGGTCACCCGCGCCTTCGCCGATCCCGACGTGACGCGCGTGGACGGCTCCACCGACCCCTCCAATGACATGGAGGTCATCACCACCGAGCTGATCCTCGCCGACCTCCAGACCATCGAGAACTCGATGCAGCGACTGGAGAAGGACACCAAGCGCGGACTGGTCGACGCCGCCGTGCTGCCGAACGTGGTCAAGGCGAAGGCGCTGCTGGAGACCGGGAAGACCCTCTACCAGGGCGCCGACGACGCCGGCATCGACGTCACCGCACTGCGCGAGCTGCAGCTGATGACCGCGAAGCCCTTCATCTACGTGTTCAACACCGACGAGGAGGGCCTCGCGGACGCCTCCTCGCAGAAGGCCCTGAAGAACCTCGTGGCCCCGGCCGAGGCAATCTTCCTCGATGCCAAGTTCGAGGCCGAGCTGATCGAGCTTGACGAGGACGAGGCCGCCGAGATGCTCGAGTCCACCGGCCAGGAGGAGTCCGGCCTCGCTCAGCTGGCCCGCGTCGGCTTCGACACCCTCGGCCTGCAGACCTACCTCACCGCCGGCCCCAAGGAGTCCCGCGCCTGGACGATCCCCAAGGGTGCCACCGCCCCGCAGGCCGCCGGCGTGATCCACACCGACTTCGAGCGCGGCTTCATCAAGGCAGAGATCGTCTCCATCGACCACCTCCTCGAGGCCGGCTCCATGGCCGAGGCCAAGGCCAAGGGCAAGGTGCGCATCGAAGGCAAGGACTACGTCATGAAGGACGGCGACGTGGTGGAATTTCGTTTCAATGTGTGAGCGGCTTGGTCGTTGAGCGGGCAAGACTGGGGCGACGACGGCGGAGCACGGCGGGCTCGATCGTTTGAGCTCGAGTGTGTCGGGGTCGGTATCCTGACGGCATGGCTGAGATCATGACGACCGAGACGCTCGCCCTTCGCGAGCTCATCGACGCGCGTCGTGCTGATTTCCAAGTACTCCTTGACCGGTACGCCGCGACGAACCCGAAGTTGTTCGGGTCCGTCGCCCGGGGCACCGCGGCCCCGGGGTCGGACATCGACATCCTCGTCGAGATGGATCCTGCGGATGGCAACCTCCTGATGCGGGCCTCCGGGCTGTTGGAAGAGACTCGAGCCCTGTTCGGCCGCGACGACATCGACGTGTTCCCGGTGCAACTGCTCAAGCGGCAGGTCTCGGCCTCGGCGCTCGAGGATGCGGTGGCATTGTGAGCCGCGACCCGGCCCAGCGCATCGCTGATGTTCTCGAAGCCGTTGAGCGGTGCCGACGCTATGTCGCTGCTCTTGACGGCGATGCGGACCTGTTGGAGATGGCAGAGGACGCGATCGAGCGCAACCTGCAGATCATCGGCGAAGCCGTGAACCACCTCCCCACAGACATCACTGGTGCGCACCCGGAGATCGCCTGGCCGCAGATCCGAGGCTTCCGCAACATCCTCGTCCATGAGTACTTCGGCGTCGATGTCGACGTCGTCCGCGACGTCGTCGAGACCCACCTCCCGCCTCTCGCCCAAGCATTGCGCGACCATCTCGCCGCCGACTGATCAGCCCCGACGAAAGGTGCGGTGTCCGGCTGAGCGCACTGTGATGGCCGTACGTACCGGAACTCGGTGGAGTTCCGGTTTAACGTCTAGCGTTATTGACGCGTCGCGTCATAGACTGGTCTCGTGATCAGATCCTTCGGCAGCAAGTGCACCGAGCGGATCTGGCATGAGCAGTACGTCAAGGGCGTTGACCGCCGTGTGCAGCGGGCGAGTCTGCGGAAGCTCGAGCTGATCCACGCCGCGAACGACGTGGAGGATCTCCGGATCCCTCCGGGCAACCGGCTGGAGCGACTCGTCGGCGATCGTCGAGGGCAGCACAGCATCCGCGTCAACGCGCAATGGCGTCTCTGCTTCGTCTGGAGAGAGGGAGGTGCGGATGATGTCGAACTCGTCGACTACCACTGAGAACGAGATGATCGAGCCGATCCACCCTGGGGAGATCCTCATGGAGGACTTCATCGAGGGCTTCGGGATCACACAGAACAAGCTGGCGGTCTCGATCGGTGTGCCACCGCGGCGCATCAACGAGATCGTGCACGGCAAGCGCGGTATCACGGCTGATACGGCGATCCGCCTGGCACGGTACTTCGGGACGTCGGAGGAGCTCTGGATGAGTCTGCAGTCCAACTACGAGCTGCGGCTCGAGCGGCGGGCGCTGCGTGACAAGGTTGCCGCGATCACGCCGCTGGCGGTCGCGTGACCGGTCGCCTTGTCGTGCTCTTTGGCCTCCACGGGGTCGGAAGACGAGCATCGCCGGGGTCGTCGCTGCGCGCACGGGGTCGGTCCACCTGTCCATCGACGAGGTTGAAGAGTCGATCCTTGCCTGCGGTCTGCCACCAGGGTGGCAAGTCGGCGTTACCGCTTACGAGGCAACGCGTGCGATGGCGGAACAGAATCTGCGGCTCGGTCACGATGTCGTTGTCGCTGCTGCCCACAACGGTGAAGAGGCTCGGCAGACCTGGCGCACTGCGGCACCGTGAACAGGTTCACATGTCGACTTCGTGTACCTCGAGATCTCCGATGTGCATGAGCACGAGCGCCGGCTCAGCGGCAGAGATCGCAGTCTCACCTACGTGGGCGAGCCGACCTGGTCGGACGTGCAGCGCCGGCGCGCTGACCATGCGGCGTGGTCTGATGCGGTCTTGGAGTTCGACACGGCATCGGAGTCTGCGGACGAGGTTGCAGCCGCGATCACCGCGCGCCTCGACTCGACATGAGACGACGTCGTCGCTGATGGTTCTCCGTGCCGGAACTCGGTGGAGTTCCGCTTCAACGTCTGACCTGCGGTGATGGGGCGCGCAGGGTCTCGTGCGCGGAAGCGGAGGAAGGGGGCGGGAGCTCATCGGCCGGTCCGTGAACCGGTGCCTGACAAGGCTCGGAGGCAGGACCTGTATGCGTGGGCCGACCTCGAGCGCCCCCTCTTCACATCGCTCTGGTTCGGCGTCGCGACTGGGCTCCTCGTCGCTGGTCTGATCGTCATCGGGCTCGTCGGCGAACAGATCGACCCGGATCTGAGCTATGCGGTGGTGCCGCTGGTCGCAGCGGTCGTCGCGTTGAGTGCGATGACGATCATGTACGTCATCCTGGTGCTGTGCAGCGTTGCTCTGCGCCGCATCGAGCGGCAGAGCTCACCACGCAGGCCGCGCTCCTGGCGCAATCGCTGAAGGTTTCGCTGACCCCTCGCTGGCCCGAGGCCGCCCATGCCGTTCCCACCGCCTCCCGGAAGGGCTTCATCGCGGCCGAGATCGTCTCCGACGACCGCAAGGCGACCTGCCGCGCGGGAACGCCGCGCGTGGCAGCTCGTCGCCTGCAGTGGGGCGGGCGCGCTCATCCCGCCCCAGCGCCCCGGGCGCACGCCGGCCTGGCTGCTCCGTGCAGCCACAGCGGCCCTCAGAACAGAGGCCAGGGCACCGCCGGCATCTCGCCGCTCGGGGCCGGGAACCGCCCGTCCGCACGCAGCTGGGCGCAGCGTGCGGTGAGCTCTGCGATCTCCTCGGTGCTGAGCAGGTCCGCGAGGCGCTGGCCCAGCTCGCCGCGCAGCCCGTCGCGGACACGGTCGATGCCCTCGCGCTCCTCGGTGGTCAGTGCGTCGCCCAGCCAGCCCCACAGGACCGTGCGCAGCTTGTGCTCGTGATGGAAGGTGAGGCCATGGTCGACGCCGTACCGATGCCCGTCGGCCATGGCGAGGATGTGGTCGCCCTTGCGATCGGCATTGTTGACGATCAGGTCGAACACCGCCATGCGTCGCAGCGCCGGCGTGTCCTCGTGGGCGAGGGTGATGCTCTGCCCGCTCTGGTCCTCGCCCTCGAGCACGCTTCTCCAGCCCGACCCGGGGAGGTCGGCTGTCGGGACCAGGTCCACGGCGCGCTGGGCGGGATCCTGCTCCTGCCAGAGCTGCACCATCCCTTCGCCCAGCGGGCCGTCGCGCAACCAGGTGCGCGGCACGACGCTCCAGCCGAGGACCTCGGAGATCAGATACGCGGCCACCTCCCGGTACGCCAGGGCTCCGTCGGGGAAGTCCCACAGCGGTGCCTCGCCCGCCACCGGCTTGTAGACGACCACCGCGTCACCGATGGTGCCCAGGAACGTCGCGTTGGAGGCCGTCGTGAGCCGGCCTGTGAGCGTCAGCTCGGCGGTCACCAGGTCCGTCGCGGGCATCAGTACTCGGGAATGATGCAGATGTGGCCGTCGGGGTCCATGGGGTAGCCGCAGAGCGTGCACAGGGGACGCCCGGCATCTACGATCTCCAGGGTGCGCTGGGTGAACGCACGGGCGGTGCCGACCGGCATCTTCACCCGCAGCATCTCGGACTCCGCCTCGGCGACATCGTCGACCGCATCCTCGTCGGCGTCGTCGAGGAGGAGGGGATGCGCCTCGATGATCACCTGGGCCGTGGTGGGGTCCCAGCCGATCCCGATGGTTCCGGCGCGGAACTGCTCCTGGGCGGCCTCGAGCGGATCGTTGTCGACGAGCTCGACGGGAGTGCTGGTGGGAACGCTGAAGCGGTTGCCCTCGACGTCGATGAGCTGATCGAGGACCTCGTCGATCTTCTGCGCGAGCAGAGCCGACTGCTGCTTCTCCAGGGCGATGCTCACGAGCTGTGCCCCGGCGCGCGCCTGCAGGTAGAAGGTTCGGGCACCCGGAGGCCCGACCGTCCCGATGACGACCCGGTCCGGCCAATCGAACTCGTGAACATGTGCAGGCGCGTCGGTCATGTGATGATCCTAGGCCTCCGACCGTCCGCGTCGGGGGTGCTGGGACCGCCATCCGCGTCGGGGGCACCGCCATCCGTGCCAGGTGCGCCGGCACCGCCCCCCACCGGCGCATCGCCGGAGGGGATCGCCTGTGCGAGCCAGGACAGATCGCCGGAGTCCGTGTTGGTCGCCAGTACCCTCGGCCGGCTCGCGCCGTAGTTCACGATCGACACGGAGGCGGGTCCTGCCTCGAGTCGCTGGAACAGGTCGAGGTGCATGCCGAGCGCGTCGGCCAGGATCGACTTGATGATGTCGCCGTGGCTCACCGCCACCCAGACCGCCCCCGGACCATGCTTCGCCTCGACGGCGGCATCGTGGCGTCGGATCGCTGCCACAGCCCGGGCCTGCATCCCCGCCATGGACTCGCCGCCGGGGAAGACGACAGCGGACGGCTGCGACTGCACGACCCGCCACAGATCCTCGCTCGCGAGATCGCTGAGCCGGCGGCCCTGCCACAGTCCGTAGTCGCACTCCGTGAGATCGGATTCGACCGACGAGGGCGGCGCGCCGCTCTGGCGCTCGACGATGGCGCGGGCGGTCTCCTCGCAGCGCACCAGAGGGCTCGACACCACCCGGACCACGGGCACGGCCGCGATCCTCTCTCCGGTGAGCGCCGCCTGGTCCCGTCCGAGATCGTCGAGGTGGACACCGGCGGTCCGGCCTGCCAGCAGTCCGGTCGCATTGGCCGTGGTGCGGCCGTGCCGCACGAGCAGTACTGTCGCCATCCCTCCAGCCTAACGATGGCGAGTTCAGCCGTCACCAGCGAGCGCGGCTCGCGCTCGCGATTCCTCGGCATCGTCGAGGCCGGCCTGCCGTGCGCTGCTGCGCTGCTCCTCGTAGGCGAGAGCATCGCGCAGCGTCTCCAGGAGCGGGCGGGTCTCCAGGCCGTGCGCGCGGGCCCGCGCCGTGTCGAGCGTGGCGAAGCCGCGCCACTCGGGATCGTCGATCCACAGCGGCAGCGAAGCGGGGCCCATCCAGGCGCCGATGCCGAGTTCCGCGAGCCGAGCGGCGGGCACCGGTTTGGTCGGCACGTGACTGCGTGCAGCCTCCGCCGAGGCGGTGAGCAGGTCAGCGGCCACGGCGATGCGCTGTCCGAGGAACGCCGTACCGCCCAGGAGCAGGATCTTCATGCGGTCCAGGCAACCATGGGGACGAACGCGGCGCGGTGCCATTCGCCGCAGGCGGACAGGGAGCCGCAGTGCTGATCGCCGTCGGGTGACGCCGTGGTGGTCAGAGGGTGTATCGGGCCGGCACGTCGGCACCCGCACAGCTCACGACAGATGGACCGACGTCCGTCGGCACACACCGCTGAGGCGTGGCGATAGCCTGGGTCGATGCGCTATGACTCCCTCGGCTCCAGCGGTCTCGTCGTCTCAGCACTCGGCATCGGGTGCAACGCCTTCGGGCGCCGGATCGATCAGGAGGCGGCCACCGCTGTCGTCCAGGCCGCGCTCGATGAGGGTGTGACCTTCTTCGACACCGCCGACGCCTATGGCCTCGGCGAGTCCGAGACGATGCTCGGCACCGCGCTCGGCTCCCGCCGCGAGGAGGTCGTGATCGCGACCAAGTTCGGCATGGACATGGGAGAGACCTATCCGGGGGCGCGCGCGAACCGGGCCAGCCGCAGCTACATCCTCCGCGCGGTCGAGGGGTCCCTGCGCCGCCTGGGCACCGACCACATCGACCTCTTCCAGCTCCATACCCCCGATCGCATCACGCCGATGGAGGAGACGCTCGACGCCCTCGGTGACCTGGTCAGCTCCGGCAAGGTCCGCTACATCGGCTGCTCGAACCTCGCCGCCTGGGAGGTCGCCGACGCCGCGCACCTCGCCTCCGCCGTCGAGGCGCCCGCGTTCATCACCGCGCAGAACGAGTACTCGCTGTACAACCGCAGCGCCGAGGCCGAGCTGGTCCCGGCCCTCGAGCACTTCGGCATGAGCCTGCTGCCGTACTTCCCGCTCGCCTACGGACTGCTCACCGGCAAGTACTCGCAGAGCGGCGGCGCCCCCGAGGGTACCCGCCTCGCCACCGAGACGGCCCGCTTGGACTCCGCCCGCTGGGACGTGGTCGAGGGGTTCCGGGAGCTCTCCGAGGAGTCCGGGCGCAGCATGCTCGAGATCGCCCTCGGCGGCCTGCGGGCCCAGCCTGCCGTGGACACCGTCATCGCCGGCGCCACGCGTCCCGAGCAGGTCGCCTCCAACGCGCGCGCCGTGGCGTGGGAGCCGACGGCGGAGGAGCTCGACGCGATCGACCGCGTCGTGGCCCCGGGCTCCGGCCCCGGCCACTCGACCTTCGCCGCGTCGCGCCGCTGAGCTCGGCCGCAGGATCCTGCGGCGCGTCCGCATCATCCTTCCCATGAGGGCCGATGGCGCCACTCGACCCTCGCGTGGACCCTGCGGCTCACCTCATCGAGAGATCGCGGGCGTCCGGTGATCCGCTGACGAGGCGACGCCACCCCGTGGCGTGAGGTCGGGCGCGAGCGCCTCGCGCTCGTCGAAGACGAAGCACTCCCCGTCGTAGTGGTCGTGACCCACGTGCTGGAAGTAGCCGAGGATGCCACCGTCGAGCTGCAGCGCGTCGATGCCCTCCTCGCGCAGGTAGATCGCGGCCTTCTCGCAGCGGATCCCCCCGGTGCAGAAGCTCACGACGGTCTTGCCCCCGAGCGCCTCGCGATGCGTGGAGGCCGCCTCCGGGAAGTGCGTGAACCGTGCGATGCGCCAGTCGATCGCGCCCTCGAAGGTGCCGTAGTCGACCTCGAACGCATTGCGCGTGTCGAGCAGGACGACCTCCCGGCCGTCGTCGTCGTGGCCCTGGTCGAGCCAGCGCTTGAGCGTGACGGGCGCGACCGCCGGCGCCCGCTCCTCGGCAGGGCGGATCGTCGGGTGATCCATCCGGATGATCTCCCGCTTGAGCTTGACGAGCATCTTGCGGAACGGCTGCTCGGGCGACCAGGTCTCCGTCGTGGTCAGCGCGGCGAAACGGGGGTCGGCGCGCAGCTCCTCGACGTACCCGCGCACGGCGCCGGCCTCGCCCGCGAGGAAGACGTTGATGCCCTCCTCCGCGAGGAGGATGGTGCCCTTCAGCCCCGCCGCTTTTGCTCGTTCGCGCAGCACGGGACGCAGCTGCTCACGATCCGTGATCCGGGTGAACAGGTAGGCGGAGATGTTGAGGACGTTTTCCACAGGGTGAGCCTACAGATCCGCCGAGCGGTCCCTCGGCCCCGGACGATCCGCTCAGGACGGCGAGGTCGACGGCGATCCGAAGAGGAGCAGATTGCCGTCCGGGTCACGGACCACGAACTCCGTGGCTCCCCAGGGCTTCACCTGCAGCGCCTCCTGGAAGTCCGCGCCTGCAGCCCGGAACTCGCGGAAGAGGGCCTCGGCATCGGCGGTCGTGATGTAGGCCGTCAGCAGCTGTTCCTGCTCTCGGACCTCTGCCACGAACGGTGACTCGTCGACATGGCGCAGGTTCAACCGGGCATCGTCGCGGCGCACCTCGCCGTAGAACGCGGGGTCGCCATGGGTGAAGACGATCTCGAACCGGAGAAGGTCGCGGTAGAAGGCCAGCGCGCGCGGGAAGTCGGTGACGAACACCTGCGCGGTCGCCCGTCGGAGCTGGAACGGGGACGTATCGGGGACGGGCATCCGGAGAGCCTCCTGGAGGTCGGGTCGGATCAGCGGGGCTCGAGCCTCACGCCGTGCGCAGGCCGAACTCATGGCCGTCGGGATCGGCCAGCTCGAGATGGCCCGACTGGTCGGCGAGACGGGTCGCACCCAGCGCGACCAACCGCTCCGCCTCGCGAGCGGGATCATCGGCGACCAGGTCGACACGCTGTCGATTCCTCACGTGCTCGGGAGGCGCCGACGGATCCTTCTAGGAGTCCCAGGAGTCCCAGGAGTCCCAGGAGTCCCAGGAGTCCCAGGAGTCCCAGGAGATCTTGGTGCCGCTGTGCGGTGACTGGATCGCGGTCTGCCCGTCCTCGTCCAGCACCAGCGGCCAGCCCAGGGCCTCGTGCCAGAACACTCCGACATCCCGTGTCCCGTCGCAGGTGACCTCGCCGAGATATCCCGTGCCCGCGAGGTAGGTGTTGCCCGGCTCGATCACGCACAGCTCGTCGTCGCCGGGGTCTGCCAGCACGATGAATCGGTCGTCGGGGGACTGGCCCACGTCCAGATGCCTCCCGCCGAGATCCAGCGCTCGCTGCACGGTCTGCTGCTGGTGCTCGAGGGTGCTGCTGGTCAGGTGCAGATGAAGCTGTCGCGGGCCGACCTGCGCGGTGTCCGAGGTGACGAAGCGGAGCCCCACCTGCGTCGCGATCCCCGGCACCAGTGCCCCGTCGGGCTCGGCGAGGACCGTGCGGTCGAGAAGCCCGGCCCAGAAGGCCGCCGCTGCGTTCGCGTCGGCCACGTCGAAGACCACTGCGTCAAGGTGGAGGGTCACTCCTGCACTCTAGGACGGAATCCTGCCCACGGCGAGGGCTCGGACCAGATGCGCCGGGAGCGTGCGGAGCGGGGCATAGTCTCGATGACCACACCCGCACACCCGCACACCCGCACACCCGCACACCCGCACATCCCCACGGACCCCGAGGAGGCCCACCATGCACGAGCGATCCGAGATCTCCTCGTTCCGGCCGACGGACGCCTGGCATATGGACTGGCCGTACCACGTGTGGACGAAGGCCGGGGTGAGGGCGTCCATCAGCGGGCCCGGCGCGGCGACCGCGGTGCAGGACTTCGTGGAGTCCCTGGAGCACGAACCGGACTCCGACGTCCCGGGCGGCACGCGTCTCTACTACCGCGGCGGGTACACGGCCGAGGTCACGGCTCCGGACGACGGCGAGGCGTGGCAGATCGTTCTGGCGTCGGCGGGCGAGGACGGGCTCGGCTCCGTGCAGTATGCGGCGGACGATCTCGTCGCCGCACTGCGGCGGGCCTCCGGCGAGGTCCGGCTCGCCTGGAGCGAGCTGCCCGCCACCCGGGCGGGGACGGCGCCATGACGGATCACGCACGCACGACGGATCAGGTGGCCGCGACCGTGGTGGTGGACGCCGCCAACTGCGTCGGCAGCGTGCCTGACGGCTGGTGGCGCGATCGCGCCGGGGCGACGCGGCGCGTGCGCGACTCGCTCGAGCCCGAAGCACTCCGTGGCTGTCTGGAGCTCGACGTGTCCCCGGACCTGGTGCTGGTGGTCGAGGGGAAGGCCCGCGGTGTCGAGTCCACCGAGACTGTGCAGGTCGTGGACGCTCCCGGGATCGGCGACGACACGATCGTCGACGTCGTCGAACGGCTCGCCGCACAGGGCGGGAGCATCGTCGTCGTCACCGCGGACAGGGAGCTGCGATCCCGGGTGGCCGCGCTGGGCGCTCGCACCGTCGGCCCGCGGATCGTGCGCCCGAGCTGATCGGTCGCCGAGCTGATCGGGCGCCGAGCTGAGCACCCGAGCTGAGACGCCCAGGGCCGTGAGCCGCCCGCCGACCGCAGCTCAGTAGCGCCGAGTACGACTGCCGACCACGCGCTCCAGCGGGATGCTGTCGTCCTGCCAGGGCGTGAGCAGCCACACCACGACGTACGCACCCACGCCGAGGACCGGGAGCAGGAACGAGGCGAGGACCAGCACGCGGACCAGCCACACGTCGAGGCCGAAACGGTCGGCGAGGCCACCGGCGATCCCGCCGACGAGACGTCGGGGACCACGGCGGAAGCGGATGCGGCGGAGGGAATCGAAGAACGTGTTCATGCCCCGACGCTACGTGTCGTGCGCGATGACCGCAGTGGGGCTGACCCCCGCAGGCGATGACGGCAAACCGGAAAGAGGTCGCCGGAGCGAAGCGGAGAGGTCAGCGATGGGGTCAACGCCGACTGGAACACGGGCCGGGGAATGCCGTCGCGTCTGGTCCAGCCGTGCAGGATCATGGAGGACGGACAGACCGGTGGAGCGCTGAGCGGTCCTGCTCCCACGGGGCCCGCATCGGTGTTCGGCCCGCGCCCGCATCCACCGTGCACCGACAATCGAGGAGGAGCTATGACCGAGTACGCGGACTGGCAGACACCGGCCCCACCACGCGGCCTGGTGAACCTGCTCCCGGGTGCGGCATACACGTGCCAGATGCCCCTGCTCCACTTCGCGGCTCTGGTCGCGATCAGTCATGGGTGGGATGTCCGCGCGGTCGCCTGGATCCCGGCGGAGCACTGGGGGCCGGAGCAGATCGGGCTCGAGCTGGCTGCGGCTATCGGCGACCACGAGGGGCCGATCCGGGTGATCGGGAAGTCGCTGGGAACCCTCGCTGCGCCCTACGCGGCCGAGCATCGGATCGATGCCGTCTGGCTGACCCCGCTCGTGACGATGCCGTCCGTGGCCCGGGCGATCGATGCTCATCCGGGACGGCAGCTGCTCATCGCCGGCACCGACGATGCCGGGGCGTGGGACAGCGAGATCGCCGCTTCGCTCTCCGCCGAGGTGGTCGAGCTCCCTGATGCAGACCATGGCCTGCGGGTCGAGGACCCGGTGCGCACGGCCGAGATCCACGTCGAGGTGGTGCGAGCGATCGACAGCTGGTTCGCCGCCGGCGCCGCGGGATCTTCGCACTGACGGTCAGCCGGCGTTCTGGCGGCGGGGTCGCAGGGCTTATCGCTCGCCGAGCTGCCAGGCACCCACAGCGCACTGCCCCTCGGCGTCGTCTCCCGTCGCCACGACCGAACCGTCGGCGAGCAGGCCGAGAGAGTGCGCGGAGCCGGCTGCGATGGCCCTGACATGACTCCACGACTCGACGTCGCACTGCCCGAAGCTGTTGTCCCCGACGGCGCGCACCGTCCCGTCGTCGCGAAGCGCCAGGGTGTGGTGGCTGCCGGCTGCGATGGCGGAGACTCCCCTCAGGCGTTCGATGGCGCACGCACCGTGTGCGGTCTCTCCGGTGGCGATCACCGTGCCGTCGCCCCGGAGGCCGACGGTGTGCAGGTACCCGGCGGAGATGCCGACCAGGCGCTGCCACGAGCCGACGAGGCATTGGCCGCGCTGGTTGCTGCCGGTGGCGACCGCGGTCCCATCGCTGCGCACGGCGACCGCGTGCCAGTCCCCGCAGGCGACCGAGACGATGTCGCGCCAGGTGCTGACGTTCCCTTGGCCCTACGAGGTTCGTCCGGCAGCCACCACGGTGCCGTCCTCCAGGCGCCCGAGCGTCGCTCTCCACCCCGCCGCGAGAGCGGTGATGTCTCGCCAGTCGGCGACGTCTGTCTGACCGGAGCCGTTCCAGCCCGTCGCGACGACGGTTCCGTCAGCTCGGAGTCCGACGGTGTGCGAGCGGCCCGTGTTGCGCGCTGTGTGCACGTTCCCTGCGGCGACGGCGACTACCTCTGTCCAGTCCGCCACATCGCACTCGCCCGCGAGGTTGCTGCCCGTGGCCAGGACCGTGCCGTCGGTGCGGCACGCGAGGGAGTGCCGCCGGCCGGCTGCGATGGTGGGCATGGCTGCTTCCGCTCTCTGCTCGGGAGTCCGATCGTACGACGGCAGGGCGCAGCGCCCGTCTGCTGTGGCACGAGGCCGTGGCAGAAGCGTTCGATCACTGCTGCGCTGCTTGCCGGCGTTCGACGGCTGCCGGAAGGGCGGCGGAGGGGCGACCTGGAAGCCGCCCTTCGGGCGACGGTCGCACCGTACCGGAGCACTCGGTCGCTTCTCACGTTCGACGACGATGCCGCCGACGAATATGCCGAGGTCCTGGTCGCACGCGAGCGCTCGGGGCTGCCGATCAGTACAGCTGATGCGCAGATCGCCGCGATCTGCCGTGCGAGCGGCGCGATCTGTGCGACACGGCACGAGAAGGACTTCGTGGAGACCGATATGGAGATCGTGAACCCGTGGTCAGCGTGATGTCTTGATCTGAGGTACGGCGAGTCCGGGCTGCAGCTGGTGTCAGCTCTCCGGCGTGAGGGTGCGGGTGTACTGCAGGTCGCCGTTGGCGTCGATCAGCTCGACGGTGAACGACTCGCCCTGTGGGGCGATCTCGACCCGGCCGAAGAACTGACCGGTGCCGTCGCGCGGGGAGCCCATCGCGGGCCCCGCCTTCTGGAAGTCGACCTCGGGTCCGAAGGTCCCGTCCATCTCGTTGGGGCCGAAGGACCCGGAGTTGATCGGTCCGGCCACGAACTCCCAGAACGGCTTGAAGTCCGTGAAGGCGGCGCGCTCGGGGGAGTAGTGGTGGGCGGCGCAGTAGTGGACGTCCCCGGTGAGGAACACGATGTTCTTCGTCTTCTGCGTCTTGATCCCCGAGAGCAGGCGGGCCAGCTCGAGCTCGCGGCCCAGGGGCGCGCCGTTCTCCGCGTTGGAGATCGACTCCTGCCCCTCTCCGTCGGGGACCACGATGCCCAGCGGCAGATCAGCGAGGATCACCTTCCAGGTCGCCTGGGACCTGCGCAGACCCTTCAGCAGCCACTGCAGCTGCTCCTCGCCGAGCATCGAGGTCTCGTGCTGCTCCAGGCCGTCGGTGTTCTCGCTCTTGTCCGTGCGCATGTCGAGGACGAACACGTCCAGGTCGGGGCCGCGCTCGATGAGTCGGTAGATGCGCTCCGGCTCGAAGCCGGATCCCGGGGACAGGGCACGCACGTCGGCGATGGGCTGGTACTCCTGCCAGGCGCGTCGACCCCGGGCGGCGAGGGTGTTCACGTCGCGCACCGTGTACTTCTCGTCCTCGAGGACCTCGCCGGCCCACCAGTTGTTGGTGGTCTCGTGGTCGTCCCAGGTGGCGATGACCGGGACCTCGGCGTACATCGCGCGGATGTTGTCGTCCAGGAGGTTGTAGCTGTGGCGGCCCCGGAACTCCGTGAGGGTCTCCGCGACCTTCGAGACCTCCTCGGTGACGAGGTTGCGCCAGATCGCGCCGTCGGGCTCCTCGAGCGTCTCCGCGATCGGACCGTCGGCATAGATGGTGTCGCCGGCGTGGAGGAAGAAGTCCGGGGCGACGGCGCGCATCGCCTCGTAGCCGAACATGCCTCCGACGTCAGGGTTGATGCCGTAGCCCTGGCCCGCGGTGTCGGCCGTCCACACGAAGGTCTGTGCGCCGTCGGAGCGGTGACCCGGCGCGGTGCTGAAGCGGCCGGAGCCGACCTCGCCGCGGTGCCCGTTCTCGTCCTCGAAGAACAGCTCGGTCTCGAAGGTCGTGCCGGCCGGAAGCTGCTTCGCGCTGATCCGCGCGGTGAAGTCGGTCTCCGCGGTGGCCCACGGGCCGCGCAGCGAGATCGGTCGGCCGTCCGCGCCGGTGCCCTTCCCGCGTCGGCTGCGGTCGGCGGTGAGGCGCTTGCCGTCGGCGTCCAGGGCGTGGAGCACGGCATGGAGCCGCCCCTCGCCCGAGGCCCGGGACCACAGCACCGCGGAGCTCGAGGTGACGTCCCCGGTCTGGAGGCCGGAGGGGAGCGTCAGCCGCGACGACCCGGGACGGGCGGGCGCGGCGGTGGCGGCACCGGCCACGGGGAGGGCCGTGGAGAGCGCCGCCGCGGCGGCGCCTCGGAGCAGTGTCCGACGGTTCGGTGAGCTGAAGCTGTCCATCGGCCCAGTGAACTCCGCCGCCGTGACGGCCCCGTGGCGAGGAGATGAACGATGGCCCTCCGGCATGGACGGCACCTCCGGGACCGATGGCTCCGCCCACGCTGAACGAGCAGGGGAGTGAGCCGATCGGCAGCGGCCTGGTGGGCGGATCTCGGTTCGGCGAGTCGGTCCGAGGGGAAGACGCTCGGTGGAGTGATCGACGAGTGCGATGCTGTGTGCATGACGGAGAGCCCCTCATTCCCCGAGCACGTCTTCGATGCCTTCGGTGTCGCCCCGATCATGCACCCCGATCCGATCGGCGGCACGATCCAGATGGTCGAGAAGCGGCCCGAGGGCGCACCGATCACGATGATCACCTCCGGGGCGTCGCGCCTGCCCACGGACTCGGGGGAGAGCGTGGAGCTCGCCGTCGAGGTGGTCGACGGTCAGCAGGGCGCGGCGAGGGTCGCCCTGGCGATCGTCTGCGACGACATGGCGATGAACCGTCGGGTGCCGCCGGTCGGTACGCCGTGGCGCAACAGCGAACCCATCCTCCGCGGCACCGAGATCTCGGCGATCCTGGTGACCCCGTCGCGATGGGGTCCGGCCTTCGACGAGGTGCGGTCCGAGGAGGGCGACCTGGTCGGACACGTGCGGACGCTGCGACTGCTCACCGATGCCGAGGCGGCGTTCGTCGCGGAGAGCGGCTGGGAGGCGCTGTGCACGGAGGCCGGATCGGCCGACGTGCTGCTGGACGTCATGAGGAGCAGTGCAGTCACCGGCGGGGGAGTGCCCGGCAGCACGCCTGTCTTCCTCTCGAGGCTGCATGCGGAGCATCCGCCGCGCTGGGTGACCTTCACCGGCGGGGACCTGCGCTCGGTCACCGGGCTCGAGTCCGATGCCTACATGAACGAACCGGCCAACCACGAGATCTGGTCCACGGACTCGTTCGTCGGTCGCTACCCCTGGATCGAGCGCTTCGTGCGGAACGCCGTCCCCGGGCAGACGGCGCTGTTCACCGATACTTCCGGGGAGTACGTGCTGGAGGTCGATTGACGACTCCGCCTTCATCTCACCCCTCACGGAGGTCCCTGTGAACGACCCGACCTGGATCGCGCACCTCATGATCAGGTTCCCGAGGACGTGGCTCGCCTGCTCGCCACCGTGCCGGAATGGTTCGGACGGCCGGAATCGAATGCGGAGTACGTCGACGCCCGCGCACCAAGGAGACCTGGACCGTCCGCGACGACGACGGCTCCGTGATGGGCGTGACGCTGATCGATCGGCATTTCCCGCGCGTCGCGGAGATGCACCTGATCGTTGCGGACAGGGCCGTGCACGGCGCCGGAGTCGGCACCGCTATGCTCCTTGCGATCGAGGCGGATGCGCTCGCCCGCGGAGTGCAGCAGCTGGAGGTGAAGACTCGTTGTTCCCGATGATCGTCGGCAGGGCCAGCTACTTCCTGGCGAGGGCGGCCGAGTCACCTCCGCGCGTCGGGTCGGCCAGTCCGCCCGGGCCGCTCAGTTGGGCCAGTCCAGGCGCCCGTCGGCCCCGTAGGACTCCTTCCGCGCCGCATAGGCGAGTGAGGCGTGGCCCGGCGCGTCGTCGCCGATGAGCACTCGGAGGGGATGGTCAGGGTCTGACAGGTGCGCGAGCAAAGCGTCGGCCGCGGCAGCCGGATCGGCATCGGTCGGGGTGGCGTCGGGGTCCGCTGCTGGCCACGGCACCTCTGCCGTGCCGAACAGTCCGGTTCGCAGGTCGTCGTACTCGGCCCGTGGAGCGGCGAACGGCATACTCGACCCTGCCCAGTCCGTCGCGAACCCGCCGAGCTGGGCGATCGTCGTACGGATCCCGAACTGGGCGACCTCACCGGAAAGCGCCTCGGTGAATCCCTCGAGCGCCCACTTCCCCGCGTTGTACAGCCCGAACAGGGGCATCGCCCCGATCGCCCCGACGGTCGAGATCTGGACGATGTCGCCCCCACCCCGGGCACGGAGGTGAGGGATCGCGGCCCGGCTCACCCACAACGCGCCGAAGAGGTTCAGATCGAGATGCTCGCGGGCCGCCTGCTCCTCGACCTCTTCGAGGGCGCCGACGAAGCCGGTCCCCGCGTTGTTGACGACGATGTCGAGCCCGCCGAAGGCCTGAGCGGCCGCCTCGACGGCCGGCGTGACCGCGGCGGCATCGCGGACGTCGAGCGTGATCTCGTGAACCGATCCGGGGAACTCGGCCAGGAGATCGGCCATCGCCCCGCCGGTGCGCACCGTGCCGACCACGCGATCACCATGGGTCAGAGCGGCGCGGGCGAAAGCGCGACCGAGTCCGCGCCCGGCGCCGGTGATGAGCCAGTTTCGGGGCGGGGGAGGGGAAGACTTCATCGTGCACTCCTCGTGACGAGACGGATCGTCTCGTCAGTATCGGAGGGGAGTGCTCTCCTGTCAAGACGGTGCGTCTCGTCTCGTTGTACGGTAGAGGAATGAATCCCGAGCCCCAAGAGCCCGCCTCGAACGGATCCGTGCAGCGTGCGGACGGTCCACGGGACGCTGCCGCCCGGCGCGCGGGAGCGTCTCCCGACGTTGCCCGGCGCAGCGACCGTGCTCGCCGGGCGATCCTCGCGGCCACGCGTGATCTCGTCGCCGAGGTCGGCTACTCCCGGCTGAGCATCGAAGGGATCGCGAGCGCCGCCGGGGTCGGGAAGCAGACCATCTACCGCTGGTGGCGTTCGAAGGCCGAGGTGCTGTTCGACGCGATCCTGGACGTCAACACGACACCCGACGGGATGGTCGCGCTCCCGGACACCGGAGATCTCGAGGCCGATCTGAGGGTCGTGCTGAGGGGCGCTGTCGCCGAGCTGGCAGACCCGGCGACCGACCGTCTCCAGCGGGCCGTCACGGCCGAGATACAAACCGACCCCGCGCTCGCCGAGGAGCTTGTGCGGCGCCTGCTGGGGCCGCAGCTGGCGGCGACCGCGGTGCGGATCCGGAGTGCGATCGACACCGGTCAGATCGACGGGACCGTGGATCCGTCGTTGGCGACGGAGCTGCTGTTCGGTCCGATCTTCCATCGCTGGCTGCTGCGCACCGCAGAGCTCGACGACGCCTTCGCCGACGGCCTCCTGGACCTGGTCCTGTCCGGGCTGCGACCGCGGCCGTGAGGGATGACCGTTCCGGCTCGGTCCTGAGCCCGTCGGTCACCCCCTGGTCCCATGGGCCACCTCCTGGTCCCGTCAGTCACCTCCAGGTCCGGTCGGATACTGCGCCGGCCCGGGCTCGGACCTGGGCCCAGGTGCGAGCCGGCGCCTCGGTGCGCAGGACGAATGTCCTGCTCAGGTCGGTACCGCTGGCTCTGCCGTGGACCGCGCGGTCTTCGTAGCGTCGAAGACAGCCATCGACGGTCGATGGATCCTTCGCACTCACGGAGCACGTCATGTCGAACATCCCTGTGAATCCTCAGACCCCGCCGACGGGCGGCTTCACCGCGCCGCCCCCGTCTTCGCCGCCTGCGCCGTCACCCTCGCCGCGGGCCACCGTACGGCGGATCCGCCCTCGCGGCGCTGTCGCCACCCTCGTCACCGCCGTCATCGGCGCGCTGCTGATCTGGGCCGTCGCGGTCCCCCTGGGCGGCCTCGACCTCGAGCTGGCCGCTACCGGGCAGAGCGTGGGCCCGGCCGCGATCATCGGTGCAGTCCTGGTCGGCGGGGCGGCGGCCTGGTTGCTGCTGGCCCTCGCGATCCACCTCCCGCATGGCCGGACGATCTGGACCGGCGGGGCGGTGGCGGTGCTGGTCCTCTCCCTGACCGGCCCCGCCGTGTCCGGCGCCGTCGGAGCAGTTCTCGTGGTCCTCGTGCTGATGCACCTCGTGGTCGGGATCGTGCTGATCCTCGGACTGCGACGAAGCACGGCGCCGCGCCTCATGGCCGGGAGCGCTGTGGCCGGGCGTACTGTGACCGGGGAGGCTTCATGAACACCGTCGTCAGCCCCGTTTCCCCATCCCTCGACTGCGAGGAGCGGTCCCTGCCCTGGATCGTGCGCCGTCCCGGCGCCTGGTACGCCCTCCTCTGGCTGCCGCTGCTGCTGCTGGCCCCGGTCGTGGCCGCCCTCCAGCTCGGTCGTGTGGGCCAGCTGCTGATGCTGCTGCTCCTTGCGGCCCTGCACCTCGCGACCGTGCTGGTGCGATACCGCTCCGCCCCGCGCGAGGTCCCCGACCTGCGCGGGATCCTCGGCTCGGAGGCGCTGGTCGTCGCCTCCACCCTGGCGGTGGTCTGCTATCAGTTCCTCTGGAACGAGCACCAGGTGTTCCTGTATCCGCTGCTGGCCCTCGGTATGGCGGTGGGGCTGCGGCACCGGCTCGTGATGGGGTTCGTCGGCGGCATCGCCGTCAGCGGCGCCATCGCCGCCGGCATCACCACCGGGGCCCTCGCCGATGCGCTCGTCTTCGCCGTCGTGACCTATATGGCCGGCCTCAGCGCTTACCTCATCGACCGCCTCCTGGAGACCACGAGGCAGCTGAGCGACACCCGCGACCAGCTCGCCCGCGCAGCGGTGCTCGAGGAGCGCGAGCGATTCTCCCGCGACCTCCACGACCTGCTCGGGCACACGCTGTCCCTGATCGTCGTGAAGGCTGAAGCAGTGCGTCGATTCGTCCCGACGGATCCCGATGCGGCCGCCGAGCATGCCCGCAGCATCGAGGAGATCGGCCGCAGCGCCCTCGGCGAGGTGCGCCAGGCGGTGGTCGGCTATCGGGAGACCACGCTCACCGATGAGCTCGAGGCCGCTCAGAAGGCTCTGGACGACGCCGGGATGCAGATCGACATCGAGGTCCCCACCGGGGCCAGCGAGCTGCCGAGGCCGGTGGACCGCCTGTTCGCCTGGGTGGTGCGTGAGGGGATCACCAACATCCTGCGCCACGCCCGAGCGCGGCACTGCCGGATACTCGTGGAATCCGGAGGGGGAGAGGCCACCCTCGAGATCACCGACGACGGCGGCGCGGTCACCGCCCCGATCCGGCCGGGCTCCGGGCTGACCGGCCTGCGGGAACGGGCCGAGACGCTGGGCGGTGTGCTCGTCGCGGATCGGGAGGTCGACGGCTTCCGGCTCGGCGTGAGCGTGCCGACGCACGGGGAGGGGAGAGCATGAGCGACCAGAACGCGGGCCGCGGGACCGAGCACGGGATCGAGCGGGCGGGCGCCGACCTGCGGACCACCGTGGTGATCGCCGAGGACCAGACCATGATGCGCTCGGCGCTCGCAGGGCTGCTCGGGCTCGAGACCGATCTTGTGGTGATCGGGGAGGTGGGCCGCGGCGACGAGGTGGTCGGCGCCGTCGCTGCGCTCCACCCGGACGTGCTGATCCTGGACATCGAGCTGCCGGGCCGCAGCGGCCTCGACGTCATCCCGGAGGTGCTGCGGGCGCATCCGAGCACCGCGGTCATCATCGTCACCACCTTCGGGCGGGCCGGATATCTGCGCCGCGCCATGGATGCGGGCGCCCGAGGGTTCCTCGTCAAGGACGACCCGGTCGAGGACCTGGCCACCGCGATCCGGCGGGTGGTGGGAGGCAGCACCGTCGTCGACCCGGGGTTGGCCGCCCAGGCGCTCGCCGCCGGTCCGAGCCCGCTGACGCGGCGGGAGCAGGAGGTGCTCGCCGCCTCCGACGGCGGTGCGCCGATCGCGGAGATGGCCGACGCTCTCCACCTCTCCGCGAGCACGGTGCGCAACTACCTCTCCAGCGCCATCGGGAAGACGGGCACGCGCAATCGGGCCGAGGCGCTGCGCACCGCCCGCGACGAGGGCTGGCTGTGACGACTGACGGGCGACCGGCGACCGACGACGCCCGCGGTGGGCCCCGAGGTGAACGGTCGGTCGGCTTCCGGGACTGCACGGAAGGCTGTTGGTACGGTCGGGAGCCCCAGCACCGCTGGGAACCGAGCATCACCCGCAGGGGTCACGATGCTCACCACATCGAGGAGGTTCTGATGTTCCGCTGGCTCTTCCGTGCTCGCAGGGTGCAGGGCGATGTGAACGCGGCCCGACAGGGTCCGGAGGCGGTGGGCAAGCGCGTCGGCCGACGTTCTGCGCACCGGCTTCTCAGCCGTCTCCTGCGCTGACCCGCTGAGAGGCGGTGCATCTGAGGGAGCGCCCGATGGGGAGCTTCCGGTGTGCGTTTCGGGTGGTGAGCTTCGGCTCTCAGTCCTGAACTGGCGCTCGGCGCAGTCTAAGCTCGTTCGTCGATGGTCCCTGATGCGCCGAACAGCCCCGATACCCCGATCGAGAATGCACCTGATCGGGGACGGATGCTCCCCCGGAATCGGGGATGGCTGGACACGATCACCTCGATCCCGGCACTGATCGTCGGCTCCGTGCTCATGATCCTCATCGCCGCAGGTCCCATGCAGCACATGGACCTGCTGCTGGCCCGGCGCTGGCTCTACCACATCGAGCCGGACCTCCTGTGGTTCGCCCAGAACGTCCTGGACCGAGTCGCCGGCCAGGCCGTCTGCCTGCCCATCCTGATCGTGGTCGCCGTGGTGCTCGCCCGTCGGCGAGGATCCTGGCGCCCGATCCAGGTCGCTGTGCTCGCCGAACTGGCCTTCCTCCTCGGCGTCGGTGTGCTGAAACTGATCTTCGCCCGACCCGTGACCTACTCGCGCGATCCGAACTTCTTCGACGGCGGCTACCTGGACATGGGGGCCAAGGGGATCAGCTTCCCGTCGGGGCATGCCTCCGAGGCCGTGCTCATCTACGGCACGGTCGTCTACCTGATCACGCACTACAGCTCGGCGAGTCCGCGACTGCTGCGGCTGCTGCGCTGGGGCGTCGTGGTGATCAGCGTGAACTCTGTGGTCGTCTCGTTCCTGCTGGGCTGGCACTGGGCCAGCGACCTCCTGGGGGGTCTCATGATCGGCGGGCTGTACCTGCGGATCATCACCCAGTGGGACGAGCGCATGCGCGCGCGGAACGGGATGGCGGCGTCCCGCGCGGACTGATCTGCCTCGTCCTTGCCGCTCCCCCGGCCCAGGCTGGCCCCGCAGTCCTGCACGGCGCTGATGCTGGTCACGCTTATCATCGCGCTGCGCTTCGTGAACCCGACGCAGCTCGTGGCGCGGGTGCGCACCGAGGACGAGTGAAGGCGGAGGCGGGGCACGTCACTCCGAGACCGGAGGGCGAGCGGCAACGGCCACCTCGTCGGCGCGGCGCAGGGCCTCCCGCAGCGCCGACCGGTCGTCGTCCTCCCAGGGGCCGGAGCAGGCGAGCGGGATGTGTGTCAGGTACCGGCGCTCCGCCTCCGGGATCCGCGCCACCAGGAGCGCCTGGTCCCGCTCCGCGGTGGCATACAGGTTCGGCCCGTCGGCGTAGTACGGATCGGTGAGCACGAGCTGCCCGGCGAGGGTGCGCATCACGTTGGACGGGTTGGTGTCCAGCGGGCCGCACCAGGGCAGCTCCCGGCGTGCGTCCGCATGGATCTCGCCGACGATCGCCGCGAGCGCCGAGAACTCCGTCGTCGGGACTGCGCATCGAGCCAGGAGCTCGTGGGCCTCGGACTCGTCCACGGGGGCAAGTCGTTCCAGCAGCTGCAGGTCGCCGCCGCCGGCGAGACGGCGGTGGGCATGCAGGGCGGGCACCTGGCCGGTGGAAGAGGCCTCGCGGTACAGCCGGGCCGTGTATGGCCCCACCGGATCGAAAGGACTGATCCGCACCACGAGATCCGCCGTCGGCGACGCAAGGGCGATGGCCCAGTCGCCGGCGCCGCAGGGGCCCCAGCCCGCCTCGCGGAAGCGGGACTCGGCGTCCTCGTGGGTGGCGTCGGCTCCGAGGGATCCGAGCAGGTCGAGGGCGGGGGAGTGGTCCATACGCGCGGCACTACGCACGCCCGCCCCCGCCCTCCAGTTGTTTTCCGGCGGGCTCAGCCCTCGGGGATCGCTTCGCTCATCGCACTGATCTGGAAGGTCGCCCCGCACGGGTCCTCGATCGTCGCGATCCGGCCGAAGGGCGAGTCGGTCGGGCCATCCAGGACCTTCCCGCCCAGCTCGACGACCTTCGCCAGCGCCGCCTCGGAGGCCTCGACCCCGAAGTAGAGGCGCCAGCCGGTCGCCTCCGCCGGCATCGCGCCGGTCGCGTCGCACAGACCCCAGCTGGCGGAGTCACCGGGACCGTTGGTCGCGTACCGGAAGGAGTCGTCGTCCATCGGCTCGCCCATCGGCACCAGGTTCGCCTCGAACACGGCGGTGTAGAACGCGACGGCCTTGTCGTACTCGTGCGTCATCAGCTCGAACCAGACCGGGGAGCCGGGCGCGCCGGTGAACTCGTAGCCCTCGATCGCCCCGGCCTGCCACAGTCCGATGGTCGCGCCGGTCCCATCGAGCACGATGGACATGGCACCGGCTTCGCTGATGGCGTCCGGGGGGACCACCACGGTGCCGCCGTTCTCGGTGACCTTCGCGGTACGGGACCTCGCGTCGTCGACGGCGAGGTAGATGCCCCATTCGGAGGGCAGGGTCCGGCCATCGGGAGTGGTCATCCCGGTGACGTCCATGATCCCGCCCACGAGGGCGCCGCCGTTGCGGATCAGGTGATAGTGGTTGAAGCTCTCGCCGAGATCCTCGAACTCCCAGCCGAACAGGCCGGAGTAGAAGGTCTTCGCGGCGGCGAGATCGGTGACGCTGAGATCTGCCCAGGTGCTGGTGCCGGTGGTGCGGGTCATGTCTCCTCCTGGAGTGGTGGGCCCGGAGCAGGTCTCTGCCGGGGCCGGGATGTGGTCCCTACGCTAGGCAGGATCGGGGCGGGATGATTGTCCGATCCTGCGCACCTGGTGCGACGGACGTTCTCGAGGTGCGATCTGCTGGTTCTTCTGGTTCTGCTGGTTCGGTGGGGACTGCACAGCGGTCACCGGGTGCACAGGCTCGGCAGGGCGCTGAGCAGAGGCGGGCGGGTCGATGTCGGGACCGAGAATTCCAGGGTGACGCGAGCGGGCTGCGTGATCTCGACGGGGTGCACGGCGACCATCGGGGCCGAGGGCACCAGCTGGTCCAGCGCGTCGGCCTGGCTCGGCACGGCGAAGCCCAGCAGGAAGGGCGCGCCGGGGCACAGGGGCAGCTGGACCGTCGGCGTTCCCGAGATCAGCAGACCCGAGCGGGGCAGTCCGATCGGGGCCGGATGCGGGTACCAGCCCACCCAGATCGACGCGTCCCCGCGCGGGCTGAACCCCGTCGGCAGAGCGATGTCCGCCTGGACCAGGCCGGAGCCCGGTTGCAGCAGGGCGAAGGGCCGCGGGGGTTGGTCGCTGATGCGGTGGGCGAGGCGGCGCAGCTGCGCGGGCGGCACCCCGACCGTTGCGCGGAACCGCCTGCTGAAGCTCGAGAGGGAGTCGAAGCCGACGGCGGCACCCACCTCGACCACGGGGTCGTCGCCGCTCAGCAGCAGGCGCTTGGCGGCGTCGATGCGCAGGGCGATGAGGTACTGGCCCGGACCGATCCCGGTGTGCTTCGCGAAGATCCGGGAGAAGTGGAAGGGGCTGTAGCCGACGTGATCGGCGAGGTCTGCGACGTGGAGCTCGGTGGGCCGTTCCTGGGCGAGGTCCAGCGCGGAGGCGAGCATCGTCGCTGCGGGGCCCATCGTGAGCGGGGTCACGATGAGGAGTCTACGGAAGGGGTCAGTCGACGCCAGGGCGTCGGCGATTTTGCTTGGTCTCCGAGCGGCGCCGTTTGCCGTCCAGCCGCCGACGCTTCGAGCCCTTGGTGGGCTTCGTGGGCCGGCGCACCACAGGCGGGGCGATGGCCTCACGGAGGATCGCGGCGAGGCGCTCGCGGGCTGCGACACGGTTGCGACGCTGGGCCCGGTGCTCCTCGGCGCTGACGGTGAGCACGCTGCCCGCGAGGCGTGGGGCCAGCACGGAGAGCAGGCGCTCGCGCTGCTCGTCGTCGACCGCGGTGGTGGTGGCGAGATCCAGGCGCAGCTGCACCCGGGAGTCCGAGGTGTTGACGCCCTGCCCGCCCGGACCGGATGCGTGGGTGAACTGCTCGGCGAGCTCGGCGTCCGGGATCCTCAGCCCCTGGGGCGCTCCGGGGCCCGCGGGCACGTGCAGATCATCCATCCCCCGAGTGTGCCGTACCGGCGGAGGTCGACGCGCGGTGCTCAGGCCTCGTCGAGCTCCTCGCTCAGACGGGGCTCGACGCGATGCGCCGGATGGTGGCCGGCCTTGTCCGCGTAGAAGGCGCGGATGCGGTCCATGTCGACGCTGACGTCCCCGGTCAGATCGAAGGTGGGGCCGAGGCCGACGGTCATCGTCGACCGGTCCACGAAGCCCAGGGTCACCGGCATGCCCGTCGCGCGGGCGATCCGGTAGAAGCCGGACTTCCAGCAGGTGTTGCCCTTGCGCGTGCCATCAGGGGTGATGACCAGGTTGAAGTCCTCTCCGGACTGGATGCGTTCCACGACCTCGTGGACGATGCGGCTCGGATCCGAGCGGTCCACGGGGATTCCTCCGAGGGTGCGCATGATCGGGCCACGCCAGCCCGTGAACACGCTGTTCTTGCCCAGCCAGCGCAGGGGGATCTGGAGCTTCCAGGCCAGGGCGAGCATGAACACGAAGTCCCAGTTGGAGGTGTGCGGAGCGCCGAGGAAGATGGCGGGCCGGTCCGAGCGAGGTTCGGCGACCAGCTTCCACCTGCTGAACGTCCAGAAGGTGCGGGCGATGGCGCGGCGGATCATGGGATCAATGTAAACCACGATCTGGCGGCCGGGTTCAGGACTCAGGCCATGCCCTCGGACGTCGGCCACGCATTGGGCCGGCATCCGCCGAGATCGATGCTCTGCTGCAGCATGACCGGCGCGGTGAGCCCGTCGCCTCCGCACGTCGAGTGACCATGACCGAGGAAATGCCCGATCTCGTGGTTGACCATGTAGGCCCGGTACTCGGTGGTGTCGGAGTAGGTCGGGGTCCGATGCAGCCAGCGGTCCGAGTTCAGGACTACGTCCTCGCCGACGCGGCAGCTCCAGAGCCCGTTCGTCCTGGCAGGCAGGCACAGCTCATCGGCCGTGGGCGGGGAGGCGATCGAGATCGTGAACTCTGCCGAGGCCGGGTCGGCCACGTGCTCGAAAGCGACCTCCTCCGTGGCTCGCCATCCGCGCTCATCGTCGAGGATTCTCGCGATCTCCTGTGCGGCGTCGTCGGCATCGATCCCGATCCCGGCCTCGACACGCACCGCATCGGTGTGCACGGGCAACGTGCCGGGGTCGGAGCCGTCGACGAGGTCCGGGGTCGTCCAGGTTCCCGCACCGACGGTGCCCGAGCGCACGATCTCCGGTGCGGCCTCGCTGGTGTTCTCGTCCGCCGTGGGCTGAGCGGTCGCCGAGGTGGCTGTCTCCGCAGTGCCGGCGTCGGACGCGCTGCCCGATCCGCCGCCCGATCCGGCGTCCGCGGCGGCGTCCGAACCGCCGCCCGATCCGGCGTCCGGGGCGGCGCTCAAGGTGCCGACCGTCTCGTCGGAACGTCCGCCTGAGAGTGCTCGTGCTCCGGCCACCAGGGCGATGACCACCATCAGGGTGATGAGGAGGGCGAGCCCTGTCCGGAGGAGGCGGCCTCGGCGCGTCAGGACCAGGGAGCTGCGGGGCGAGGGAGGCGGGGACACGAACCTCAAGGTAGGTCCATCAGCCCCCGGTGATGCTCGACACGCCGGTGGCTAGACTCCGAGGATGTCGACGTACCCCGGCCTGACCCCGGATCGCCCGCACTCCGATCGTGGACAGGGCGCTGAGCCTGGCCACGGCCCGGCGCACGACCACGGCCCGCCCCAAGCCCATGGCCACGCCCATGGCCACGGCCATGCACACGATCACGGCTCGTTCCTGGGGCGGCTGCTCGAGCTCGACGCCGACGTCCACGCCGACATGCTGACCGCGGCGACCGCCCGCGTGGCTGAGGTGGCCGAGGGCCAGGTGCGACGGGTGCTGGACATCGGCAGCGGCGTCGGCACCGGCACGATCGCGCTCGCGCACCGGTTCCCCGAGGCCGAGATCGTCGCCGTCGACATCTCCGAAGGCATGCTGTCCCAGGTCCGCGACCGCGCCCAGGCCGCCGGGGTCGGGGATCGGGTCACGACCCGGCGCGCTGACATCGCCGCGTCCGACGACGATCTCGGCCCGGCCGACGTCGTCTGGGCGTCCGCCTCCCTGCACGAGACCTCCGACCCCGACGCCGCCTTCGGGAACCTCTTCGCCGCGCTCCGGCCCGGCGGCCTGCTGGCTGTTCTCGAGATGGACGCCGCGCCACGGGTGCTCCCCGCGGAGCTCGCCGACTGGGAGGAGCAGGTGCGGGCAGCCGGCGGCGGCACCCCGGCCGATCATCCGGACTGGACCGAGCAGATAGCGACCGCCGGTTTCGAGGCTCCGCATACGTACAGCCTGGTCACCGATCTCCGCGCAGCGGCCGACGGGCCGGCGGGGGAGTACGCCGCACTCGAGCTGCAGCGGATCGGCGCGCGGGCGCTCCCGTCCCTGGAGCAGAAGGACCAGGAGACGCTGCGGGCGCTCGCCGGAGATGGCGTCGGGAGCGTGCGCGAGCTCGGCGAGCTCTGGATCCGTGGCACCAGGACGCTTTGGACGACGCATCGTCCGTGAGGTGCGTGAGGTGCGTGAGGTGCGTGAGGTGCGTGAGGTGCGTGAGGCCGGTAATGCCCGTGAGGCCGGTGAGGTCCTTGGAGCCTGTGGAGCCTGTGGAGCCTGTGGAGCCCGTGAGGTCTGCGCGGGCGCGGACATCTGAGCGCCGGCGGAGTCCGCTCCCGGCGCGCTGACCGCAGCAGGACGGTGGACCCGGTGCGGCTGCCGGGGCACGATGGGCTCATGACGGATCCGAAGCAGATACTGTCCCCGTCCGAGATCGACGCCGCCGGCCTCACCGGATGGCGCCAGGTCGAGGGCACGATCGCCGCGCAGTTCTCCACCGGGGACTTCGCCACTGGCCTGGACCTCGTGAACCGGATCGGTGCCTCGGCGGAGGCCGCCGATCACCACCCGGACCTCACCCTCACCTACCCGAGCGTCGGCGTCACGCTGTCCAGCCATGACGTCGGCGGGATCACCAGCCGTGATGTGGACCTGGCTCGCATCATCAGCGAGCACGCCTCGACGCTCGGGGTATCGATCGACGAGTCCTGACGTCGGGCCCATCACGTGGCGGGACGGGCCGGGCCGGGACGTGACCTCGAGGTCCGCTCTCGGCGGGCCGGGTCCTGTCTGTTCTCGGCGGGCTGGGTCCTGACGACGTGTCCGGGTACTCGTCAGCCCCGTCCGGGTCCTGGCCGGCCCACCGCACGCGCGGTGGGAGAATCGACCCATGACCGCAACCCTCGTCGCCCACGGCCTGGCCGGCGGGTACGGCCACCGCACCCTCTTCGACGCTCTCGACCTGACGGTCGCGCCGGGTGACGTCGTCGGGATCGTCGGTGCGAACGGCGCCGGGAAGTCCACGCTGCTGCGCCTGCTCGCCGGCGTCGATGCCCCGCAGGAGGGGACCGTCTCCCTGTCCCCGGCCGACGCCTTCGTGGGATGGCTGCCGCAGGAGCACGAACGAGTCCCCGGTGAGACCGTCGCCGAGTACATCGCCCGCCGCACCGGATGCGCAGAGGCGACCGCTGACATGGACGCCGCCGCTGCGACGCTCGCCGAGCCGGCGCCCTCCGGACCCGGCAGCCTAGATCCGGCGGACGTCTACGCGACCGCGCTGGATCGGTGGCTGGCCAGCGGTGCCGCCGACCTCGAGGAGCGGATCCCGGTGGTGCTCGCCGATCTCGGCCTCGAGCTCGCCCGGACCGACGTGCAGCAGACCTTGATGACCTCGCTCTCCGGTGGGCAGGCGGCTCGGGTGGGCCTGGCCGCCCTGCTGCTGAGCCGCTTCGACATCGTGCTGCTGGATGAGCCCACCAACGACCTCGACCTCGACGGGCTGGAGCGTCTCGAGGCGTTCGTGCGAGGGCTGCGCGGTGGAGTGGTGCTGGTCAGCCATGACCGCGAGTTCCTCGCCCGCTGCGTCACCCGAGTGCTCGAGCTGGACCTCGCCCAGAGCAGCAATCGGGTCTACGGCGGTGGGTACGACGCCTACCTCGAGGAGCGCGCGACGGTGCGCCGCCACGCCCGCGAGAAGTACGACGAGTTCGCGGCGACCAAGTCCGACCTGGTGTCCCGGGCGCGCACGCAGCGGGAATGGTCGAGCCAGGGCGTGCGCAATGCGATGAAGAAGGCGCCGGACAACGACAAGATCCGGCGCCGGGCCTCGAGCGAGTCCAGCGAGAAGCAGGCGCAGAAGGTGCGGCAGATGGAGAGCCGGATCGCGCGGCTCGACGAGGTCGAGGAACCCCGCAAGGAGTGGCAGCTCGAGTTCGCCATCGGAGCGGCACCGCGATCAGGCTCCGTCGTCTCCACCCTGTCCGGCGCCGTGATCCGGCAGGGGGGCTTCACCCTCGGGCCCGTCTCGCTGCAGGTCAACGCCGGGGAGCGGATCGGAATCACCGGTCCCAACGGTGCCGGGAAGTCGACGCTGCTGCGGGCGCTGCTCGGACATCGGGCTCCGGATGAGGGCACGGCGGCGCTCGGCTCTAGTGTGCAGATCGGGGAGATCGACCAGGCCCGCTCCCTGCTGGCCGGGGGCAGGCCGCTGACCACCGCGTTCGAGGCGCAGGTGCCGGAGATGTCGCCCGCGGAGGTGCGCACCCTGCTGGCCAAGTTCGGGCTCCGCGCCGATCACGTCGGCCGCCCGGTCGACGAGCTGAGCCCGGGGGAGCGCACCCGCGCCGGCCTCGCCCTGCTGCAGGGCCGAGGCGTGAACCTGCTGGTGCTGGATGAGCCCACCAACCACCTCGACCTCCCGGCCATCGAGCAGCTCGAGCAGGCGCTGGAGAGCTATGAGGGCACGCTGCTTCTGGTCACGCACGATCGGCGCATGCTCCAGACGGTGAATACCGACCGGAGCTGGCAGGTGGAGGGCGGACAGGTGCGGGAGGGCTGAGGCTCACGGCCCACAGCTCCCGCGACGCAAAAGGTGCCAGCTCGGCGGCACCTCTATCGTCGCGGGCAGGTCGCTGCCGAGTCTCTCGCTGCCGAGTCTCTCGACCGCGGTGGGGATGCGCTGGCTTCAGGCCGCCAGGACGATGCATCTCGTCGACTGGTCGGACCGACGCCGCCCGGTGGCCGTGACCACGCCCGGGGAGCCCATGCCCGCGGAACTCGTGACGGCAGAGCTCCTGCCCGGCGAGCTCCTGCCCGGCGGGCTCATGACGGCAGAGCTCCTGCCCGGCGAGCTCCTGCCCGGCGAGCTCGTGCGCGGCGGGCCGTGTGTGCTGGGGGAATGAGTCCGAAATGTTATGACGTGACCCAGCGGAAACAGGGGGGCGCAGCAGAGGAACCGTGATGTGATCGACTATCACTGACGAGGCGGTCAGGGAACTGCGGTGAGGAAGCTGCTGAAGGACCTGACCGTTCCCCTCGTTCCTGCATGACCCACTGAGGAGAAGACCCATGAGGATCGGACGACGGACATTCGCCACGCTGGGCCCCATCGCGGCGCTCGGACTGCTCGCCGCCTGCGGGAGCGAGGACGAGGGCGGCACCGGCGGAGGAGGCGGTGAGGGTGACTTCGTCACCGATCTGACCTTCGGGACCGGCGGCACCGGTGGTGTGTACTACCCGCTCGGCGGCGAGTACGCCACCATCTACGAGGACAACATTGAGGGGCTGACGGTGAACTACACCGACAGCGGTGCCTCGGTGGAGAACATCGGCATGATCTTCCAGGAGGAGTGGCAGCTCGGGATCGTCCAGAGCGACACCGCCCAGACCGCCGTCACCGGCACCGGGGAGTTCGAGGGTGCCAAGGTCGACAACATCGGCTGGATCGCGGCCCTCTATCCCGAGGCCGCGCACATCGTGACACTCGCGGGCAACGGGCTCGAGAGCCCGGCGGACCTCAAGGGCAAGCGGATCGCCGTCGGCGACGTGGGATCCGGGACGCGCGCCGTCTCCGACGCGATCCTCAGCGTCTACGGAATCGAAGAAGGCGATTACGAGGCGTTCGAGCAGGACTTCGCCAGCTCGCTGGACCTCCTTCGCGACAACAACATCGATGCCTCTGTGTTCGTGGTGGGCACTCCGACGGGCTCCCTCGGTGACCTGGCGGCGACCAATGACGTGCAGCTCGTGTCGATGGACCAGGACAAGGCCGAGGAGGTGGCGAGCGAGAGCTCCTTCGACGTCTACACGATCGAGCCCGATTCGTACGACTTCCTGGAGGAGCCCGTGGTCACCCTGTCCGTGGCCGCCACGTTGATCGCCTCGATGACCCAGGTGAGCCCCGAGGTCGGCTACGACATCACGGCCGCCACCTTCGAGCACGCCGGCGAGATCACCCTGCCCCAGGGTGGTCTGATCAACCACGACTTCGCGCTCTCGGGCCAGGGCGACGTGCCGCTGCACCCGGGCGCCGAGAAGTACTACAAGGAACAGGGACTCCTCTGAAATGAGCTCGGCAGACCACGAGAAGGAGCCGCGGTCCACGGAGCCGGCGACCGACCCCGCCTCGGTGGCTGACGCCGAGAAGAATGCGCAGGAGGTGCTGCGCGAGCACGACACCGCCAGCCGGTTCCGCATGAACCTCGGGGTGTGGGCATGGGGAGTGGGCGGCCTGTCGGTCGCCCTCACCCTGTTCCACCTCTACACCGGTCTGTTCGGATCTCGTCCTTCGCTGATCCAGGGGGCGATCCACCTCGGCGGTGCGACGTCGATCATCTTCCTGCTGTATCCGGCCAGCAAACGGCTCTCCCTGACCCGGCGCGGCGTGCCCTGGTACGACCTGATCCTCGCCGTGGTCGCGCTGGCGGTGAACCTCTTCATCGTCGTCGACTACGACCACCTGACCAGCAACATGGTGCAGATCCTGGGGTTCCGCGACCTCGACTACGTGATCGCGACCCTGGGCATCGTGCTGGTCCTGGAGGCCACCCGGCGCTGTGTCGGGCTTCCGATCGTGCTGATCGCCCTGGCGGCGATCGGCTACGCCGTGCTCATCGTCGGGCAGTCGTGGGAGAACTACGTCGTCGGGACCTTCTTCACGGCGCGGTCCGGCATCTTCGGCACGCCCATCCAGGTCTCCTCGACCTTCATCTTCTTGTTCCTGTTGTTCGCCGTCGTGCTGATCCGCACCAACATCGGAGCATTCTTCAACGACCTGGCCTTCCGCGCGACGGGCCGTTTCACCGGTGGTCCCGCGAAGGCGGCCGTGGCGGCCAGCGGATTGCAGGGCATGATCTCGGGGTCGTCGGTGGCCAACACCGTCGCCTCGGGCTCGTTCACGATTCCGATCATGAAGAAGGCTGGTTTCAAGCCTCACTTCGCGGCGGCGACCGAGGCGACCGCCTCCACCGGCGGCCAGATCATGCCGCCGATCATGGGCGCGGCCGCGTTCATCATGGCCGAGTACACCGGGATCCCGTACAACGAGATCATCATCATCGCCATCATCCCGGCGGCTCTGTACTTCCTCGGCGCATTCCTCTCGGTGCACTTCGAGGCCAAGCGCACCGGGATCAAGGGCCTGCCCGTCTCGGAGCTGCCCACGTGGAAGTCGTTGATCACGCGGATCGACCTGATCCTGCCCCTGATCGTCATCGTCTACATGATGCTGTCCGGGTTCTCTCCGGCGCGCGCAGCCCTGTGGGGGATCGGCGTCGCCTTCGTGCTGAGCTTCGCGCGCAAGTCCACCCGGCTCTCGTTCACCGGGATCATCAAGACCCTCGAGGCTGCCGCTCGCACCGCGCTGCCCGTGATCGCGGCCTGCGCCACGGCAGGCATCGTCGCAGGCACCGTGACCGGAACCGGCCTGGGAGGGCGCCTCGGCAACGCCGTCATCGACCTCGCGCAGGGGAACTTCCTGCTGGTGCTGTTCTTCACCATGATTGTCAGCCTGGTGCTGGGAATGGGCCTGCCGACCACCGCCAACTACGTGGTCACCGCGACCGTCGCCGCACCGATCCTCTACAACAACTTCGACGTCCCCCTGATCTCGGCGCACATGTTCGTCTTCTTCTTCGGCATCCTGGCCGATATCACGCCGCCGGTGTGTCTCGCGGCCTATGCGGGGTCCGGCATCGCGAACTCGAACCCGCTGAAGACCGGAGTGACGGCCCTGAAGCTGGCGATCGCCGGCTTCCTCATCCCGTTCGTGTTCGTCCTCGAACCGGCGCTGCTGCTCGAAGGGACCATCGGCGAGCTGATCCCGGCTCTGATCACCGTGATCCTCGGGATGACAGCGATCGCCGGAGGTTTGGCGGGGTTCCTCGTGGCCCGGGGGAGAGCGCTGGACCGCACCTTGCTGATCGTGGGCGGAGTGCTGATGGTGTATCCCTCGATCGCGGTATCTGTGGTCGGCTTCGTGCTCGCGGCCATCGCCGTGGTGCTCCAGCTGATCGGGCGCCGAGCCGATTCGGAGACCCCGCGGCCGGCCGTGGCCACCGCCTGACCGCGGAGCTGCCCGGGATCCGACGGCATCGGATCCCGGGCGGCTTCCTGTCGCAGCGGACCGCATCGCAGAGGGCCACGTTCGGGCGATGTCGCCGCCGACGTGACGGACTGCATGCGCGCAGCTCCCGCGACGCAATAGGTTCCAACTTGGCGGCACCTTTGTCGTCACGGGGAGAGCTATCGCGGGCTGGGTCTCACGGGCGGGGTTATCGCGGGCAGGGTCAGTGCCGGGTCCGGTTGCGGGGGTGCTGCTTCGCGGTGCGCTCGTTGCCGTGCTGGTAGTTCCCGGTCCAGCGGGCCATGGCCCCCTGCGGATCGCCCGCCGCCTCGTCGAGGAACTGCTCCGCACGCCTCCCGCGCAGCACGGCGGCCACCGTGCCGTGATGGGTGATCACCACGGCGCCGTCGCGACGCGTCGCGTACTCGAATCCCTGTGCCTGCCCCATGTTCACAGCGTGGCCGGGTCCCTGCCCAGGGTCAAAGGAAATCTCTGCGGCGGGGTCGGCACGGTCGGTGCGGGTGCGGGTGCGGGTGCTGGTGCGAGTGCGAGTGCCGGTGCCGGTGGCTGCGGCGATGGCGATGGCGATGGCGATGGTGGGCGCTGGGCTCCGGGCCACCGATTCCCTTGATTCGTGACGTGGGTGGGACGTTCTCGTGGAATGGATCGGCGCGTCGGTGCGGGGCGGGACGGAGCGTCGGCTGTTCGGCCGGGTGGTGCGCGACGGGTGACGGGTGACGGGCGAAGGATGGCTGTGGGTGTGGCTGTGGCTGTGGCTGTGGCGGGTGGCCGGTGCCGGTGGCGGGCCCCTGGCCGCCGATTCCACTGATTCGTGACGCGGGTGGGACGTTCTCGTGGAATGGATCGGCGCGTCGCCTCGGGGCGTTGACCGTTCGGCTGGGCGCTGGGCGCCGAGGGCGGTGGCGCGGGCGCTGGCGGGCGATGGGCCCCTGGCCGCCGATTCCCTTGATTCGTGACGTGGGTGGGACGTTCTCGTGGAATGGATCGGCGCGTCGGTTTGCGATGTCACCTCGGCGCCCTACGACGACCGTGCCAGGGTCGTCATGGCGCACAGCCCAACAGGAAGCGGCTCACTGGCAACGGCGCGTTGACCTGCAGTGTTCGGCATTTCGTTGCGGTAGGCACACAGCAGTTCGGGGCCATCGAGTGGACATCTGCTGGACGTTCAGGGTTCGGCAGAAGGGTACGGAAGCGACCGCCAGGCTCCCTAGCGTGCAGGCGTCCGCGACTCCTCCCTACCTCAGGAGCCCCTGTGCCCACCTCTTGGCGCACCTTGTCCCTCACCCTCGCTGCTGCTGTCGCCGTCGGGATGACCCCCGTGGTCTCCGCGGCCGCTCCGGCACTCCCGTCGGCCCCCTTCGTCGCACCGGCCGAGCCCGGGACCGCCGGCGCTGCACCGGCCGAGCCCGGAGCCGGCGGAACGGTGCCGCAGCGGGCGCCCCTGCCGGAGCCGGTCGTCGAGGCACCCACCCCGGACGTGCTCGACGTCGACATCGCGTCCGGCTCGACAGCGGACAGCGCGCAGGACCGCACCGTCACCGGATTCGGCGCCGCCCCGGAGATCGCCGTGGACACGGCCCTGGGCAGGAAGGTCGCCGCCTTCGACGGCACCAACGCCCTGCGCTACGACTACGCCGACGGCTTCGACGCGACCTCGAAGGCCCTGACCCTGGAGTGCACCGTCCGCTTCGACGGCGGCCTGACCGAGGGGACGTCCGAGGGGACCGGGAACTTCTGCGGGGCCAAGGAGGCAGGCGGCTACTCGCTGACCGCGTACGGGTCCACGCTGAAGATGATGGTCAATGTCGAGGGCACCTATTACGGGACCGGGGTGGAGGTACAGGAAGGGGTCTGGTACCACGCGACCGGCGTCTGGGACGGGAAGACCGTCGCCCTCTACCTCAACGGCGAGAAGGTCGCCGAGACCCCCACGAAGGGCAGCACGATCACGCCGCCGAAGGAGAGTGCGCGCCAGTTCTTCCTCGGGGCGGACACCAATGGCAGCGGCGATCCGCAGTTCCACGGCACCACCTCCCTCGCCGAAGCCGGCATCTACAGCCGCGCACTGAGCGCCGACGAGATCGCCGCCCGGTACGCGCAGACCTTCGCGGACCGCGCCGAGGGCGACGTGACCTTCGAGCTGGGCAGCCCGGTCCCGGACGAGCAGCTCACCGCCCCCACGGTCCTCGCCGGCACGGTCGGGAACGAGGCGCTGCTGGCCGCTCCGCTCTCGTTCACCCTCGACGGGGAGAGCGTCGCCCTCGGCGACGAGATCGGCCAGGGTCTGCGCGAGGGCGAGCACACCATCGCCTACACGGGCACCGACGCCTTCGGCGGCGAGGTCTCCGGATCAAGCACCTTCACCTCCGCCTCGATCCCCACGGCCGGCGGCGCCACCCAGGAGTACGCCGACGGCACTGCCCAGCTGTCGGCCCGTGCCGAGCACCCGAGTGGCGGGGACCTGCACACCTCCTTCCTCGAGGGTGAGGTGACCACCGCGACGAACATCGAGCAGGGCGTCATCGACCCCGCCACCATCGCCGCCGACGGCACCGTCGACGGGGACGTCGAGCTGCAGGACGCCGCCGCCGTCGAGGACGCACTGGACCCGTCGGACGGCCAGCTCCTGGACGCACCGGTCAGCGAGCAGGTCCCCGCGCTCCGCACCGACATCCCGTTCACCACCGCGGGCCAGGACGTGCTGTGGCATGGGCAGGTCGACCCCTCCCGCGAGGTGCGCCTGCTGCTGCTGAACACCGAGACCGGCAGCTACGAGGTGGCCGACACCGCCCGCGGCGACGGCGAGGGCCAGGTCCAGGTGAGCGCGTCGGCCGCCGCGCACCACGACTCGGGCGGGACCATCAGGGCGCTCGTGCTGGGCACCGATCCCTTCGCCGATGACCTCGACGAGCCGATCCGCGACGGCTTCGAGGACCCGGACAGCTTCGACTTCTCCCTCATGCACCTCACCGACACCCAGTACCTCTCCGAGGGTGCCGCCGGGAGCCCGTCGACGACGGAGCGGGAGGTCTGGGCCGACGCCTACGAGGGCTCCTACCGGTGGGTCGCCGAGCACGGTGCGGAGCACAAGGTCGCCTACGTGGCCCATACCGGGGACGTCATCGAGAACTGGAACACGAACGCCAAGCACCGCGGTGTCGCGATCCGGGAGTTCGAGTTCGCCTCCGAGACGCAGAAGATCCTCGAGGACACCGGCATCCCGCACTCGGTGATCCCCGGCAACCACGACAACCGCGGCGGCAACGATGTGGGCCCGGACAGCCTCTACAACGACTACTTCGGGCCCGAACGGTACGAGGCGCTCGCGCAGACGGACTCCTGGAAGGAGGCCGGAGCGGAGTACCACTCGTGGAAGCCCGGCGACAACCAGAACAGCTACAACCTCTTCTCCGCCGCCGGCCGCGACTTCATCGCCGTGAACCTCGGCTATTCGGTCACCGAGGAGGAGGTGGCCTGGGCGAGCGAGGTCCTGGACCAGTACCCGACGCGCAACGCGATCGTCCTCACCCACGCCTACAACAAGCCCAGCGACGAGGCCGACGGCCGCGGCGGCTCCTTCTCGCAGGACGGGCAGATCATCCACGAGCAGCTCCTGGCCGAGCACCCCAACATCGCTCTCGTGCTGTCCGGGCACGAGCACGGGGTGAGCATCAGCGTGCGCAAGGACGTCGGCACCCCCGGCAACAACGTCGTCGAGCTGCTCGCCGACTACCAGTTCTACGAGGTCAGCGCGGAGCAGATGGGGCTGGACGGGATGCGCCGCTATGACGCGGACACCGGGCTGCAGTTCGGGGCCTCCTTCTTCCGCCTGCTCCAGTTCGACCTGGACCGCGGCGAGATGGCGGTGGACACGTACTCCGCGCAGCTCGATGAGTTCGGTGCCACCGAGTACGACACCAAGGGTCGCTATGACGGGCACGAGGACGACTTCCGCCTGCCCGTGCAGTTCGAGGGACGCACCACCACGTTCCGGACCGACATCGTGATGGGCCTGACCCCGAGCGACCGCGTGATCGGCGAGGCCACGCACGCCTCCGGAGAGCCGGCGACGGCCGCCTGGGACGGACTCGACGAGGGCGCCCCGTACGGCTGGTACGCCATCACCCAGGACGCCTCGCGAGCGATCGATCCGAAGGAGCTGCGCACGGCAGCCCTCGCCGCCGGAGCCGGGACGGGGCCCGACGGGACAGCGGCCGACGGGACGGACGGGATCGTCCAGTCCAGCGTCTTCACCGCCACGGAAACGGGTGGCGCGACCCCCTGAGAGGATCACCGCGCCAGCAGGGCGCCCGGCCGGGTTCAGGCCGGGCGCCCTGCTGCGTCCGAGCTGCCGTCGGGCCGTGTCCAGCAGGTCCACGGCTAGAGTGGGTGATCGGGTAGGGCCGACTGTCCCTCCTGATCAGTCCTCGTCGGGTGCGTTCGATCGTGCCGGCCCGCTGAACGAGCCGTCGGCCGCCCGGATCCCTGACCCCAGCCTGAACGGAGTTCCATCGTGAAGACCGAGGACGAGCCGCCCACTCCCGGAGAACGACCCTCTCCCGGAGAACGACCCGCTCCCGGGACGCGGCCGGGCCGGCGCAGCGGCGAGCTCTTGCGAAGCATCGACTACGCGCGACCGAAGTACCCCCATGACATCCATCCGGCTCTCGTGCCGGGCATCGCCATCGACGACCAGCGTCGCCGCTACAGCGTGGACAAGCTCGTCTTCGGTGTCGCCGGGGTCCTCACCGTGGCCTTCGTGATCTGGGGGATCGTCGATCCTGCGGGCGTGGGCGAGGTCGCGGACATCGCCTACGCCTGGACCATGACCCACCTCGGGTGGCTGTTCAACGCGGTCGCCACCGTCGTTCTGGTGTCTCTGCTGATCCTGGCCTTCTCCCGGTACGGGAAGATCCCGCTGGGCAAGGACGGGGAGAAGCCGGAGTTCTCCACCTTCTCCTGGGTCGCGATGCTGTTCGCCGCCGGCCTCGGTATCGGTGTGATGTTCTGGGGCCCCTCGGAGCCGCTGACGTACTTCATCACCCCGCCGCCGCTCACGAACGAGCCCGAATCCGTCGAAGCCCTGCACCAGGCGCTCGCGCAGACGTATTACCACTGGGGCTTCCATGCCTGGGCGATGTACGCCCTGGTGGGCGGCGCCGTGGCCTACGCCGCCTATCGGCGCGGGCGCTCCCTGCTGATGTCCTCGATCTTCGAGCGACTGTTCGGCAAGCGGCTCACCGAGGGCTGGGCCGGCCAGCTGGTGGACATCTTCGCGATCATCGCGACCCTGTTCGGCACCGCCGCCGCACTCGGGATCGCCGTGCTGCAGATCGGCCAGGGCGTGGTGATCGTCTCCGGTGCCTCGGAGCTGACCAACACCGCGATGATCCTCATCATCGCCGTCCTCTCGGTCGGCTTCGTGATCTCGGCCGTCTCCGGCGTCTCGCGCGGCATCCGCTACCTCTCGAACATCAACATCGTGCTCACGATCGGCTTCGCCGGGATGCTGTTCATCCTCGGTCCGACGCTGTTCCTGCTGAACCTGCTGCCCTCGGGCGTCATGCAGTACATCGGATCCCTCTTCGAGATGATGGCGCGTTCGGCCTCCTGGGGCTCGGACACCCTGGAGTTCCAGTCCGCCTGGACCGTCTACTACTGGGCCTGGTGGATCTCCTGGTCGCCCTTCGTGGGCATCTTCATCGCCCGTATCTCCCGGGGTCGCACGATCCGCCAGTTCCTGCTCGGGGTCATCCTCATCCCCTCCTCGCTGCTGTTCGTGGCCTACGGGATCATGGGTGGCACCGCAATCTCCATGTATCGCGACGGGAAGCTGGGCGAGATGGACTCGGTGAACCCGGCGGAGGTGCTGTTCTCGATGGTGGCGAACCTGCCCTTCTCCGGCTTCCTTCCGATCCTGATCATGGCGATCCTGGCGATCTTCTTCGTCACCGCAGCGGATTCCGCCTCCGTGGTGATGGGAATCCTCACCACGCGGGGAAGTCAGAACCCGCCCAAGCTGATCGTCGTGTTCTGGGGCATCGTGATGGGCGGGATCGCCGTGGTCATGCTGCTGCTGGGCGGCGACACCGCCCTGGAGGGGCTGCAGTCGCTGGTGATCATCACGGCGGTGCCCTTCGCCCTGGTCATGCTGCTGATCATCGTGGCCTGGGTCCGCGAGCTGCGCAGCGATCCGCACACCCTGCGCCAGGAGTACGCCGAGGCTGCCGTGAGCAACGCCGTCGTGGACGGCGTGGACCGGTACGACGACGACTTCCGGCTGGAGGTCGTCAAGGCCGAGCCGGGCGAGGGCGCCGGCGCCGGGGTCGACTCCACGCACGCCGACTACACCGACTGGTACCAGCGCACCGACGAGGACGGCGAACCCGTGGGCTACGACTTCGCGACCGGCGAGTGGGCCGACGGCTGGGAGCCGGAGACGGACGACGACGATGCGGACGACGACGACAAGAACCACGAGAACGACGACGCGACGACCGGCGGTTCGAATCCGGACGGGGCGGAGCAGAACGGAGCACGACCATGAGCACGACGAGCGCCAGGACCGAGTGCACCACCACGAGACCCAACATCGTGATCATCCAGGCCGATCAGATGGCGGCGCAGGCGCTCGGCGCCTACGGGGACACCGCCGCCCGCACTCCGCACATGGATGCCCTGGCCGCGGACGGCGCGGTGTTCGACCGGGCCTACTGCACCACCCCGCTGTGCGCCCCCTCGCGGGCCTCGATGATGACCGGGCGCTTGCCCTCGGACCTCGGCTGCTTCGACAACGGTGACGACTTCGCCGCGTCGACCCCGACGTTCGCCCATCACCTGCGCGCCGCCGGGTACCACACGGCGCTGGTGGGACGCATGCACTTCATCGGTCCGGACCAGCACCACGGTTTCG
Source organism: Brachybacterium sp. AOP3-A1-3 (assembly GCF_052378285.1). Classification (NCBI taxonomy): domain Bacteria; kingdom Bacillati; phylum Actinomycetota; class Actinomycetes; order Micrococcales; family Dermabacteraceae; genus Brachybacterium; species Brachybacterium sp. AOP3-A1-3. The sequence goes on along the minus strand of NZ_JBQSXM010000004.1, from coordinate 23,136 downwards.
AGCAGCGCCTGACCACGGACGTCTACCCGGCGGATCTGGACATGGTCCCGGACTGGCAGCGCGATCCCGCCGACCGCCTGCAGTGGTACCACGACGCCGACACCGTCTACACGGCCGGGGTCTCCCAGGCCACGGTCCAGCAGGACTTCGACGACGAGGTGGGCTTCCGGACCCTGCGCCACCTCAACGACCGGGTCCGGGCGAACCGCGCCGCCGGTGAGGACATCCCCTTCCTCATGGTCACCAGCTTCATCCACCCCCACGACCCGTACGAGCCGCCGCGGGAGCACTGGGACCGCTTCACGGGCGTCGAGATCCCCGGTCCGAAGCATCCGGAGGTGCCCGACGCCGCTCAGGATCCCCACACCCACCGTCTGCGGGCGATGAGCGGCTTCGACCAGCGCGAGACCACGTCGGAGGAGGTGGCCCGCGCCCGCCGCTCCTACTACGCGGCCGTCAGCTACATCGACGACCATGTGGGGCGGATCCGGGAACGGTTGGAGTCCCTCGGGCTGCTGGAGAACACGGTCATCGTGGTCACCAGCGACCATGGCGACATGCTGGGGGAAAAGGGCCTGTGGTACAAGATGTCCCCCTACGAGGAGTCCGCGCGCGTGCCGCTGATCCTCCACGGGCCGGAGCATCTGGTCGACCGTGGGCGCTATGCGAACCCGGTCTCCCTGCTGGACCTGATGCCGACCCTGCTCGAGCTGGCAGGCGCCCCGGAAGAGGTCCCCGCGCCAGTGGCCGAGGGCGCCTCGACAGGTGTCAGCGCCGCCGAGACCCGGCGCGGGCTCTCGCTGCTGGAATCCGCCCGCCGGGAGGCGAGCGGCGCGGCCCGCCCCGATGACCGCGACATCCTGATCGAGTACCTCGCCGAGGGCACGCTGCGCCCCCAGGTGACCCTGGTGCACGGGCAGTACAAATACGTGATCTGCCCCGGTGACCCCGAGCAGCTGTTCGACCTGGTCGCCGATCCCCACGAGCTGCGCAATGTCGCCGCCGATCCCGAGCACGCCGATCTCGTCGGCAGCCTGCGCGAGGAGCTCACGGCGCGGTACCGCCTGGAGACCCTCGAGGAGGACATCCTGGCGAGTCAGGCCCGTCGTCGCCTCGTCGCCATGGCGCTCCAGCAGGGCCGAGCCCGTCATTGGGACTACGAGCCGGACCCCGAGCAGCGCTATGTGCGCGGGGACTTCTGGTCGGCTCTGGCCTTCGGACAGATCAGGGACGTGGAGCCGGTCACGACGGAGCAGTGAGGATCGACGGGGCAGTGAGGATCGTGGAGTCCGGAGCTCGTCGCCGCAGACGTCGATCCGACGCGGTCAGCTCGTGCGAGGTCAGCTGCGGCGCCAGGACCCCATCCGGGCCCTGAGCGCCCAGAAGAGCATCCTCGACGTGGCGACCGGACCATAGCGGACCCCGTCGGCGTAGGGCTTGTCCGAGCGCAGCGTCGCGTCGGCTCCTCCATCGACGAAGACGATCTGCCCGGCCATGAAGGAGTTCTCCTCGCTGATCATCCAGCAGATGGCGTCGGCGATCGCCTGGACGGGACCCGGGAAGCCGAGCGGCTGGGGGAGCGCGGTGCTGAGCACCCGGTCCTGCGCGGAGTCCTGTGCGGAGCTCTGTGCAGAACTCCGTGCAGGATCCGGCGGGGAATCGGTGCTCAGCGTCGTCCCCGCCGTGTCGGTCTCGACGATCCCGGGAGCGATGACGTTCAGGACCACGCCGGTCCCCGCCCAGTCCTCGCCGGCCGCGGACTGTCGGACCCACCGGTTCAGGGCGATCTTCGAGGATCGATACAGCACGCCGCCGCGCCCGGTCGCGATGAGCCGCTCCGCCGCAGCGATCGCTGACTCCTCCTCGCCGCGCAGGCAGGCGCCGATCACGTCGTCGTCGCCGGCGGACAGGGACGCCGCCGAGGAGACCACGACGACGCGCGGGGACGGCTTCTTGCGCAGAGACGTCCGCAGGCCTGCCAGCACGGCGAGGGTACCGAAGTAGTTGACGCGGATCGCCTCGGTCGAGGCGGTGGCGACCCCGGCGACCAGCGCCAGACCGTCGATGCCACCGGGTGCGAGCCGGCTGACCTCGGCGACCAGCAGATCCCGGCCCTCGTCGTCGCCGAGATCGACGCAGATGTCGACGTCCGGGCCGAGGCCGCAGCGGATCACCCGCGCCCCGTGTTGTCGCAGGGTGGTCGCGGTGAGAGCGCCGATGCCGCTGTCGGCACCGGTGACGACGTAGGTCCGGCCCTCGTGGGGGGTCATGTCGGCTCCTGGTCCAGAGGTGCGCCCGCGGGATCGCACGGCGCCCTGCCTCTCAGGCTACGCGCGAACCCGTTGGCCGGCACCTGATCCGGCGGGGCCCGGTCCGCGCCGTGGATCAACGCGGCCTGGGGCGCGGCCAATCTGCTCGCGGGCCTCGCTCTCGCGCGACGGGTCGCCGGGGGAGAGGGACGCTGGGACTCCCGTTTGGTCTCGTTCGACCTGGGCGCCGCCGTGTTCGCCAGCTGGATGGTGAGCAGCGAGGCCGCGATGCGGGTGAACTGGCACGGGAAGGACGACCGCTGAGCGCGGGGTCGTCCCTCGGCTGAACTGGATGCCGCGGTGGCCGTGATCCCGTGCTCGCCCCTCCGGGAGGGATCAGGCCCGTCGGCTGCGGCGCAGCATCCAGAAGCCCGCGGCGAGGGCCGCGAGGGCGAGCGCGACCGTACCCGCGGGCTCCGTCCCGGTCCGGGCCAGCGACTGGTGCGAGTCGGTTCCGGAGCCGTTCGTCGCCGCCTCTGCGGGAGCTGATCCGGAGGAATCCGCGCCAGCGTTCCCACCGGTCGACGGGGACTCCTCGGAGTCGCTGCTGCGGTCTGTGTCGTCGACGGTCACCGGATCCTCGCCCGCGCCGTGATCGGACTGCCGCTCTCCGCTGTCGATCGGGTCGATCTCCCCACCGGCAACGGGGTCGGTCCCCTCACCGGTTCCCGGATCCGTCGTGCCGCCGGTCCCGGGCTCCGTGTCCTCGCCCGTTCCCGGAGCCGCGTCGTCCTCGGGGGCGCAGTCGAGCCCGGTCAGCTCCGTGCCGCGCACGGAGTGACCCTCGGTGTTCGCGTCATCAGCGAAGAAGATGCGCAGAGCCCCGTCGCTGCAGGTCTCCCACGGGGCGATCGCGACACCCTCGTTGGCCAGGTTCTCCATCCCCGCGGGCCGGGCGTACCGCGGTGACGCGGTGACCTGGTCGGCTCGCAGGTCGTAGGTGACGGATTCGCCCTCGCAGACCTCGTCGCAGAAGGCCCTGAGCTTGCCGGTGGCCTCCTGCAGATCCAGCGCCATCACCCCGTCGAAGGGCGAGGCGAGGGTGGCGATCAGCTCCGCGGAGCCGTCGGCCATGAGGGCCACGGCGTACACGTCACCCGTCGCTTCGAGTGCCACGAAGGCGTAGGCCTCCGCTCCGGCAGGGACCTCCCCGCCGAGGTTCTCCAGATCGCTCGCAGAACCGACCTCGATGGCCTCGAGACCGGCGTTGGGGTCGGTTCCGGGAAGCAGGGAGGTCAGGTCCCATTCGGCCTCAGCGACCAGCTCGTCGGCGCCCGCGGCGTCGGCCAGGTCGAACCGCAGCACCGCATTGCGACTGGTGCCGCCGACGTCGTTGTCGCGTTCGATCGACTGGTAGAGCTTGCCGTCGGGGCCGAAGGAGATGCCCTCACCGTCCGGCGCGCCGGACCCGTCGGGGAAGCGGGTGGGGATGCCGCCGGCGGGCCAGCCCTCGGAGCCGATGAGCGTGCCGTCGGCGTTCTCCACGAGGCGGGAGATCTGGCCGGCGTCGTTGTTGGTCGCCCAGAGCACCATCTCGCCGTCGATCATGGCGGCGTCCAGCCCCGAGAGGTCCTCGGCCCAGGTGTTCTCCTCGTCCAGCACGGCGACCTCGCCGCTGGTCGGCAGGGCCATCGCGGGTTCGGGCTGGAGGCAGTCGTTGGCCTCGCCCGGGGTGGCGCTCGCCTGGGTCACCAGCTCGTTCTCGCACAGGCCGTAGCTGGGGGAGATGTGCTCGGCCCAGGAGACCCCGTCGACCACGGCGCCGTCGGGAGCGAACAGGCGCACGGAGTCCTCGCCGCCCAGGCCGAAGCCGAGCTCGTCACCGGTGATCAGCAGCAGGCCGTCCGGTTCGACCATGGTGCCGGCAGGGATCTCGTGGGCGTGGTCGTCGTCGGAATCCTTGACGACATAGCCGCCCAGGTCCACTGTTTCGTCACCGAGGTTGCGCAGCTCGACGAAGTCCTCGCCCTGTGAGCTGGTCTCATGGATGACCACCGGGGCGGCGCAGCTGTTGGCAGCGCCCTTCGTGGTGATCGCGCTGAGCACGAACTCGCCGGTGCCGTCGGCGCAGCGCTGCAGGGAGGGTGCAGCGTGGGTGTCTGCGGGCCAGGCAGCGGAGTCGACAAGCTCAGAGGTCGGGGCGAAGAGCCGGACCTCGTCGCCCTTGCCCAGGCCGAAGCCCAGCTCATCACGATCCACCACCAGGTACTCGCCGGGCTCGATGACGGTGCCGCCGACGAACTCGGACGGTTCCTTGGTGTCGTCCTCGTCCAGCAGGTACCAGCCGGACAGATCCACGGGCTCGGTGCCGTTGTTGGTCAGCTCCACCCAGTCGTCGGGGGAGCCGCCGTCGGAGACGATCTCGTTGAGGATCACGGACTCCGCACCCGCCACGGGCTCGGGGGCTTCCTGCCCGTCCGATTCCGGCCCCGGTGGATCTGCCTCCGGGTCGGCGGGGTCCACCGGGTCGGCAGGGACCTCCGGGAGCAGGGGCGAGGAGTTCTCGGCGCCCGGGGTGGGCTCCGCGGCGGTGACCAGCTCGCCGTCGATCACGATGTAGGTGCTCGAGGCATGCTCGATCCACGCGACCGCGTCGACCTCGGTGGTGCCGTCGGGCAGGAACAGGCGGGCCTCGTCGGCCCGGCCGAGACCGAAGTCGAATCCTCCATCCCCGCCGGACACCTCGCCCTCGAGGACCAGGCGCTCACCGGGGGCGATCGTGGTGGCGGCGGGGACGGTCCAGTCGCGATCATCCTTGTCGTCGCGCAGGAACCACCTGGACAGGTCCACCTCCTCGGCGCCGTTGTTGACCAGCTCGATCCAGTCGGCGCCGTCGCCGGAGGACTCGATCTCGCTGAAGCGGATGTCGTCGATCGGTGCGGCGGATGCAGAGGTGAGACCGAGACACAGACCGGCAGGGATCACGAGCAGGGGAACAGCGAGAGCGAGGGCGGAGGCCCGACGGGCAGAGCGGGGGCAGCGGCGCACGAGCGCTCCTCTGGTGAGGCATGACGGGGACCTCGACATCCGATCACCACCGGATGAACGGTGCGGGACGAGCAGATGGCCGTCACCCGGCGGGGCGACGTCATGAACCGGACCCACACGTGCCCCGAGGGCCCACGTGTGAGAACCCGCATGCGACCTGAGGGAATGTCCGTGCGGGGCGAGGAGTTGTCCTGGATATGCGAGCACTCACCTACACCGAATACGGCGACCCCAGCGTCCTCGACGTGACCGATGCACCCATGCCCAAGGCCGCCCCCGGCTCCGTCGTGATCCGGGTGGAGCGGGCCTCCGTGAATCCCGTGGACTGGAAGGTGATGTCCGGCGGGCTCGACGGGCTCATCGAGACCATCTTCCCCGTGATCCCCGGCTGGGACGTGGCCGGTGTCGTCGAGGCCGTGGGCCCGGACACCCCGGAGTTCACGCCCGGTGACCGCGTCGCCTCCTACGGCCGCACCGACATCATCCACGGTGGCACCTACGCCGAGTTCGTGGCGCTGCCCGCCACCTCCGTGGCCGCGATCCCCGAGGGGGTGGATTTCGACGCCGCCGCGGGGCTGCCGCTCGTGGGCCTGACTGCCCTGCGCAGCCTCGAGACCCTGGAGCTGACCGCGGAGGACACCCTGCTCATCCATGCCGCCTCCGGGGGCGTGGGCTTCCTCGCCGCGCAGCTGGCCCGGGAGCTCGGCGCGACCGTGATCGGCACCGCCTCGACCCAGAACCACGAGAAGCTGCAGGCCATCGGCGTCACCCCGGTGGCCTACGGAGAGGGCCTGGTCGAGCGGGTGCGCAAGATCGCGCCCGACGGAGTCACTGCTGTCGCGGACTTCGTGGGCGGAGTCCGAGAGGACACGCTCGCCCTGCTGGCCGACGGCGGCCGCCACGTCTCGATCGCCGACCCCTCGGTCGAGGAGACCGGCGGACACTGGGTGTGGGTGCGTCCTGACGGCGCCCGGCTGAGCAGCCTGCTGGAGAAGGTCGCCGCCGGCGCTCTGCGCGTCGAGATCGACCGCACCTTCGCCCTCGCAGACGCCGGTCAGGCGTTCGAGGTCAGCATGGCCGGCACCGCGAACGGGAAGCTCCTCATCGACGTCACCCGCTGAGCAGCCTGGGCACGACACCACCCGCACAGCCCCTGGGCATGAGGACGGCCCCGCACCTCGGTGCGGGGCCGTCCTCATGCGTCAGGTCCGACGGAGACCGACAGTGATCAGGCGCTCTGCTCGCCGCGGATCAGCTCCGCCGCGCGCTCGCCGATCAGCATCGTGGTGATGTTGGGGTTCACCGCGACCAGCTGCGGCATGACCGAGCCGTCGACCACGCGCAGACCCGTGACGCCCTTGACCCGCAGCTGCGGATCCAGGGGCGACATGTCGTCGTCCACCGCGCCCATGCGGCAGGAGCCCGCCGGGTGGTAGACGGTGTTGTGGGTCTTGGAGACGTAGTCGGCGATCTCCTCATCGGTCTGCACGGCCTCCCCGGGGAACAGCTCACGGCCCCGGTAGGCGTCCATCCCGGGCTGCGCGACGATCTCGCGCGCCTTGCGGATACCGGCCACGGCCACGCGCATGTCGTGGCCCTCGGGGTCGGTGAAGTACTGCGGATCGACCCTCGGCTTGTCGCGGTAGTCGACCGTGCGCAGGCGCACCGTGCCGCGCGAGCGGGCATGGGTGACGTTCGGTGTGAGCGCGAAGGACTCCGGCGAGGTGGGGTAGCCCTGACGGCGGGTGTGCATGTCGAAGGGCACCGAGCCGTAGTGCATCATCAGATCCGGCAGGTCCAGACCCTCCTGGGTGGGGGAGAAGATCCCGATCTCCCACCACTGGGTGGACTCGCGCGTCATCTTCTGCGTGGACTCCCAGGAGATCACGGCCTCCGGGTGGTCCTGCAGGTTCGAGCCGACGCCGGGGGAGTCGACGCGCACCTCGATGCCCACCTCGCGCAGGTGATCCGCCGGGCCGATGCCCGAGAGCATCAGCAGCTTGGGGGAGTCGATCGCGCCGGCGGAGAGGATGACCTCGCGCCGTGCATGCATGATCGAGGAGCGGTCGAAGGCGTTGTCGATGTACTCCACGCCCGTGGCCCGCTGGTCCTCGTCGAAGAGGACCCGCATGACCTGCAGGCCGGTGAGGACGTGCAGGTTCTCCCGCTCCAGGTTCGGGTGCAGGTAGGACACGGACGAGGAGGCGCGGGTGCCGTCGGCCTGGCGGTTCACCTGGAACCAGTTCGCGCCGTTGACCACGGTCTCGAAGTCGTTGAACGTGGCGCGCGGGATGCCCGCCTGCTCGCACGCGTCCAACAGAGCCACGCCCACCGGGTCCTCGGGCGGGACGTCCATGAGGTGCACGGGACCGTCGGTGCCGTGGCCCTCGCCGGTGCGGGACATGTTCGTCTCCAGGCGCGCGATCAGCGGCAGGATCGTCTCGGCGTTCCAGCCCTCGGCGCCGAGCTGCTCCCACTGGTCCATGTCCTCCGCCGGCGGGTGGAAGGCGATGCACGAGTTGTGCGAGGAGCAGCCGCCCAGCACCTTCGCGCGCGCATGGCGCATGAAGGAGTTGCCGTTCTCCTGCGGCTCGATCGGATAGTCCCAGTCCAGGCCGCCCTCGAGCAGCTCGGGCCAGCGCTTGAGCTGCAGCACCTCCTGGTGCTCGAGGTCGGAGGGGCCGGCCTCGAGCAGGGCCACATCGATGCTGGGGTCCTCGCTGAGGCGCGAGGCGAGGGCCGCTCCGGCGGAGCCGCCGCCGACGACGACGTAGTCGAACTCGGCGACGGGGTTCTCGGAGGGGAGATCCTGAGTGGACATGTCTTCTGCTTCCTGTCGAGTGGGAGGTGGAGGTGCGGGGCCGCCCCGCCGGCGTGGGGCACGGCGGGGCGGCCCGGACTGCGCGGGGTCAGTCCTTGCGGGGGAACCAGCCGGTCACGGCCGGTTCGGTGTTCTCGTAGATGTGCTTGGACTCGGTGTACTCCTCGAGACCGGTGGGGCCCAGCTCGCGGCCCACGCCGGACATCTTGAAGCCGCCCCACTCCGCCTGCGGAAGGTAGGGGTGGAAGTCGTTGATCCAGATGGTGCCGTGGCGCAGGCGCCGTGAGACCCGGTTCGCGATCCCGGAGTTCGAGGTCCACACCGCGCCGGCCAGGCCGTACTCGGTGTTGTTGGCGATCGCGATCGCCTCCTCCTCGGTGGAGAAGGTCTCGACCGTGATGACGGGGCCGAAGCCCTCCTCGACCACGGCGGGGTTCTCTGCGGTGCACTGGTCCAGGATGGTCGGCGCGTAGAAGTAGCCCTGCTCGAGCTCCGGGCCGCCCCAGTGGTTGCCCGTGCGCAGCCGGCCCCCGGCCTCGATGCCGCGATTCACGTAGTCGGTGACCTTGTCGCGGTGCTCCTTCGAGATCAGCGGGCCGGTCTCGGCCTTCTCGTCCAGAGGGCCGCCCATGACGATGCCCTCGGCGCGAGACACCAGGTCATCGACGAACTGCTCGGCGATGGTGTCCTGCAGGATCAGGCGCGTGCCCGCCGAGCAGAGCAGGCCGGAGTCCATGAAAGCGGCGTTCAGCGCATTGTCGAGCGCGGCCTCGTAGTCGGCGTCGGCGAAGATCACGTTGGGGTTCTTCCCGCCCAGCTCGAGGGCGACCTTCTTGATGCTCTTCGCGGCGGATTCGGCGATCTTCCTGCCGGTGACCAGACCACCGGTGAAGGAGACCAGGTCGATCTCCGGGTGGGAGGACAGCGGAGCGCCGACCACGGCGCCGGAGCCGAGCACCAGGTTCGCCACCCCGGCGGGCAGGCCCAGCTTGTCCATCACGTCCACGATCAGGATCGTGGTGTGCGGGGTGAGCTCCGCGGGCTTGATGATGAAGGAGTTGCCGGCGGCCAGGGCCGGGGCGATCTTCCACGCGGCCTGCAGCAGCGGGAAGTTCCAGGGCGTGATCATGCCGCACACGCCGATCGGCTCGTGCACCACGCGGGAGATCACGCTGTCGTCCCCGGCGTCGACCAGGCGGCCGGGGTTCTGCCCGGCGACCTTCCCGAAGTAGCGGAAGCAGGCGGTGATGTCGTCCATATCGCCCTCGGCCTCGACCAGGCGCTTGCCCGTGTCGAAGGCCTCGGCGCGGGCGAACTCCGCCTTGCGCTCTTGGAGCTGGTCGGCGACCTGCAGCAGGAAGTCCCCGCGCTCGGAGGCCGGCTTGTCGGCCCACACGCGGGACTCGAAGGCCGCACGGGCCGCGAGGATCGCGCGTTCGACGTCCTCGGCGCTCGCCTCGGAGACGACGCCGACCTCGGACTGGTCCGCGGGGCAGATGACGGTGCGGGTCTCGCCGGTGGACGAGGGCACCCACTTCCCGTCGATGAACAGGGTGGCGATGCTGTCAGTCATTGCTCTCCTTCGTGGTCTTCGTCGTCGTGGTCGTCGCCCCGGTCTCGTCGGTGCCGAGCGCGGGGTCGGTCGGGTGGTCCTGCGCGTCCGTCGGATCGTGCTGGTCCGAGTGGTCGCGCTGATCGGAGTGGTCGATCTGGTCCGTGTCGATCCAGGTGTCAGGTGCGCTGACCGGGATGGTGCCGGTCGCGGTGCCGATCTCCTGGCTCATCGTGAGGTACATGATGTGGGCATCGTAGGAGTCCAGGACGTCGGAGATGACCTGGTCCTTGGTGTATCCCATGATGTCGCGTCCACGGGAGCCCAGGATCGAGAAGATCTCGAGGCGGTAGTAGACGTCCCGCACGGTGGCGAGGTTCGCGGCGAAGCTCGGCACCGAGTAGGCGACGGGATAGGCCTGGTACTTGAAGTCCTCCGCGTCGGGGAAGGTGACCACCAGGTCCACGAACGGGACCGTGCAGTCGGGGTGGTCCCCGCGGTGGCAGGTGACGTCGGCCCCGAGCTTGGTGAGCTCCGCGGCGACCTCCTCGATGGCGGGGGCGGCGACGGTCTCCACGAACGTTCGGGCCTTCTCCTCGTCCGCGTAGGACATGCGATGGGACAGGCGCTGGCGCCAGGATCCACGATCGCCCCCGTCGGCCTCGCGCACGCGGCTGGTGAGCAGCGCGGGCAGCGCCGCCCGACGGGACTCGAGGTTCATGCTCTCCGTCTTCAGGACCTTCCACAGGCTGTACATGACCAGGTACAGCATCACCGACAGCGGCAGCCCGACCACCACGGTCGCGGCCTGCAGCGTGTAGACGCCGTTGATGAACAGCATCACCAGCGTCAGGGCGCCGGTGATCACGGCCCACACGATGCGCAGCCACGGCGGACCGTCCGAATCGGTCGTCGAGGCCTTGGAGGTCATGTTCGCCATCACCAGCGAGCCGGAATCCGCCGAGGTGGTGTAGAAGAACAGACCTGTGAGCAGAGCGAGGGAGACGGTGAAGGTCGCCCCCGGGTACTGCTCGAGCAGGTTGAAGAAGCCGGATTCGGGCTGGTTCACGGCAAGATCGAGGAACTCTGCATCCCCGAAGAAGCTCAGCGCCGCGTTGCCGAAGATCGAGACCCACAGCAGGATGAAGGCGAAGGGGATCAGCAGCACGCCCACCACGAACTGGCGCAGGGTGCGGCCGCGGGAGATGCGGGCGAGGAACAGGCTCACGAAGGGTGCCCAGGCGATCCACCAGGCCCAGAAGAACAGCGTCCAGTCGGCCATCCACTGGTCGGAGGGGTAGTCGACCGCCCCGTCGCTGTAGGCGAAGGTGTTCATCAGCATCGAGGGGAACCGCGAGAAGAAGTCGCCGATGTTCTGCACCAGGGCGTTGAGCAGCTCGTGCGTGCTGCCCGAGAACAGCACCCAGAGCATCAGCACCAGGGCCAGGATCACGTTGAGCTCGGAGAGCCGACGGATCCCCTTGTCCACGCCGGAGACGGTCGAGAGGATCGTGATGAACACGGCCAGCGCCATGAGCGCGATCTGCACCGCCATCGAGTTCGGGATGCCGAACAGGGCGGAGAGACCGAAGTTCAGGAACACGACGCCGATGCCGAGCGACACCGAGATGCCGAAGATGGTGCCGATCGTCGCGCCGATCTCGGCGACGTGGCCCACGGCGCCGTGGATCCGCTTGCCGAAGATCGGCGCCAGGGCAGAGCGGATCGACAGCGGCAGGTGATACCGATAGGCGAAGAGCCCGAAGGCCATTCCCATCAGCGCATACATCGCCCAGCCGGGGATCCCGTAGTGGAAGATCGTCCAGATAGTCGCCATCCGGGCGGCCTCGTCCGAGCCGGCAGGGACGTCCGGCGGGGTGAGGAAGTTCGTGGCCGGTCCGGAGATCCCGAAGAACATGAGGTCCACGCCGATGCCGGCCGCGAACAGCATGGCCGCCCACGTGAACATGTTGTACTTCGGCAGCGAATGGTCCGGACCCATCCGGGTCCCGCCCACCTTGGAGAAGGCGACGATCAGCACGAACACCACGACGATGCCGGCGGTGAGGACGTAGTACCAGCCGAAGTTGGTCGCGATCCAGGCCATCGAGCCGAAGATGACGGTCTCGGCGGTGCTCGGCCAGATCGCTGCGAACAGCACGAACGCGACGATGATCGTGGCGGTGCCGAGGAAGACGGGCCAGTTGACGGCGGAATGGGTGGTGCCCGCAGTGCCGGTGCCGGTCGGAGATCCCGCTCCGCTCCCGCCGGGGTCGTTCCCGGTGCCTGGAGATTCTGCGGGGCGAGGGATCTTGGCGGCCTCGGCCATCACGGTCCTTTCGATCGACGTGCGAGCGGAGCGGGCCGTTTCGCACGAGCGAGCAGGCCCGGCGGTGGGAAGGTGTCGGCGGCCGGTGACTGGCCACCGGGCCGCGGACGACTCATCACCCTAGGTTCACTGGTGGAGGGGGTCCACTATCCATCCAGCTGGGTGACACATCCGTCAGGGGGACTGGGCAGGAATGCACGCCGACGTCGGCGTGGCGGGGATCCCAGAATGCCGTGGTCTCGGCCCGGTGTCCAGAGGCAGGTCAGCGCGCCTGCTGAGTGCCGGGCGCCGCGCCGACGCCGACGCGGAGCGGGCGCCGCGGGCGGTGCCGGGAGAACACGGGCAGGGGTCGGCGACCGCGGGGTGGGGATGTGGGCACAATTGGGGATGTGGGCACAATAGAGCGTGACCAGGACGCCTCCCCACCTCGCCGTACGAGCCGACAGTGCGATCTCCGGGCTCTCCCCCGGATATTTCGCCCTGGTGATGGCGACCGGGATCCTGTCGGTCGCGCTGCACGAAGCCGGGTTCGTGGGTGCCTCGCGGGTCGCCCTCCCGCTCGCCGTGGGCGCGTACCTGGTGCTCGTGGGTCTCTTCGCGACCCGCGCGATCCGCCACGGCCGACGGATGCTCGCCGATGCCCGGAACCCCGAGACGGCCTTCGGGTACTTCACGATCGTCGCCGGCACCGGAGTGCTCGCGGCCGGCTTCCAGGGGAACGGGATGGGGAGCCTCTCGGTCGGCCTGTTGATCGTGGCGGCCGCGATCTGGCTGGTGCTGGGCTATGTGCTGCCCTGGCAGGTCCTCATGGCGCGGGACGGTGAGCCGATCCTCGCCCGCACCAACGGCACCTGGTTCATCTGGTCCGTGGCCTCGCAGTCCCTCGCCGTCGGGCTCTCCGGGCTGAACCCCGCGACACCACGACTCGCCGACCTGCTCGGCATCGCCACCGTGATGGCCTGGTCGGTGGGGACGATCCTCTACGTCGGGATCGCTGTGCTGGTCATACTGCGCGTGGTGCACCACGGCATCACCCCGCAGCAGTTCGAGCCGCCCTACTGGGTGGCCATGGGCGCGCTGGCCATCTCCGTGGTCGCCGGAGCGAGCATCGTGGACATGGGATCGGTGCCGATGGTCGACGCGGCCAGGGGGCTCATCGGCGGCACCGTCGTCGTCTTCTGGTGCTTCGCGGCATGGCTGGTGCCGCTGCTGGTCGGCGCCGGGATCTGGCGCCATCTGCTCCATCGCGTCCCGCTGCGCTACACCCCGGCCCTATGGTCGATGGTGTTCCCGCTGGGCATGTTCGCCGTCGCCTCGATGCGACTGGGCCGCGTGGAGCACATGCCCGCGGTCGAGACCATCGGGGCGGGGTTCCTCGTCGTCGCCCTGCTCGTCTGGGTGCTGGTCGCTGCGGGACTTGCCGTGACGATCGGACGAGGAGCGCGGCGACGCCCCGTCGGCCGGGCATGAGCGCCGTCTCTGCGATCTCCGTCGTCCTCGTTGCCGGCCTCTGGACGATGGCGGTGCCCGCCCTCGCGGCGTAATCTGGGATCCGCACACGCACGGGCCGGATCTCTTGACGTCGAGGACCACTCATGGATGACATCCCTGCACCACGGACCGCACAGCCGCTGCTCGTCGACTTCATCCTCTCGCTGGACGGCTGCGCCGCCGGCGAGGGCTGGCCGGGGTGGTGGGGCCTCCAGAGCGACGAGTACCTCGACTGGCTCGCCGAGGAGCCCGACTACGTCTCGTTGATGGGGGCGACCACGTACCGGCTGATGTCCGAGATGGGGCAGCAGGCCGAGCAGATCGAGATCTCCGAGGAGGAGAAGGCGAGCTTCGAGGAGATGGCCCAGCTGCCGAAGGTGGTCTTCTCCTCGACGCTCCAGGAGCCGCTCGCCTGGCCGAACACCACTCTGATCAGCACCGACGCCGTCGAGGCGGTGCGGGAGCTGAAGCAGACCTCCACGGTGCCGCTGACCACCGTGGGCAGCATCCGCCTCAGCCACTCCCTGATGAAGGCCGGCCTTGTGGATCGCTTCCGGGTCATCCTGTTCCCGGTGCTCACGGGCCGCACCGGCCTTGAGCGGATCTGGGACCGCTTCGAGGACTTCGCCCTGGAGCTCACCGAGGCGCGTACCTTCGCCGGTGGTCTCCAGCTGCTCGAGTACGCACCGACCCACCTGCCGGAACCTCCCGGCACCGCCTGGGAGCGCTGAGCGATGTCACCTGAGGCTGCGCGAGGAGAGGGGACACCACCGGTGGTGGATATGGCCACCTGGCAGGACGTCCGCGACGAGCTGCTGGTGCGGGAGAAGGCCCATACCCACGAGGGCGATGCCCTCGCCGCGGCCAGGCGCCAGCTCCCCATGGTCGAGATCGACGGCTCCGTCGAGGTGGTGGGCCGGGACGGCCCGGTGCCCTTCCGGGACCTGTTCGAGGGCCGCGATCGGCTCGTGGTCTACCAGCACATGTGGCACGACGGCGCCCCGCATCAGGGCCAGTGCGAAGGCTGCACCACCACTGCCTGGCACCTGCAGGACGCCACCTATCTCCACGGCCACGGGGTGTCCCTGGCGATCCTCACCACCGGGCCGTGGGAGGAGGTCGCCCCGTACACCGAGTTCATGGGCTACACCCAGGTGCCCTGGTACTCGGTGCGCGGGCTCGCCGAGCCCGTCGGCGGCGGGATGGGCTATCTGGCGAGCTTCCTGCGGGACGGGGACCGCGTGTTCCTCACCTACCGCACCACCGGTCGGGGCAACGAACGTGTCAACGTCGCGATGGGGCTGCTCGACATGACCCCGTACGGGCGCGGAGAGAGCTGGGAGGATACTCCCGACGGCTGGCCGGCGGGTCGCCATGCGTGCTGGTCCTGGCGCACCGACTCCGAGGGGAACCCCACCTGGGGAGGGACCAGCCGGCCGCTTCCGCAGTGGACGAGGCCCGGCGCCGCCCCGGTGACGACGCTCGGCCGGCGCGGCGAGCACTGATCTCCGCAGCGCTGCGGATCACAGCGCTGCGGAGTCGGGCCCGGGCCGGGAGTTCGCGTCAGTCGACCTGGATTTCGCCCATGGGACCCCAGCCGTCGCTCTCGATCTGCTGGGAGATGATCTGCGGCGTGGCCTCGAGGTACTGCGGGAACTCCTCCTGCATGGTCGCGAAGTGCGGGGAGTTCACGTGCGGTCCGGCGCCCTCGTCGGTGAACGCCTCGATGAGCACATAGGTGTTCGGCTCCTTGACGCTGCGCGACCACTCGAACCACAGGTTGCCCGGCTCGGCGAGCGTGGTCTCGGTGAACTCGCGGGAGAGCTCGGGCCACTGATCCGCGAACTCGGGCTTCACAGGGAACTTCACGTTGATGAGGATCATGATCGGGTCCTTCCGGGACAGAGAGATGAGTGGGGACAGCCTGCCCGGCTCTCGGACGGGCGGATAGAGCGATTCTCGCAGGGCAAGAACGCCTCCGGCCACCGCGATCAGGCCCCGGTCGGCGCGGCCGTGCACCACAATGGGAACGGACCGCGAGGGGGAGACATGGCAGGCACGCAGGATCGGGACGCCGAGGTCCCCACCGGGCAGATCGCCCGGGCGATCGCGGTGCTCGAGGCCGTCGCGGAGCACGGCAGCAGCACCGCGCGCACCATCGCCCAGGCCACCTCCATCCCGCTGCCCACGGTCTACCGGCTCGCTCAGGAGCTCATCCGCGCCGAGTACCTCGTCCACCTCAAGGACGAGCAGCGCTTCGCGCTGGGCTACAAGCTGCACCGACTGGCCGTAGGGCTCCACGACGACCTCGGGATCCCGCGGGCAGTGCGCGAAGAGGTCCACGGGATGCACCGGGATCTCGGCATGGCGGCCTACCTCGCGATCCACCGCGGCACGGACTTCGTCGTCGTGCACGTCTCCGATTCGCCGGCCGCGCCGCGGCTCTCGCCCTTGGGCTTCGGTTTCCACGAGAGCCCCCACGCCACGGCCTTCGGGAAGGTGGGGCTCAGCGCGCTCGGCATCGAGGAGCGCGACGCCTTCCTCACCGATCGCACCCTGCTGGCGCACACCGACCGCACCGTCACGGACCCCGAGCTGCTGCGCCGCCAGCTCGACGAGATCGCCGAGCGCGGCATGGCCTGGGAGCACCAGGAGTTCCAGCTCGGCACGGACTGTCTCGCCGCCTCGATCCGGGCCGACGACGGTCTGCTCATCGCCACGGTCGCCGTCTCGGCCCCGGTGGCGGCCTATGCGGGCCGGGTGCGCCACGTCGAGGACCGGGTGCGCGCCTGCGCCTCCCGCGCCGGCCGGGCCTACCGCCTCGGCGGCCATCACCCCTGAACCCGCTCCTGAACGCACCCCAGAACTGTCGGCTTCTCGCCGAGCGATAACGCGGCTTGTCGACGGCCCGCCCCCTCCCTAGCGTGTGCCTCAGATCACTGACGACGACGCAGTGGGGAGGAGAGGTAATGAACGCATCGCAGAGCAGCGAGGCAGTCGACGAGGCAGTCAATGACGTCGAAGGCACGGAAGAGGCACGACGCACCCTGATTGCCCTGATCAAAGCCGCATTCCCGCATGAGAAGGTCCCGGACGCCGCCTACGAGCGGGCCGCAGACACCGTGCAGAAGCAGGCTGACGACAGCACCTGGATGCGCGTCAAGCTCGCCCAGGGGCTCGACTCCCTGCAGGGCCTGACCGACGGGCGCTTCCACGAGCTGACCCCGCAGCAGGCGCACCTGGTGCTGCTGAGGGTGCAGCACACCACCTTCTTCGGCTTCGTGCGGCAGACGGTCGTGGTCAACCTCTACGAGGACGAGGAGGTGTGGGAGGCGCTCGGCTACGAGGGGCCGTCCTTCGACAAGGGCGGCTACATCGACCGTGGCTTCGATGACCTCGACTGGCTGCCCGATCCACGCATCGAGGAGTACGACGGCGAGCCCCTGGAGGACGTCGTCTCGGATCTTCCCACCGCCGCGAGCACCCGCAGCAACCGGGCGGCCGCTGTCCCGGCCGGGCAGAGCAAGGCACGAGCAGGACGCGTCGGGACCGGAAGGAAGCAGACCTCATGAGCACCATCGACCACGACACCGAAGCCGTCGTCATCATCGGATCCGGGGCCGGAGGCGGCACCCTCGCCTACGAGCTGACCCGGCAGGGCATCGAGTGCGTCGTCCTCGAAGCAGGGCCCTACCTGCGCCACGAGGACTACATGAACCTCGAGTGGGAGGCCTTCAACCAGATGGCCTGGACCGACCCCCGCACCACCTCCGGGTCCTGGCGGGTGGCCCAGGACTTCCCGAATCTGCCGACGTGGATCGTGAAGGCCGTCGGCGGCACCACCACCCACTGGTCGGGGGCGACCCCGCGGCTCAAGCCGCACGAATTCCGAGCCCGCAGCACCTACGGGCGGATCGACGGGGCGAACCTGCTGGACTGGCCGATCTCCTACGACGACCTCGAGCCGTACTACATGCGGGCCGAGGACGCGATCGGCTCCACCCACCGCGGGGGGCGCCCGCCGCTGCCGGCGAACAACAACTACAAGGTCCTCGCCGCCGGCGCCGAGAAGCTCGGGATGAAGCATTACGCAACCGGCCCGTACGGCACCAACGCCGAGCCGTACGACGGGCGCCCCGCCTCCATCCAGGACGGCTTCAACTTCCAGGGCGACAAGAACACGTCGAAATGGTCGACCATGGTCCGCGAGATCCCGCGCGCCCTGGAGACGGGGCTGCTGGACCTGCGCCCCGATTCCCATGTCGCGCAGATCCTCCACGACCGCAGTGGCCGGGTCGACGCGGTGATCTACCTCGACAAGGACGGAAACCTGAACCGTCAGGCCGCCAAGGTCGTGTGCGTGGCCGGGAACTCGATCGAGACGCCCCGGCTGCTGCACCTCAGCTCCTCCTCGATGTTCCCCGACGGGCTCGCGAACTCCTCCGGGCAGGTGGGTCGCAACTACATGCGCCACATGACCGGGAGCGTGTACGCGCAGTTCGACAAGCCGGTGCACATGTATCGGGGCGAGACCATGGCCGGGAACATCTCGGATGAGTCCGTGCACAACCCGGCACGCGGATTCGCCGGCGGCTACTACATCCAGACCATCTCGCTGGGCCCGGCGTTCATGGCGAGCTTCGTCGAACCGGGCGCCTGGGGGCCGGACTTCACCGCGCTGCTGGAAGGGTACGAGAACACGGCCGGCTGCTGGCTGGTGGGGGAGGACATGCCGCAGGAGTCCAACGCGGTCACTCTCAACTCGTCGATGAGCGACCAGCACGGGCTGCCGGTCGCGAACGTGCACTTCGACGACCACGCCAATGACGTCGCTATGCGCGAGCATGCGTACTCCACCGCGCAGAAGCTGTACCGCGCCGTGGGGGCCGAGAGCACGCACCGCACCACTCCGTATCCGTCCACGCACAACCTCGGCACCTGTCGCATGAGCGAGCGGCCCGAGGACGGTGTGGTCGACCAGTGGGGCCGGGCTCACGACGTGCCGAACCTGTTCATCTCCGACGGGTCGCAGTTCACCACCGGGGCGGCCGCGAACCCGACGCTCACGATCGTGGCGCTCGCGATCCGGCAGGCCGAATACCTGGCCCAGGAGCTCCGCGCGGGGCGGGTGTGACTGCGGAGCGGAGGGCGGGCCCCCTGCCGGAGATCAGTCCTCCGTGAGGTCGGGCTCGCCGGGGCCGGAGTGCCCGGAGTGGATCGTCCGCGGGGTCAGGGAGCGGATGAAGAAGGCTCCGATGAACCCGAGCACGCTGAAACAACCGGCCACGATGAAGGCGATGTTGACGCCGTGGATCGAGCCCTGCGCCCCATGGGTCGCCGGGTCCAGCGCTGCGGAGGTCATCACGGTGACCAGCACGGCGGTGCCGACGGACGCGGCGATCTGGCGCAGCGTGTTGTTCAGGGCTGTGCCGTGGGGGATGAGGTGCTGCGGCAGCTGGTTCAGGGCCGCCGTGGTGACCGGCATGATCACCATGGCCGTGCCGAACATGCGGAAGGCGTTGACGATCGCGATGTAGGCGAACGTGGTGGTCGGGGTGAGCGTGGCGAGCAGGAACGTCGTGATCGACACCAGGGCGAAGCCGATGATCGCCAGCCATCTGGCCCCGAAACGGTCGAAGATCCGCCCTGTCACGGGGGACATCAGGCCCATCACCACGGCGCCGGGCAGCAGCACGAGACCGGAGTCCATCGCGGTGTGCTCGGTCATGTTCTGCATGTACAGGGGGATCATCAGCATCCCGCCGATCATCGCCATGAACACGAGCATGCCCAGCACGGTGCCGAGGGTGAACATGCGGTACTGCAGCACGCGGAACTCGAGGATCGGCTGCTCGAGCCGTCCCTGGCGGCGGATGAACCACACCAGCGAGACCACGCCGACCACGAGGGCGATGATCACCTCGGGGCTGCCCCATCCGGTGTTGCCGGCGGTGCCGAGGCCGAAGAGCAGACCGCCGAAGCCGAGCGTGGACAGGATGATCGACAGCACGTCCAGTCGCGGGTGGGTGCGCTCGGTGACGTTCTTGAGGATGAACGACGCGACGATCATGTCGATGATCGCGATCGGCACCAGCATGATGAACAGCGTCTGCCAGGGCAGGTGGTCCACGATCCAGCCCGAGAGGCTGGGGCCGATCGCCGGGGCGAAGGCGATCACGAGGCCGAAGGTGCCCATCGCCGTGCCGCGCTTCTCGAGCGGGAACACGGCGAACAGGATCGTCTGCATCAGCGGCATGATGATGCCGCCGCCGGCCGCCTGGACGACACGGCCGATCAGCAGCACCGCGAAGGCCGGCGCGAGGGCGCAGATCACCGTGCCGATCGTGAACAGGCCCATCGCCGCGAAGAACAGGGAACGCGTGGTGAACTTCTGGATCAAGAACGCGGTGATCGGGATCATGATGCCGTTGACCAGCATGAAGATCGTGGTGACCCATTGCGCGGAGTTCGCCGTGATGTCGAAGTCGCGCATGAACTCCGGCAGCGCCGTGTTCAGCAGAGTCTGGTTCAGGATGACGATGAACGCCCCGGAGACCAGGGTCGCCAGGACGACATTGCGGTTGAACGGGGCAGGGGCGCCGTTCTTGTCTGTCACCGGGGGTCTCTCCTCTGCTGCGTCTGGCCCGTCATCGCGGATGCTCGGGGAGCAGAGCGGGCCGGTACTCGCACACTAGGCATGAGCTTGCATCGACTGCAAGTATTTCTTCGGCCTGCTCCCGGTCCTCCCCGTGACTATCCGGTGCGCGCTCACGCGCGTGGCTCACCGGTCTTCGCGCAGGTCGCAGGCAGGTTCGCTGGCGGGCTGGTCTGCCGGGCAGGCGAGTCCCTGGGCTTGTCTCGCCGGCAGTGCGATGCCGCACACCACGCACGACGACGAAAGCACCAGGTACCAGGCGCCGAGGCGCCGAGGCGCCGGGCAGCAGAGGATCCTCGCGCCGCGTCCTGGTGGACGTGGTGCGAGGATCCTCGTCTGCTCCCGCTCAGGGGGCTGTGGCCATCAGAGGCCATCAGATGTTGATCGTGACGTCGCCCTTCTTCTCCAGGTCGTCAGCGAGCTTCGTCGCCGCCTCGCCCTGCTGCTGCTGCGTCGCCTGATCCGCCAGCTGATCCTTCACGTCCTCGAAGGGTGGGACCTCGCCCTGCTGGCCGCCGGACTGCTCCTGCTGGGCGACGAGCTGGTCGTACTGCGCCTTGAGCTCCTCGTCGCTCGGCTTCTTGATGTCGGCCTCCTGCTCGATGTACGTCGTCAGGGCGAACTGGGAGGCGGCGTCCGCGCGCACGTCGTCCGCGCTCATGCCCTGCTGCTCGAGAGCCTTGACGACCTCGTCGGCGGAGCCCATGCCGTTCTGCGCGGCGATCTCCTCGAGCGTGGCGTCGATGTCCTTGTCGGAGGCCTTGATGCCGGAGTCCGAGGCGGCCTGCAGGAGCAGGTGGTTGTCGACGAGCTGACCGGCGACCTGCTTCTTCAGATCGGCCTGGTCGATCTCCTGACCGGTGGACTGCTGCTGCATCGAGGCCTGCTGGAACTGCGGCTCGTAGGCCTTGACGAACTCGTCCTTGGAGATCTTCTCCCCGTTGACCTCGGCGACGACATCGGGGACGTCGGAGACATCGGCCTCGGGCATCGCCTGCTCGCCGCCGGCCTGGGGGGCGCCTCCACCATCGCTCGCGGCGGGTGGCTGCTCGCCTCCGCCATCGCTGGCGCCCGACGGGGCGGACTGGTCGTCGCTGCACCCGGTCAGGGCGAGGACGGCGGCGAACGAGACGGCGACGATCGAGTTACGGAGCTTCGAGGTGCTGGGGACCTTCACTGTGCCTCCTGGGGTTGAGCGGCGCGGGCGACGTTACGCCCCGAAACCTGGCATCGCGTTGCGGAAGCGTCCAGAGAGCGGCCAGGAAGTCGCGTTCCGTGGGCAGTGTCACGAAACGGTAACGGTCTCGGCTCTCTCGGAGCAGATCCCCTCCCGAACTCACCCGCCGGCAGGGGGCGATCCGTTGCGACAGCTCGCTTCTCCAGAATTGCCGGGACGTGCGCACGGCACCCGCCTACGGTGTCGGGCATGGATATCACTGCTCCTTCCGACTGCGGGAACTCGCCACGGATGGCGCTCGTCGCCGACCTCATCACGGCCTGGGCGACAGGGGACGAGGCATCGGTGCATGAGTGGCTCGTCGAGGGCGCCCGATGGGTGCTGGTCGGTGCGCAACGCCCGGGGGAGGCCCCTGGCGAGGCCGACGGGACGGCCGACGGGACGGCCGACGGGAAGGCCGCCGACGATGACGGGGCGATCGACGTCATCGTGCCGCCGCCGTTCGAGGCCGACCGCGGCGAGATCCTCACTGTCCTCAACCACGGGCGGCTCGCCGCCTGCGACGGCTACCTCCTCCGCGGTGCCGAGCGCGTGGACTTCTGCCACGTGATCCGCTTCGCCGGAGCCTCGAAGACGGCGAAGATCCGCGAGATCCGTACGTACCTCCAGCCCGCCGCCGGAGAGCACTGAGGCAGAGCATCGAGCGATAGCCGCAGAACGATGCCCGGCGCCTCCCGTCGGAACAGGGGGCGCCGGGCATCGTGGCCGTGGACGGAACGCGGCTGTGGGGTGAACGCGGCCGTGGACGGGACGCGCGGTCAGTACCCGATGGACCTCAGGTACTCGCGGGACTCACGGATGCAGTCGATCGGGTCGCGGCCGTAGGTGTCATCCTGCTCGATGAGGAAGTACTCGGCGCCGGCCTTCTCCGCGGCGGGGAGCAGCGCGGGCCAGTTCATGTTCCCCTGGCCCACCTCGGCGAACTGGCCGAGCGACAGGAAGGCACCGTAGAACTCCTTCATGTCGATCTCCTTCGCCTCGAACCTGCGGTAGACCTCTGCATCCAGCGGGGCCACGCGGAAGTCCTTGACGTGGATGAGCTTGCAGGCGCCCGAGTAGGCCTCGAGCATGTCCAGCGGTGCCATGCCGCCGCGCTGGACCCAGTGGAGGTCCACCTCGAACAGCAGGGACGGGGCCACCCGACGCACGATGTCGAATATCCGCTCACCCTCGAACTGGATGAGATCCACGTGGTGGTTGTGATAGCACAGCGTCACGCCCTGCTCGGCGAGGCGGGCGGCGTAGG
The DNA here is from genome assembly GCF_052378285.1 of Brachybacterium sp. AOP3-A1-3. NCBI lineage: Bacteria > Bacillati > Actinomycetota > Actinomycetes > Micrococcales > Dermabacteraceae > Brachybacterium > Brachybacterium sp. AOP3-A1-3. The sequence continues at coordinate 508 of NZ_JBQSXM010000004.1, read as the reverse complement.
GCTCGACCGAGGCTGCCCACTCCTCGCAGGCCTGCTTCGAGGTCATGGCCTCGAAGGGCATCATGCCGATGCGCAGGAAGCGCGAGCCGGTCTTCGTGCAGGCCTCGACGGCGCGCTCGAACTCGGTCTCGAGGGCGAAGCCGTTGCCACCGGGGGCGATCGAGGCGCTCATGGCGGCGGTCTCGACGCCGAAGTCCGCCTTGCCGCGCACGAGGTCGTCGATGAGCTCGTCGGTCATCTCCACCTGGGAGACCTCGACGGCGTCGATGTCGAGCTCGCGCACATCGCGCAGCACCTCGTACATCCCCTTCTCGTTGATCTGGTCCTTGAGCATCATGAGCTGGAGTCCGAGCACGGGCATAGGTGTTCTCCTTGGAGTCATCGGGCGGCGCCTGGGACGCGCGGTCCGGGTGGTGCGGTGTTCGTGCGGCCGACGGGCGTCATTCGCGGTCGGCCGTGTGCAGTCGGTGCGGGCCCGGGGAGGCGTGCTGGTGCTCGCCTCCCCGGG